>JAYTDA010000311.1:0-10234 GCA_043736155.1 Paracoccaceae bacterium | reverse complement strand
CAAGGTAGGACAACCGAATCATGCAACATTCAACCCGTCAAGCGCACCGGGAAAACCAAACCTGACGATGTGTGCATCCCTTAGCACGAAGGGGGAGGGAGTATGCTGCGCGCCTGCCCCCCGACATGATGCAACCCCGCCAACTCTTGACTCACCCCGCCATCCGGCGTAATCGCGCCCAACATTCCGGAAGTCACAACACTTCCGGTCCTGTCCCTGCACAGGATCGCCACCCGTCAGCGAGGTTTCGCCCGCGGGTGATGTTTCCGTTTGGGGTTGGGTTTTTCGGCGCTAGGTCATTTCGACGCTAGGTCATTTCGGCGGCGGACCCCATGTCCGTCAGGGTGCAGCAAGGAGAGCGGGCCATGTTCGAGAATCTGTCTGAACGCTTGGGCCAGGTGTTTGAGCGGCTGACCAAACAGGGTGCGCTGACCGATGCCGATGTGGCAACCGCGCTGCGCGAAGTGCGGGTTGCCCTGCTGGAAGCCGACGTATCGCTGCCGGTCGCACGCGATTTCATCGCGGCGGTGCAGGCCAAGGCGACCGGGCAGGCGGTCACGCGGTCGATCACGCCTGGACAACAGGTGGTCAAGATCGTCCATGACGAACTGATTGCGATGTTGCGTGGCACCGGCCCCGCCGACGAGATGAAGATCGACAGCCCCCCGGCGCCGATCCTGATGGTCGGTCTGCAAGGCTCGGGTAAAACCACCACCACCGCCAAGCTGGCCAAGCGGCTGATGGAACGTGGCGGCAAGCGGATTCTGATGGCGTCGCTGGATACCAACCGCCCCGCCGCGATGGAGCAGCTGCAGATTCTCGGTCGCCAGATCGGCGTCGATACCCTGCCGATCGTCAAGGGCGAGTCTGCCATCCAGATCGCCACCCGCGCCAAGGCGCAGGCGACGATGGGCGGCTACGATGTCTATATGCTCGATACCGCAGGCCGTCTGCATATCGACGACGTGCTGATGGACGAAGTGCAGGCGGTGCGCGACATCACCCGGCCGCACGAGATTCTGTTGGTGGTCGATGGTCTGACCGGACAGGACGCCGTCAACGTCGCATCGGAGTTTGACACCAGGGTCGGCATCACCGGCGTGGTGCTGACCCGGATGGACGGCGACGGGCGTGGCGGTGCCGCGCTGTCGATGCGCGCCGTGACCGGCAAGCCGATCCGCTTTGTCGGCCTGGGCGAAAAGATGGATGCGCTGGAAACCTTTGAGGCCGACCGGGTTGCCGGGCGGATTCTGGGCATGGGCGACATCGTGGCGCTGGTGGAAAAGGCGCAGGAAACCTTTGAAGCCGAACAGGCCGAACGGATGATGAAGCGGTTCCAGAAGGGTCTGTTCAACATGAACGACCTGAAGGGCCAGCTGGAACAGATGATGAAGATGGGCGGCATGCAAAGCATCATGGGGATGATGCCCGGCATGGGCAAAGCCGCCAAACAGATGGAAGCGGCGGGGTTTGACGATGGCGTGGTGCGCCGCCAGATCGCCCTGATCCAGTCGATGACCAAACGTGAACGCGCCAACCCTGACCTTTTGCAAGCCAGCCGGAAGCGGCGGATTGCAGCGGGGGCAGGGTTGGAAGTGTCGGACCTGAACAAGCTGCTGAAACAGCATCGGCAAATGGCCGACATGATGAAAAAGCTCGGCGCGATGGGCAAAGGGGCTGCGCTGAAGCAGGCGCTGGGGGGCATGTTCGGCGGCAAAGGCAAGGATATGGCGGGGATGGACCCAGCGGCGTTGCAGCAGAAGATGGGCGAGTTGGGTACTATGCCGGGCGGGCTTTCGGGCCTTGGCAAGGGACTTGGGCTACCCGGTGGATTGTCGGGGTTGTTCACCAAGAAATGACCCAGAGATGACCATGGCCGACCCGATCCTTGAAACCGCGCGCCTGCGGCTGGTTCTGCCTTCGGTGGACCACCTGCAGGCGCATGTGGATTTTCTGGCATCGGAGCGGGCAGCGGCGCGGGGCTGGGGTGCGCTGCCGCATGAGGCCTGGCGCAGCTTTGCCGCCATCATCGGCCACCGCACCCTGCGCGGCTTCGGGCCGTTTATCGCCTTGTCCAAAGCTGACGGCCATGTGGTCGGCATCTTTGGCCCCTGGCATCCCGGTGGCCAGCCCGAGGGTGAGATCAAATGGTCGGTCTGGCCTGCCGCCGACGAAGGCAAGGGGCTGGCGTTTGAGGCGGCCTTGGCGGCCCGGACCTTTGCCTGGCGCGTTCTGGGCTGGTCTAGCGCCGTCAGTTATATCACCCCCGACAACCAACGCTCCGCCGCTCTGGCCCGCCGCCTTGGCGCGGTGCCGGGCCACCAATGGACCACGCCGCGCGGCACCCTGATCGACGTCTGGCGGCATCCCGGCCCGGAGGTGGTGGCATGATCGCCCCGACCCTTCACACCGCGCGCCTGACCCTGCGCCAGTTAGCACCACAGGACCTGCCTGCCTCGGCAACCTTCTGGGCATCGGAGCGCAGCCGGATCATGGGTGGCCCCTGGACCGACGAGGAGCATTTGCGCGAGGTTGAACAGGTGCTGGGCCAATGGGTCCGGCATGGCTTTGGCCTGTTTGCGGTGACGCTGCAGGGATCGGATCAGGCAATAGGCGGAATCGGGCCGTTCTACCCCGAAACCCATCCAGAGCCGGAATTGGGCTGGAGCCTGTGGGATGCAAGCCTTGAAGGCAAAGGCATCGCGTTTGAAGCCGCCACAGCCGCGCGTGACTGGTTCTTTGCCACCACCGATTGGCAATCCGCTGTCAGCTATACCCACCCCGACAATGCCCGATCTCACCGGTTGTGTGAACGGATGGGCGCTGTGGTGGATGGCTTGGCCGCCTGTCCCTATCCGCCACCAGTCCGGATTTACCGGCATCACCGGAGCCGGGTCTGACCATGTATCACCTGGATACCCCCGTGCTGGAAACTGAACGGCTGCTGCTGCATGCGCCGCAACTGGTGGATTGGGAGCCGCTGGCGGCGTTTCTGACCAGTGACCGGGCGCTTTATGTTGGTGGCCCGCTCAACCGTGACCGGGCGTGGCGCGGGTTTGGCCATCTGGTCGGCCATTGGGTGTTGCGCGGCTATGGCATGTTCTTTGTCACCTCAAAGGGCGGCGATACCGCCATCGGCATGGTGGGGCCATGGTTTCCCGAAGGCTGGCCGGAACAGGAGCTAGGCTGGTCGATGTTTGCCCCCGAAGCCGAGGGCAAGGGCTATGGCTTTGAGGCAGCGGCAGCGGCACGGGCACATGTCTTTGTCGATCTGGGCTGGACAACCGCTGTCAGCTATATCGCCCCCGCCAATGCCCGGTCGATTGCGCTGGCGCAGCGGCTTGGGGCGACGCTTGATCCGGGAGCCGCGAAGGTCGAAGGCGAAGACATGGTGGTGTACCGCCATTCCGCCCCGGGAGTTCTGGCATGACCCTGACACTGCAACGAAACCGGAGGCCGCAATGACCGACCCTACCGATCCAACCGGCCTTGCCGCTGCCGTGCTGGCTGAACACCGCGCCTCGATCGACCGGCTGGATGCCATTCTGGTCTATACTCTGGCGGAACGGTTCAAACAGACCCAGTCGGTCGGGCGGCTGAAGGCCGAACATGATCTGCCTGCCTCGGACCCCAGCCGCGAAGCCCGCCAGATCGAGCGGCTGGAATGGCTGGCGAAAGAAGCCGACCTTGACCCCGAATTTGCCAAGAAATTCCTGACCTTCATCATCTGTGAAGTCATCAGGCATCACGAGAATCTACAGAAATGACCAACCCCAAAGGTGCATGAAATCACGCACCTTGCGAAATGATCAACCCAAGCGGTGCGTGAAATCACGCACCCTCCACGAAAACCAAAGGAGACTACCCAATGTCGATGAAAATCCGGCTGGCCCGTGGCGGCAGCAACAAGCGCCCGCACTATTCCATCGTGGCATCCGATGCCCGGATGCCACGCGATGGCCGCTTTCTGGAAAAGCTGGGCACCTATAACCCGCTGCTGGCGAAAGACAGCGAAGACCGGGTGAAAATGGATATCGAGCGTGTAAAGCATTGGCTGGGCCAGGGCGCACAGCCGACCGACCGCGTCGCCCGCATGCTGGAAAATGCCGGTGTGCTGCCGAAAGCCGAACGCAAGAACCTGAAAGCCGGCGAACCGGGCAAGAAAGCCAAGGCCCGCGCCACCGAAAAGGCGGCCAAGGCTGCCAAATCTGCTGAAGCTGCTGAATAAGCTGCCCAAAACGGCTGAGTTTACGACAGGCCGGGGGGCAGTTCTGCTGCCTCCCGGCCTTGCCATTGCGTCGCTGCGCCCCATCGTACCAAAACAGGACATGCCATGATCAGACGCACCATCACTCTGGCCCTGTGCGCCGCTGCCTTTTGGGGCGGCATGAAGTTTCAGACCTGGCAACTGGATGGCGCCTGCACCAGTGCTGGCGGTCAGACCAATGCCGTTGGTCTGTGCATCGGTGCCAGACCATGAGCAACGACAGGGTGTGTGTCGGCGCTTTGGCCGGGTCTTTCGGGGTCCAGGGCGAAGTGCGGCTGAAAAGCTTTTGCGCCGACCCCGAGGCGATTGCGGGCTATGGCCCGCTGTTCTCCGAAGACGGCAGCCAGAGTTACAAGATCAGGCTGACCCGGTCGATTCCGGGCGGCTTTTCCGCCCGGATGACCGGGGTTGCCACCAAGGAACAGGCCGATGCGCTGAAAGGCGTGCGGCTGTATGCCGACCGCGCAAAGCTGCCAAGCCTGCCGGATGACGAGTTCTACCACGCCGATCTGATTGGCATGGAGGTGCGCGACACCGGCGGTGTGCTGCTGGGCACCGTGACCGCCGTGCATAATCACGGTGCAACGGATTTGCTGGAACTGTCAGGCCAAGGGCTGAAATCTGCCCTATTGCTGCCGTTTACCCGCGCTATCGTGCCGACAGTCGATCTGGCCCTGCGCCGGATCGTGGCTGATCCGCCCGAGGGGTTGCTGGAATGACCGTGTCGTTGCGTTACCGCCTGTTTCTGCTGTCCACCGCGTTGCTTTACATGGGGCCTCTGGTGGCCGGGTTGGCCGGATTTGGCTGGCCGATGATCGCCGAGTTTACCGCGATCTTCATGCTGTGGCTGGTGGTCATGCGCCCGGCGATGTGGCCCGAGGCGTTGGCCGACTGGGTCAACCGCAAGGTCTTGTTGAAACTGCTGTTCTGGGTTGTGGTTCAAGCCGCGATTGTCGGCTTTTGCTTTGCCATTGGGCGCGGCATTGGCGGCACGGCTGGCAGCTTGCCGCCGATGCCGGTCTGGGTGCCGCCGCTGATGTCGCTGCTGGCGGTGCCGGTATCGCGGATCCTGTGGGATCCGGCGTCCGGAAATCCCGACCTGACGGACTATGTCGACCGCGCCACGCTGGAGACCGAAGCTGCTGCGGCCCGCGCCAATGCCGGACCCGCCGCAGAGCGCCGTCTGGCCGAAACGGCACAGCGCCGCGCCGAGGCACAGGCACTGCCCTGGGTCACGCGGCTGGCGGCCCTGCCGGAAGCCACGCGGGAACCGGATCTGATGATGCTGGTCAGCGCCGCGTTGCAGGAAACCCCGCCACTGGCCCTGTTGCAGGCGATGTCACGGGCGATTGACGGCCCCGGCCAATCCACTGTGCTGCGCCGCGCCTTTGTGCTGGCGGCAACCGATAGTGAAATTGCCGGAATGGTGCTGGGCCAGGGACTGCTGAGCCGCGCCTTTGATCTTGCCGGCGAAGATGCCGCACGGCTGAAGCTGTTTGCCGAACGCTGCTCCCGGTTGCTGCGGCAACGGCATCTGGCGCTGATGGATACGCCACAGGTGGCGCGGATGCGCGATGTGGCGACCCGCCACCCGGCGGCGGCACCGGCGATCCTTGCCCTGATCGACCAGATGAGCCATCTGAGCGAGGCCTGACCCAGTGCCGCTATCAGATCCCAGGTCCGGTTCAAGGCCCGGCCCGGCACCCAATGACGGTGCCACCCGATTTGCCTGGCTGTTGCTGTATCTGGCACCGGTGCTGGCCGGAACTGCCGGGGCGGACTGGCTTGCCTTGCCGGTGTTTGCCGGGCTGTTCATGCTGGCAGGGGTGGCGCGGATCGGCGGCACCCAGCCGCTGGTGACCCGGCTGGTGCAATGCGCCGCAATCAACCTGTTGCTGGTGATCGGTCTGTTTGGTCTGGGCCGGATGGCGATCCGGATCGGAGCGGTGCCGATGGCCCCGGTGGATCTGTGGTTGACGCTGGGCATGGCATCGGTGGCGGCGCTGCTGCTGCGGCGGTTCTGGGCGCTGCATTTTCCGGTGACTGGTGCGGTGTCTGGTGCAGTGTCATCGGCTGATCCGGCTGTGACGACCCTGGCCAGGATCGACCATTTGCTGGACCGCTATGCCGATCACGCCGAACTGCGCGGGCTGGACCCCGGGGCGCTGGAGGCGCTGGTGCAGGATCTGGCGGCGCTGGGCCATCAGGGGGCGGTGCTGCGGGCGCTGATGGCGCGGCGCAATGAGGGCACGGTCTGGCTGGCGGCGCTGTGTTTCTGGCTGGCGCATCCGCTGGTGGCCGGGATCGATATCGCCGGCGAACAGGTCGCCGCCCTGTTTCGCAGCGGCATGGCCGCAGGGGACGCCACCCTGTCGGCCATAGTCGCCCGTCTGGCAATGGTCTGGGCTGAACGCGGCGGCTTTGGCACCGAGGCGCGGGCGATGCGCGCCGATGTCGCCGCCCGTCTGGCAGCCCCGATATCGCCAGAGGCAGAGGCGCGCTATTTGCGGCCCTGTCTGGTCGCGCTGGACCGCAGCCTGTCGCAATCGCCATGAATCTGCACAGACCATGAATCTGCACACACCATGACCCTGCACACACCATGAGCCCGCCGCCGGTCCGCATCATCTTTCACGCCGGGTTTCACAAGACCGGCACCACCAGTTTGCAAGCGTCCCTTGCCGCCCATGCCGCCTGGCTGGCCCCTGATGTTCTGGTGGAAACCCGGGCCCTGAGCAAAAGCCTTGCCCGGGCCGCCGATGCCGCCCGCCGCTATTCCGAGCGCCTGACCGCTGCCGACCTGCAGGCCCTGCACGGCGATCTTGCCGACTGGGCCGCCGCACTGCCGCTGCATCCGGGGCAGGCGCTGGTGGTCTCGTCCGAGGATTTTTCCGGCCACATGCCGGGCAATCTGAAGATCAGCGACTATTCCGCCGCCGTCCCGATTGCCACCGCCATCACCACGGTGCTGCACCGGCAGTTTGGCGCAGCGCTGGAACTGACACTGCTGTACACCACCCGCCAGCCCGAAGCCTGGATCAGGTCGATCCATTGGCAACTGGCCAAACACCACAAACCCGATATCGGCATCGGCAAATTCACCCGGCTTTACGGCCCCGCCGCCGATTTTGCCGCGCTGATCGCCGCAACCCGCGATGCGGTCGGGGCAGCAGGCCTTGGTGTGGTGGTTGCCGCAGCGGCACTGGAACAGACCATGGTCCGCAGGCTTGGCCCGGTAGAGGCGATCTATGATCTGCTGGAACTGGATGCGGCGCTGCGGGCATCGTTGCCCGCAAAGCCGCCGTCGAACCAGAGCCCCCCCTATGATCTGGCCGATGCTTTCATGGCGCTGAACCGGGTGGGGATGCCGCGTGACACCCTGACCCGGGTCAAACGCGCCATCCTTGAGGCGGTGGAAGCGGACCGGGGCAGGAAGCAGTAGGCCGCTTTGCGTGACCGAAACAAAGCGGGGGGTTTCACACCCCCCACACCCCCCCGTGGAGTATTTTCACGAAAGACAAACCCTGGAAACAGCGACCCGTCGGGATGGCCGCGCGGCAAGTACTTTTACCTAGCAGTCGGCTGCGATAGAACACGGGGATGAACGAGGATGACCCACCCCCGAAATCGCATGGACGGCTGAGCCTGTCTGCCTCGGTCCAGCCACGTGAGCTGATGCAGGCCAACCCCCGGCTGAAAGGGGCATGGGCAGCGCGGATCATCACGCTGTTTCCCGACGCCTTTCCCGGGGTGCTGGGGCTGAGCCTGGTGGGCAAGGCGCTGGATATCGGGTTGTGGGCGCTGGAATGCATTGATCTGCGCTGCTTTGGCCAGGGCCGCCACCGCAATGTCGATGACACACCGGCAGGCGGCGGCGCCGGTCTGGTGCTGCGCCCCGATGTGGTGGCGGCGGCGCTGGATCAGGCGGCGGTTGGCACCCCGGCAGACCGGGGACGCTGGCCTGTGGTGTACCTGAGCCCAAGGGGGCGGCGGTTCGATCAGTCCATGGCGCGAGCCTGGGCTGCGGCAGACGGGGTCACCCTGCTGTGCGGCCGGTTCGAGGGCGTCGATGAACGGGTGTTGCAGGCATACGGTGTGGAAGAGGTGTCACTGGGCGATTTCGTGCTGACCGGCGGCGAGATCGCGGCACAGGCGATGATTGATGCGACGGTGCGGCTGATCCCGAAGGTGCTGGGCAACCAGGCCTCAACCGAGGAGGAGAGCTTTTCCGAAGGGTTGCTGGAACATCCGCACTATACAAGGCCCGCCGAGTGGCAGGGATTGCCGATCCCCGAGGTGCTGCTGTCAGGCCACCACGGCGCAGTGGCGACATGGCGGCAGGCACAGGCCGAAGAGATCACCAGGGAGCGCCGACCCGACCTGTGGCAGGCCTGGCTGGCGCGCAAAGACTGAGGCAGCGGCCCGCACTTTCCCTTGACCCGCGCCCCTGTGCGGCCTATATGCCCCTGCCCGGGGCTGTTGGCCCATCGGGCCGGATTTCCATTGGCCGATTCGCCTGATTGCTTCGACAGGCGATGCCAGGGGAAACCCGTGCAAACCAAGCGGCTGCCATCTCTGGCGGGCTTGCCATCCGGCAGGGACCCGAGCGAAGACCGAGAGCTCTGGCGCGGCATCACTTCGGGGTACACCCGAGCAAGAAAGGAGTTGCGATGGATATGATCGCACAACTGGAGGCCGAGCAGATTGCGTCGCTTGGCAAGACCATTCCCGATTTCAAATCGGGCGACACCGTCCGTGTCGGATACAAAGTGACCGAAGGCACCCGCAGCCGGGTGCAGAATTACGAAGGTGTGTGCATTTCCCGCAAGGGCGGTGCCACCATTTCCGCCTCGTTCACCGTGCGCAAAATCTCGTTTGGTGAGGGTGTGGAACGGGTTTTCCCGCTGTATTCCACCAACATCGCCAGCATCGAAGTGGTGCGCCGGGGCCGGGTACGCCGCGCCAAGCTGTACTATCTGCGTGATCGCCGCGGCAAATCTGCCCGGATCGCCGAAGTCGCCAACTACAAAGAAAAAGCCGAGTGAGGGTCCAGCGATGAAACAAGGCATTCACCCCGACTATCACAACATCACCGCCAAGATGACCGATGGCACCATCATCGGGATGCGGTCGACCTGGGGCAAGGAAGGCGACCAGATGGCGCTGGACATTGACCCGCTGTCGCATCCGGCCTGGACTGGCGGCAACGCCAAGCTGATGGACACTGGCGGCCGGGTGTCGAAGTTCAAGAACAAATACGCAGGTCTGGGGTTCTGAACCCCGCCACTGCGAAGGGGATGACAAGGGCGCGCCATGGGTGCGCCCTTGGTTTTTGCAGCTTTCCCGACAGGCGTTCGTCTGGCATTCTGTCCCCATGCGCGCCTTGCCTGCCCTGTTGCTGATCGCCTGTGCCGCCCCGGTTGCGGCCGAGAGTGCCATGGATCTGGTGCCCGGCCTTTATGGCTCCGCCAATGACCCGGCCCTGTCCTGCAGCGCCAATCCGCACCGGCTGGAAGTGACAGGGCCGCGCCCGCATGTCGAACTTAGCTGGGAACAGCCCGCCGAAGACCCCGAGGCGGGTGCCACCTTTCGTGCGCGCTATGATGTCCTTGCCGCCGACCCCGGCAGCATCACCCTGCGGCGCGAAGGCAGCCGGTTGCGCGCCGACGATGGTGGCGCGGTGATCTGGGTGTTGCGGCTGACAGCGGCACCCGAGGGCTATTGCTGGGGCCGCCGCGACCGGCCGATCGTTTATTGCGAACGCCGGCAAATCCGTTGCAGCGACGCGGCACCGACATCCTGATTTTGCGACCCACTTCCCTCGGACCGACGCTGCCCTTATAGAAAATCAACGCCAGAAGGCGGGACCGGAAACAGGCGGGGCAGGCGTGGCGCATATCATCGTTGTCGGCAACGAAAAGGGCGGGTCAGGCAAATCCACCACGTCGATGCATGTGGCCACGGCGC
>JAYTDA010000310.1:0-7234 GCA_043736155.1 Paracoccaceae bacterium | reverse complement strand
TGCAAACCCGGGCGATTGCGCTGGATTTCCTGGCCAAGGGCGGGGCGATGGGGGTGTTTCCGGGGGGAACAGTGTCGACGGCGGCAAAACCCTTTGCCTTTCCGATGGACCCGGGCTGGCGCAGCTTTACCGCCAAGATGATCGCCAAATCCAATGCCACCGTGGTGCCAATCTATTTCGAAGGCCACAATTCGCGGCTGTTCCAACTGGCCAGCCATCTGCATTCCAACCTGCGGCTGGCGCTGCTGATCAAGGAGTTTCGCGCCCGGATCGGGGGTCCGGTGCGGATCGTCATCGGCGATCCGATCCCGGCCTCGACACTGGCACCGCTGAAATCCGACCCGCGCGCCCTGATGGACTATCTGCGCAAATGCACCTATGAATTGTCGCCGAAGCCGTTGAAATCCTATGACTATGGCTTTGAGTTCGAACAGAAGTACCGCGAAAGGAACCGGGCATAGCATGGCGGTCGGCGTGTTTGATAGCGGCCTTGGCGGTCTGACGGTGCTGGATGCGGTGGCGCGGCGGCTGCCGCAGGTGCCGTTTGTCTATTACGGCGACAACCGCCACACGCCTTACGGGGTCCGCGATGCCGACGACATCTTTGCCCTGACCTGCACCGGGGTTGAACGGCTGTGGGATGCGGGCTGCGATCTGGTGATCCTGGCCTGCAATACCGCCAGCGCCGCCGCGCTCAGGCGGATGCAGGAAACCTGGGTACCGCCGGAAAAGCGGGTGCTGGGGGTGTTTGTGCCGCTGATCGAGGCGCTGACCGAGCGGCACTGGGGCGACAACTCGCCGCCGCGCGAAGTGGCGGTGAAACATGTGGCGCTGTTCGCCACCCCCGCCACGGTTGCCAGCCGCGCCTTTCAGCGCGAACTGGCGTTTCGGGCCATTGGTGTCGATGTCGAGGCGCAGCCTTGCGGCGGTGTGGTCGATGCCATCGAACAGGGCGATCTGATCCTGGCCGAAGTGCTGGTGCGCGGCCATGTCGAGGCGCTCAAACGCCGGATGCCGCACCCCGAAGCCGCCATTCTGGGCTGTACCCACTATCCGCTGATGGAACAGGTGTTCCGCGACGCCCTTGGCCCCTCGGTCGCGGTCTATTCCCAAGCCGATCTGGTGGCGGAAAGCCTGGCCGACTATCTGACCCGCCGCCCCGAAATGCTGGGGCAGGGCACCAGGTCGGTCAACCTGACCACCGGCGACCCCCGGTTAGTATCAGACCGCGCCACCCAGTTCCTGCGCCGCAGGGTGATGTTCGAGGCGGCGTGAGGGGGGGTCACTTTGACGTGCCCCCCTTGCAACCGCCCCCCATTCCCGCGACAACACCCCCGAAAACCCCTGCTACGCAAGGTGCCACCATGACCAGCCACACCGTCGCCATCCTTGGGGCCTCGGGCTATACCGGGGCTGAACTGGTGCGCCTGATCGCCACCCATCCCACCATGCGGATCACCGGCCTGTCGGGCGACCGCAAGGCCGGGATGGACTATGCCGAGGTGTTCCCGCATCTGCGCCATCTGGACTTGCCCCGTCTGCAAAAGATCGAAGACATCGATTTTGCCGGCACCGATCTGGTGTTCTGCGCACTGCCGCATGCGACATCGCAAGCGGTTATCAAAGAGTTGCCGCGCGATCTGAAGGTGGTGGACCTGTCCGCCGATTTCCGGCTGCGCGATTCTGCCGCCTATGAAAAATGGTACGGTAAACCGCATTCCGCCCCCGACCTGCAGGCTGAAGCCGTCTATGGCCTGACCGAATTTTACCGCCCCGAGATCACCCGCGCCCGGCTGGTCGCTGGCACCGGCTGCAATGCCGCCACCGGGCAATATGCGCTGCTGCCGCTGATCGCCGCCGGGGTAATTGATCTGGACCGGATCGTGATCGACCTGAAGGCCGGGGTATCGGGGGCAGGGCGCAGCCTCAAGGAAAATCTGCTGCATGCCGAATTGAGCGAGGGTACCCATGCCTATGCCGCCGGGGGCACCCACCGGCATCTGGGCGAGTTCGATCAGGAATTCTCAAAGGCGGCGGGCAGGCCGGTCACCGTGCAATTCACCCCGCATCTGCTGCCGATGAACCGGGGGATTCTGGCAACGGTTTACGTGGATGGCGATCCGCTGGCGGTGCATGGCGCATTGGCGGCGCGCTACCGCGACGAGCCGTTTCTGCAGGTGCTGCCTTACGGCGCGCTGCCGTCAACCCGCGCCATCCGCGGATCGAATTTCGTCCATATCGGCGTCACAGCCGACCGGATCGTGGGCCGCGCCGTGGTGGTGGCGGTGCTGGACAATCTGGCCAAAGGCTCCTCGGGGCAGGCGATCCAGAATGCCAATCTGATGCTGGGGGTCGCTGAAACCGCAGGGCTGATGCTGGCACCGGTGTTCCCGTGAAAAGCCTTAAGAAACAGCGCCGGATTCAGGTGATTGTGGTGGCAATGCTGGCACTGGTGACGGCGACCGGGCTGATCATCTGGGCAATGGGGGACGGGATCAACTATTTCCGCTCTCCCACCCAGGTGGCAGCGGCACCACCGCCGCCGACCGAGGTGTTCCGCATCGGCGGATTGGTGGTCGAAGGCTCGATCCAAAGCGGCCCCGGTGCCACCACTACTTTTGCCGTCACCGACACCAACCAGACCATTGCGGTCAGCTTTACCGGGGTGCTGCCCGACCTGTTCGGCGAGGGTCAGGGCATGGTCGGCACCGGATCCCTGGTCGGCGGCACCTTTGTCGCCAGTGAAATCCTTGCCAGGCATGATGAAACCTACATGCCGCGCGAAGTGATTGATGCGTTGAAGGCACAGGGCGTCTACAAACCGGCGAACGGTAGCTGACCGGTCTGTTAATCCTGCAAGCCGGATCATGGCCCCTTGTCAAAGGGGGGTGCCATGCCGACGGTTCAACAGATTGCCGAACAGATTGTCAGCCGCGAAGGCGGCTATGTGAATGATCCCGATGATCCGGGCGGGGCGACAAATTACGGGATCACCCTGGCGACATGGCAGCGCCATGGCCGCGATCTGACCGGTGACCGCCGGATCAGTGCCGCCGATGTGATGGCAATCAGCCGCGCCGATGCGGTGGCGATCATGATTGCGCAGTACTACCACACCCCCCGGATCGACCAGTTGCCAGCGGTGCTGCAACCTTCGGTGTTCGACATGCAGGTGAATGCCGGTTCCAATGCGGTGAAGGTGCTGCAACGGTTGCTGGCCCAGCTGGGCTATCCTTTGCAGGACGATGGGGTGATCGGCCCCGCCACCATTCACGCCGCCCAGGCCGCCTTTGCCGACATTCCGGCCCGGTTGGCCGATGCTTACGGCATTGCCCGGCGCAATTACTACTACGGCCTTGGCGATGCCCGCCCCGCCAGCCGCAAATATGCACGGCGGCGCGATGGCGGCAAAGGCGGCTGGATCACCCGCGCCGAACAGTTCATCAGCCTGGCCTTTCACCTGACCGAGGCCCAGCACCGCGAAAGGACCAAGGCATGGGGATGATGGCGGTTGTCAGGGGGCTGGTCGCTGCAGGTTCAGCCAAGGGCCCAACCACAGCCCCAACCACTGCCACTGCGGGGCAGGGCACCCCAAACCGCTTTGACCATCTGCTGGATGCGATCAACCGCCTGCCGCGCCCGTTGATGGCGCTGGGGACAGTGGCGCTGTTTGCGGATGCGATGCTGGACCCGGTGGGTTTTGGCGACCGGATGGCGGCGTTGCAGGCGATGCCGGATCCGCTGTGGTGGCTGCTGGGGGGCATCATCACCTTTTACTTCGGGGCGCGCGAAACCCACTACCTGCGCCAGGAGGCAGGGGCAGGGGCAGGGGCCGAAGGGCCGGACACCAAGGCGTGATCCGCGAGGTGCGGCACCGTCAGCCATTGGCGGCGCCGCACCAAGGCCCTATGATCGCGCCATGATCAACGAACTTGGACATTTCGCACTGGTTCTGGCGCTGGCTGTCGCAGTGGCACAGGCCATCATTCCGATGGTCGGGGCGCACCGGGGCTGGCGCGACTGGATGGCGCTGGCGCTGCCGGCGGCGGGGCTGCAATTCCTGCTGGTGGCACTGGCCTTTGCCGCCCTGACCCGCGCCTTTGTCGTCTCGGACTTTTCACTGCTGGTGGTGGTCAACAATTCCAATATCGAACAGCCGATGCTGTACAAGGTGGCGGGGGTCTGGGGCAACCACGAAGGCTCGATGCTGCTGTGGGTATTGATCCTGACCCTGTTCGGCGCGGCGGTGGCGTGGTTCGGCACCACCCTGCCACTGGCGCTCAAGGCGCGGGTGCTGTCGGTGCAATCGCTGATCGGGGTGGCGTTTCTGGGCTTTATCCTGCTGACCTCCAACCCGTTTGAGCGGGTGGCTTTCCCGCCGTTCAACGGCCACGATCTGAACCCCCTGCTGCAAGACCCCGGTTTGGCGTTTCACCCGCCGTTCCTCTATCTGGGCTATGTCGGCCTGTCGGTGGCGTTTTCCTTTGCGGTGGCGGCGCTGATCGAGGGGCGGGTCGATGCCGCCTGGGGCCGCTGGGTGCGGCCCTGGACCCTGGCGGCCTGGGTGTTTCTGACCATTGGCATCGCGCTTGGCTCCTGGTGGGCCTATTACGAACTGGGCTGGGGCGGCTTCTGGTTCTGGGATCCGGTGGAAAACGCCAGCTTCATGCCCTGGCTGATTGCCGGTGCCCTGGTCCATTCCGCCATTGTGGTGGAAAAGCGCGAAACCCTGAAAAGCTGGACGATATTGCTGGCGATCCTCGCATTCGGCTTTTCGCTGATCGGCACCTTTATTGTGCGTTCGGGCGTGCTGACATCGGTGCATGCCTTTGCCAGTGATCCGACCCGGGGCGTCTATATCCTGCTGATTCTTGGCCTGTTTGTCGGCGGAGCGCTGACGTTGTTTGCCGCCCGCGCCGCGGCGCTGGAGGCCAAGGGGCTGTTTGGTCTGGTCAGCCGCGAATCGGCGCTGATCCTGAACAACATCCTGTTGGCGGTGGCGGCGTTTGTGGTGTTTGTCGGCACGGTCTGGCCCTTGGTGGCGGAGCTGCTGTTTGACCGCAAACTGTCGGTCGGTGCGCCGTTCTTCAACCTGGCCTTTACCCCGTTCATGGTGGCGCTGGCGCTGATCCTGCCAATCGGTGCGGTGTTGCCGTGGAAGCGCGGGGCACTGGGGCGGGCCAGTGGCGCGATGCTGCCCGCAGCGCTGCTGGCGCTGGCACTGGCGGCGCTGCTTTGGGCGATGCAGACCGGGCGGTCGGCACAGGGGCCGGTCGGGGCTGGGTTGGGTCTGTGGCTGGCATTGGGCTCAGTGCTTGATCTGGCAGGGCGAACCGGGCGCGGCACCTTCCGGCAAAGATTGGGGCGGCTCGGCCGCCTGCCACGCGCCGACTGGGGCAAATCGGTGGCGCATACCGGGTTTGGCGTCACGATATTCGGCATTTCCGCCATGCTGGCCTGGCAATCCGAGGATATCCGGGTGGCACAGATCGGCCAGCCGTTTGCGGTGTCCGGCTACCAGATCACCCTTGCCTCGGTGGAACAACTGCCGGGGCCGAACTACCGATCAACCCTGGCGCGGATCGATGTAGCGCGCAATGGTCGCGCAGAGGCGGTGATGTACCCGGAAAAGCGGCTGTTTGGCGGCTCTGGCATGGAAACCACCGAAGCCGCGATTGATAACGGATTGTTCCGTGACCTCTATCTGGTGATCGGCGACCAACAGGCCGATGGCGGCTGGGCGGTGCGGACCTATGTGAAACCGTTTGCCAGCTGGATCTGGGCCGGGGCGATCCTGATGGCGCTGGGGGGCTTGCTCAGCCTCAGCGACCGGCGGTTCCGGGTGGCTGCCGGGGCACCCCGGCGCATAGCCGAGGTGGCGGCGGAATGAAGCGGTTGCTGCTGATCCTGTGTCTGATTGCCAGCCCGGTGTTTGCGGTGCAGCCGGGTGAAATGCTGGCCGATCCGGGGCTGGAGGCGCGCGCCCGCGCCTTATCGCAAGGGCTGCGCTGTCTGGTCTGCCAGAACGAATCCATCGACGAGTCGCAGGCGTCGCTGGCGCGTGACCTGCGGCTGCTGGTGCGCGAACGGCTGGTTGCGGGCGACAGTGATGCCGAGGTGGTGGCTTTTGTGGTCGAGCGGTACGGCGAGTTTGTGCTGCTGCAACCGACCTTTGGCGGTTCCAACCTGCTGCTGTGGATTGCCGGGCCGCTGATGCTGGGCACCGGTCTGCTGGTGGCTCTGCTGCACCAGCGTCGCCGCCGCCGGATCGTTGAGGCCCCGCCGCTCAGCCCCGAAGAACAGGCCCGCCTGTGCAATCTGCTGCGCGAGTGACGCCGGGTTTTGGTTTGACCGATCTGCCAACCGGCTAGAGTCTGTCCGACGTTGACAAAAACGCCAGACAGACTCTATCCCCTTGATTTTCGCGTGTCTTGCGCCAAAACCGGATTCCACTTTTGTCGGACACGCTTTAGGCTGTGCCGGAGACAGCGGGGCAGACATGAGCTATCAGGCGATAACCTATGGCGTGGCCGACGGGGTGGCCACCATCACCCTGAACCGCCCCGGGGTGATGAATGCGCTGAACCGGCAGATGCGGCTGGAGATCACCGAGGCGGTTGCGCTGGCACAGGATCAGGCGCGGGTGCTGGTGCTGACCGGGGCAGGCCGGGGATTTTGCTCGGGCCAGGATCTGGCCGATGGGATCAGCGATATCGAACAGACCCTGCGCCGGGAATATGAACCGATGCTGATGGGACTGGTGAACAGCCGGATTCCGACCATTGCGGCGGTGAACGGCATCGCCGCCGGGGCAGGGGCCAATCTGGCGCTGCTGGCCGATGTGGTGATTGCCGCCGACAGTGCCAGTTTCATCCAGGCCTTTACCCGCATCGGCCTGATCCCCGACGCCGGCGGCACCTGGCTTTTGCCGCGCCAGGTCGGCCTGGCCCGCGCCATGGGGGCCATGCTGTTCGCCGACAAGATCAGCGCCGGGCAGGCGGTGGCCTGGGGGATGATCTATGAAGCGGTCCCCGATGCGGATTTCGCCGCCCATTGGCAGGCGCGGGCTTTGGCCTTGGCGCGCGGACCGGGGCTGGCCTACGCTGCGCTGAAACAGGCGCTGCGAGCGAGTTGGGGCAATTCCCTGCCCGAGCAACTGGCGCTGGAGGCGCAATTGCAGGCGCGCTGCGGCGATACCGACGATTTCCGCGAAGGGGTGGCGGCGTTCATGGAA
>JAYTDA010000309.1:0-7792 GCA_043736155.1 Paracoccaceae bacterium | reverse complement strand
CGACGAGATAAAAACCCCTTTTGGCGTCAATGTGCTATGGGATCCAAATAGCACGGTTGCCCTCGCCGCCGCCACCGGCGCCCATTTCGTGCGTGAAATTTTCACCGGCAGTTACGCCAGCGATATGGGGCCGTGGACGCCCGATGCCGGGGCCGCGCTGCGCTATCGCAGCCGCCTTGCCCGGCCCGATCTGGCGATGCTTTACAACGTCAGCGCCGAATTTGCGGACTCGCTGGATCGCCGCTCGCTGCCCGACCGCGCCCGCTCGGCGGTGTTTTCCTCGATCCCCGATGCGGTGCTGGTGTCGGGCCAGATCACCGGTGAACCGGCGGCGATGTCTGATCTGGAAGCGGTGAAAAAGGTGCTGCCCACCACGCCGGTGCTGGCCAATACCGGGGTGAAACATGCCACCATCGCCGATGTGCTGCGGGTGGCTGACGGCTGCGTCGTTGGCTCTGCATTGAAAGTGGATGGCCATACCTGGAACGCGATTGACCCGGCGCGGGCCGATGAGTTCATGGCATTGGCGCGGGCCGCGCGCGGGGGGCGCTAGGATGGATAACCTTGCGTCGCTGCGCCATGATCTGACGGCGCTGATGCTGATCCCCGGCCTGTCGGGGCACGAGGAACCGGTGGCGGCCTGGCTGCGCGCGGCTATGGCGGCGGCAGGCATCGCCAACCGCACCGACCGGCTGGGCAACCTGATCGCCACCCTGCCAGGGGATCCGGCGAAACCGTCAGTGATGATCTTTGCCCATATCGATCAGTTGGGTTTCGTGGTCCGCAAGATCGAGGCGGATGGGCTGATAAGGGTCGAACGGCTGGGCGGTGTCGCGGAACGCGCGATGGCGGCGCAGGCGGTGGTGATCGGCACTGCCATGGGCTTTGTGCCCGGCATCATCATGGTCAAGGCGCACCATGCCACCCCACCGGAGGAAAAGTACCGGGTGGTGACGGCACCGGAAATGCGGATCGACACCGGCCATGGCTCCAAGGCAGCGGTGGAAGCGGCAGGTATCAAGATCGGTGCCCCAGTCACCTATCGCCCGCAAGTGGTTGAACTGGCGGGCAACCGCATCGCCGGTACTTCGGTCGATGACCGCGCGGGCTGCGCCGCCTTGTTGGCGCTGACGCGTGCCGTCAAAGGCGCAACGGGCCTGCCCACCCTGCATCTGGTCTGGTCGGTGCAGGAGGAATTCAACCTGCGCGGCGCCCAGGTCGCGGCACAGGCACTGCGCCCGGATATCGCAGTGCAGATCGACCTGATGCTGGCCACCGATACCCCCGACATGGCGGACCGGGGCGAGATGGTGCTGGGCGGTGGTCCGGGGATCAGCCTTTATTCGTTCCATGGCCGTGGCACGCTGAACGGGGTGATCCCGCACCCGGCGCTGGTTTCATTGGCGGAACATGCGGCCGAGGTGGCGGGGGTTTCGCTGCAACGCTCGGCTCAGGTCGGGGTCTTGACCGACCTGTCCTATGTGCAACTGGTGGGTGAGGGGGTGGCGGCGCTGGATATCGGCTTTCCGATGCGCCATTCCCATACCGCGCTGGAATGCTGCGATCTGGGCGATCTGGCGGGGCTGGTGGCGCTGTTGCACGCCATGGTGACACAGGTTCCGGCAGCCATGGTGCTGGAGCGGGGGCTGAAGGGCTGAGGGTTCAAGGGGCTGAGGGGCGGCGAAAATGGCGACATTGGGCGTAGACATCGGCACTTTTGAATCGAAAGGCGTTCTGGTCAGCGACCGGGGCGAAATTCTGGCGCAGGCCAGCCGGGCGCACAAGCTGCAGGTGCCCTGCCCCGGTTGGGCAGAGCATGACGCAGATCAAGACTGGTGGGGAGACTTTGTATTCATTGTCAAGGCGCTGCTGGCCAAAGGTGATGTAAGATCTGAAGAGATCACTGCCATTGCCACCTCTGCCATCGGCCCCTGCATGTTGCCGGTCGATGGCGCGGGCAAACCGCTGCGCAAGGCGGTTCTGTATGGTGTCGATACCCGCGCTGCAGCGCAGATCGGGGCCTTGAACGCAGAGATCGGCGAAGCGCAGATCATGGCAGTTTGTGGCAATGCCCTGACATCACAATCGGTCGGGCCAAAGATCCTGTGGCTGCGCGAGGAGGAGCCGGAGATTTACGCCCGCACCGCCAGGGTGCTGACCGCCACGTCTTACCTCACCTGGAAGCTGACCGGGCAGTATGTCATCGACCACTATACCGCTGCCAACTTTTCCCCGCTCTATGACGTGAACCGGCAGGATTGGACCGACGCGCTGGCCCCCAGCATCCTGCCGCTGGACCGCTTGCCGCGCCTGATGTGGAGCCACGAGATCGCCGGTCCTGTCACCGCGCAGGCGGCGGCGGAAACCGGGCTGATCGCCGGAACTCCGGTGACCTGCGGCACCATTGATGCGGCGGCAGAGGCGGTGTCGGTGGGGGTCGCAGCGCCGGGGGAGATGATGATGATGTATGGCTCCACCATCTTCATCATCCAGGTCACCGCGCAGCCCCTGCGCGACGCCCGGCTGTGGTATGCGCCCTGGCTGTTCCCCGGCACACATGCCTCGATGGCGGGGCTGGCGACCTCGGGCACCCTGACCCATTGGTTCCGCGACCAGTTCGCCCGCGAACTCCCCCCGGATCAGGCCTTTGCCCAATTGGCGGCAGAGGCGGCAGCCAGCCCGAAGGGGGCCAGGGGGCTGCTGTGCCTGCCGTATTTCTCGGGGGAGCGGACGCCGATCCATGACCCACAAGCCAAGGGCGCATTCTTTGGCCTGAACCTGACCCATGGCCGCGGCGATCTGTACCGCGCCGTGCTGGAGGGGATCGCGGCAGGCACTGCGCATGTGCTGGAAACCTGTGCCGATCTGGGGGCTGCACCGCACAAGGTGATGGCCGTCGGCGGCGGGGTGAAAAACCCGGCATGGCTGCAGGCCACCTCGGATTTCAGCGGCACCGCGCAGGTGCTGTCGGAAAAATCCATCGGGGCCAGCTATGGCGATGCCTATCTGGCGGCGCTGGCGACTGGCACAGCCCAACCCGGTGACATCACCCGCTGGAACCCGCCCACAGGCATTGTGACCCCGGAAACGGTGCCAGCCTACAGCCACGCCTATCCGCTGTGGAAACGGCTGTACAGCCAGACCCGGGATATCGCCCATGCGCTTTGAACGGATGCGCCCGGATCAGGTGGCGGCGGCGCAGGCGGCGGGGCTGCCGTTTGTGCTGCCGATTGGCGTCATGGAATACCACGGCCAACACCTGCCCGCCGGGGTCGATCTGCTGGCGGTGACCGAGGTGCTGGCGCGGCTGGGGGACCGCATCGTGGTGCTGCCGCCCTTTGCCTATGGTGCGGCCAGCCATGCGGTGGCGGGGCCGGTTGGCTCCGGCACGCTGCATGTCGATGCCACGGCGCTGCTGCCGTTTGCCGAAGGGCTGTTTGCGGCGCTGCTGCGGGCGGGACTGACCAATATTCACGGCGTGATCCATCACCAGACCGAAGGGTTTGACCAGGGGATGCCGACCGACCTCGCCTTTCGCCTCGCCGCCCGCAATGCGCTGATGCAGCATCTGGAGGCCACGCGCGGCCCCGGCTGGTGGGGCGACCGAGCGATGCAGGATTACTATGGCCAGCAGGCACAGGGCACCGATCCGTTCAACTGGATCAGGATCCACCCGCTGTTCCCCAAGGGTGCCGCCTTTCCGTTTGACCATGCCGGGGTTGGCGAGACCGCGCTGATGCAGGCGCTGGCCCCCGAGACGGTGGCGCTGGACCGGGCCGGGATCGGCGATCACTGGTACAGCGAAACCGCGCCCCAGGCGACAGCGGCGCTGGGAGAGGCCGGGGTGGCATTGGCGCTGGCGCATCTGGAGCGCTGTCTGGGGATCGATGCCTGAACCGGGCTGATCGGTTGCTGGCGTGTCCGGGCTATCATACCAACGGCCCTTTTGGTTGACCACAGACGACGCCGGGCGTGAGGACCCTTGACGGAACCGCCTTCCGTTCGGCAGGCCCCATCGGGCCTGCCGCAGAGAAGCATCTCCGCGTCACCCCCGGCCCTCAAAGGGCCGGGAAGCGCCTGCCCCCCCGTCACGCCGGAGGCGTGCCTTCGGCACGACGGGCGGGCGCTTCGCTACGCCGGGGCAGGCGCTGCCCTCTGTCGTCTCGTGTTCCACCAGTCCAGCGGCACCTCGGTCGCGGTGAGCGGGACGATCCAGTGGATCGTCTTTTGCCGCTCAGCCAGGTGGCGGGTTCGTGTCGGCACCGAAGTAAAGGGGCGGTCAGTCTGGGGGCCTTGGTTTCCGTCAAGAGCCATCTGTCTTGAACCCCGGTCTCAGCGTCGGCTGCGACTCGCTGCGAGTCAGGGGGCGGGCCGGTGCTATCCGCACCAGCTTTATCCCATGGCCGTACGTGCCACCGTCATCCAGTCAGTTGACCACCTGATCCGCCGAAATCCGCCCGACATTGCTCAGCAACTGGCGGATCAGCGAAATCCCCTTGATGTTGCTTTCGGTGATGCGGCGCGACAGGGCGACAACCTTGCCATCCTGCAAGCCGAACCGTTCGACATTGCTGACAGTGCCACTGTCGGCGAAACTGATGGCGATGACCTGGCGGTCAATCTCTGCCGGTGCCTTGAAGGCATAGGTGCGCCAGCGGCTTTGCACATAATACCAGCCCGAGGCATTCAGTACCCCCGACGAAGCCGGACGGCCAATCAGCTCCGGCAGGTCTTCCCGCGTGGTTTGCCCCACGACAACTGCCGCCAGATCAAGGTCCGTCGGGGCATAGCCATGGTTTTCATACAGCGCCGTACAGGCGCCAACGGCGCAGATCAGCACCAAAGCCGCGAACCGGCGGACCTGCAGACCAACCCAAGACATGCCTGCCAAGTTTCCACCCCTGTTGCCACGACACCGGCCCGGCACCGATCATGGCACTGACACCGGCGCTGCCCGTTGTGGCCAAGCCGTCACTTGCCATGACGGTCCGGGCCGACTATCGGCTTACAGAAGGAATGCGTTCGGTTCAAGAATGGAACGCTGGGCCCGGTTTTCGGGCAGCGACAAAAGGGGGCAATAGTGGCGGACAGCCCGACTTATGCACGGCCGATCCGGGTTGCGGGTCTGACGGCGCGCAATGTACTGCCGTTCGAGCTGGATCTGACAGCGGCGGAACTGGCGGACCTGGCGCGGGATATTGGTGCCGATGCGGTGCGCAAACTGCGGTTTCGCGGCACCCTGAGCCCCAAGGGGCAGCGGGACTGGGTTCTGCTGGCCGACATGGGGGCGACCGTGGTGCAGCCCTGTGTGGTGACACTGGCACCGGTGACCACCCGGATCGATGAACCGGTGACCCGCACCTTTCTGGCCGATCTGCCGGAACCGGGCGACACCGAGGCTGAAATCCCCGAAGATGACACGCTGGAACCGCTGGGCCCGGTGATCGACCCGGGGCAGGTGCTGGCAGAGGCGCTGGCGCTGGCGCTGCCGATGTATCCGCGCGCCGAGGGGGCGGGGTTCGAGGATGTAACCTTTACTCCCGAAGGCCCGGCCCCGCTGGATGACAAGATCCGCCCGTTTGCCGCGCTGCGCCAGAAGCTGGCGGAAAAGGGTGGCGACGACAGCGACAAGGGGTAAGGCGGGGGTCTGACAGACCATGCGAGGGCCCGGGTGCCTGCCCTCCCCCCTCGTGGCTGTTCAGACTGGGGAGGGGTTGGGGGTGGGGGCACCCCGCCGGCGTATCCCACCCGATCCTTTTGCCCCGGCCCCTGCGGCAGAAAGCCCTTGCGCCCGAACAGAATCCCAGTATGGTCCCGGCCTCGCTTACCAGATGGGTTTCAGGCGGTTCCGCATTCGGCGGTTTCCTGTTCCAGCCCAATGAAATCAGGGCCGAAGCCCCAATAACCCGAGGTTGTGACATGGCTGTCCAGCAGAACCGCAAAACCAGTTCCAAGCGCGACATGCGCCGTTCGCATGATGCACTGGTTGCAGCGAACCCCAACGAATGCTCCAACTGTGGCGAGCTGAAGCGCCCGCACCATGTCTGCCCGTCCTGCGGTCATTACGATGCCCGTCAGGTAGTGGCGTCCGCAACTGAAATCGAGCTGGACGAAGACGCGGCATAGACCCGCGCCGCAGCGGCACCCAGATGTCGGGCGGATCAGACCTGTCCTCCAAAGGGGCCTCCGGCACCGGAATGTCCAAAGGGGCCTCGGGCACCGGAATGTCCAAAGGTGCCACCCGCACCGTGATATCGGTGGATGCGATGGGCGGCGACCGGGGTCCGGTCGCCGTTGTGGCTGGGGTGGCTGATGCCGCAGCGCAAAACCCGGATCTGTCGTTCATCCTGCATGGCAATCAGGCGGAACTTGCCCGGCTGGTGGCCAAACGCCGGGGTCTGGCAGACCGCTGCATCATCCGCCATGCCGAACGGGTGGTGTCGATGGGCGAAAAGCCCAGCCACGTCATGCGCCATGGCGAAGGCACCTCGATGTGGTCTGCCATCGAATCGGTCCGCAACAAGGAAGCCACGGTCGTGGTGTCGTGTGGCAACACCGGTGCCCTGATGGCGCTGAGCATGATCCGGCTGCGCAAGCTGCCGGGGGTCAACCGCCCCGCCATTGCCTGTCTGTGGCCCTCGCGCAATCCGGGCGGGTTCAATCTGATGCTGGATGTCGGTGCCGACATCAAGGCCGATGCCGAAGACCTGCTGAACTATGCGCTGATGGGGGCGGCCTATGCCCGCAAGGGGCTGAACCTGCAACGCCCACGCGTCGGGCTGCTGAATGTCGGCACCGAGGAACACAAGGGCCGGGCCGAACTGAAACAGGCCAATGACCTGATGGCTGCCGCTTCTGAGGCCGGCGAGTATGACTATGTCGGCTTTGTCGAAGGCGGCGATATCCCGTCGAACCGGGTCGATGTGATCGTCACCGACGGCTTTACTGGCAACATCGCCCTGAAAACCGGCGAAGGCATTGCCAAGCTGATCGGCGATTTCCTGCGCGAAGCCTTTGCCGCCACACCGCTGTCACGGATTGCCGCGCTGCTGGCGCTGACCTCGCTGAAGCGGCTGCAACGGCGGATCGACCCGCGCCGGGTCAATGGCGGGGTGTTTCTGGGCCTGAACGGCACCGTGGTGAAATCGCATGGTTCCGCCGATGCCACCGGGGTTTCTGCCGCCCTGATGCTCGCGTTTCAACTGGCACGCTCGGGTTTTCAGGAACAACTGGCGCAACGCATGGCCCATGGCGCAGATACCGCCGTTGCCGCCACTGTCGATGCCGCACCGGCTGGCACAGAAACAAGGGATAGGAAATGACCCTGCGCGCCGTTGTCAAAGGCATTGGCCACTACCTGCCCGAGCGGGTGGTGCCGAATGCCGAATTTGAAGCGACGCTGGACACCAATGACGAGTGGATCAGGGCCCGCACCGGCATCGAACGGCGGCATTTTGCCGCCGACGGCCAGACCACATCCGATCTGGCGATCCGCGCCGCCCGTGCCGCGCTGGCCGATGCCGGAATGCAGGCCAGCGACATCGACGCCATTGTGGTGGCGACATCAACCCCTGACTTCACTTTTCCCTCAGTCGCCACCATGGTGCAGGCCGGTCTGGGGATGACGCGCGGCTTTGCCTATGATGTCCAGGCGGTCTGCGCCGGCTTTGTCTATGCGCTGACCAATGCCAACGGCCTGATCCTGTCGGGCCAGGCCAACTGCGTGCTGGTGATCGGTGCCGAAACCTTCAGCCGGATCATGGACTGGACCGACCGCGGCACCTGTGTGCTG
>JAYTDA010000308.1:0-3792 GCA_043736155.1 Paracoccaceae bacterium | reverse complement strand
CCGCGATTCAATCCGGCTCCGCCTGAAAACCGCCGCCTGGGACGACGACTATCTCGCAAGCCTCATCAAAGCATAATCCTTCACCCGATTCCCCTGGGGGCTTGGCGGATCAGCTATGACGAATGGGAATATTGCCGGATACTGGCCGGGGTTTCGGTGATTGCCGAAGACGGCGGCACCGCACACCGGATCGGCACCGGCGACAGCTTCGTCCTGCGTCCCGGTTTCCGCGGCACCTGGCAGGTGCTGGAAACCACGCTCAAAGACTATGTGATCCGTAGTTGACCCGATGCGCCGATCACTCTTGCGGTTTGATAAGCCATCGGTAGATTGCCGGCAATCTGGCATTGTGCCCAGGCAACAGGCACGGCTTTGCATCTGGTATTCTGATTTCAGTGTAACCCCGCTGCGCCACCCGCAGCCTGTTGATGGAGCCAGCCATGGCCTTTTCCAACCCGGTCACCACCACCCCCAGCGGCGAAACCTATATCGACGCCCTGATGTGGGGCAGCCATTGGCAAAGCCCGGGGGCAGGCACCAACCTGGCGGTGTGGATCGCCGGGGCGGCTGGCACCAATGAACAGTTCGACTTTGGCGGTGTAACCGTCACCGCCAACAATGCGCCACAGGAAAATGATGCCTTTGTGGCGGCGTTTCAGACCATTGCCAATGTCTGCGGCCTGAACTTCACCGCTGCCGCCAGCCAGGCCGATGCCGACATCATCGTCGGCACCGTGAACAACCGGGATGCCAGTGGTAACCTGGGCGTAGCGGTGCCGCCGGGGGAAGATGTCGGCCCGAACGGTCAGCAGCAGGGTGCCGCCATCATCAACTGGCGGCAATACAGCACCACCGACCTTTCCAGCCTGCTGCAGGGCGGCTATGATTTCGTGACCTATATCCATGAAATCGGCCATGCCCTTGGGCTGAAACATCCGCACAACAATCTGAACGGGTTCACCACCTTTCCCGGTGTCGGCAACGGCAATTCCTTTGGCGATCTGGGCGATTTCGACCTGAATCAGGGTCTTTACACCATGATGACCTATAACGACGGCTGGCAAACCCGCCCCGGTGGCCCGCTATTGGATACCGGCGTTGTCACTTTTGGCTATGAGGCGACACCGATGGCACTGGATATTGCGGCGCTGCAATATCTGTACGGCGTCAACACCAGCTATCAGGCGGGCAACGACAGCTATGTGATGCCGTCGGCCAATCTGTCCGGCACGTTTTATGCCTGTCTGTGGGATGCCGGGGGCATCGACACTATCCGCAACGCTTCGGCGCTGGCCAGCCGGATCGACCTGCGCGCTGCAACCCTGGGCCATGACGCCGGGGGTGGTGGCTATCTGTCCTGGGTCGGCGGGATCGAAGGCGGCTTTACCATTGCCAACGGTGCGGTGATCGAAAACGCATCGGGTGGATCGGCGGCAGACTGGATCATCGGCAATGAAGCCGCCAACAAGCTGCGCGGCAATGGCGGGGTTGACACAATCGACGGCGGCAGCGGCGCCGGGCGCGATCTGTTGACCGGCGGCGGGGCACGCGATGTGTTCATCTTTGCCGCCACCACCGACAGCAGCGGCGCCGGCGATCTGATCACCGATTTCGTCGCAGGTCTGGATGATATCCGCCTGTCGGCCATTGATGCCATCGCCGGGGGGGCAGATGATCTGTTCAGCTTCATCGGCACCACGCTGTTTGGCAATGTCGCCGGGCAGTTGCGCTTTGAACAGGATGCGGCGACCAACCTCACCCGGATCGAGGGCGATACCGATGGCAATGGCAGCGCCAATTTCACCATCCGTCTGACGGGTTTGCATGTTCTGGCGGCGGGCGACTTTTTCCTGTAGCCGGGGCAAAGTGCCACACCGGCACCGGAGGCATGGGCCATGGGGCTGATCTTTTCACTGCTGGTCGGGGCACTGGCAGGCTGGCTGGCGGGCCGCATCGTGGCCGGTTACGGCTTTGGTCTGCTGGGCAACATGGCGGTGGGGGTGGCGGGGGCCGTTCTGGCCTATTACTTGCTGCCCCGGGTCGGTGCCAACATGGGGCTGCTGGCCGGCAGCGTGATCCGCGCCACGTTGGGGGCAGTGGTGCTGCTGTTGTTGCTGAAACTGATCCGCCGGGGTTGACCAGTATCAGGCGGCCCGATGGCCGCCTGAAGGGTCGCGCAGCTACCCCACCACGTTGAAGCCGGGGCCATAGGGATAATGGGTGATATCCTCGGCACCCTGTTCGGTGATGACCAGAATGTCATGTTCGCGATAGCCCCCCGCCCCCGGTTCGCCATCGGGGATCGTCAGCATCGGTTCCATTGAAATCACCATGCCGGGTTCCAGCACGGTGTCGATATCCTCACGCAGTTCCAGCCCGGCTTCGCGGCCGTAGTAATGGCTGAGCACCCCAAACGAATGGCCATAGCCAAAAGTGCGGTACTGCAGCATTTGCCGTTCGGCCAGGAATTCGTTGACCTTGTGCGTCACCTCGGCACAGGACGCACCGGGGCGCAGCAGGCTCATGCCATACTCATGCGCGGCGATATTGACCTGCCAGATCCGCAGGCTGGCGGGATCGACCTCGCCGACAAACATCGTGCGTTCCAATGCGGTGTAATAGCCCGAAATCATCGGGAAGGTGTTGAGGCTGAGGATATCGCCCCGTAGCAACCGGCGCGATGTCACCGGGTTGTGCGCCCCGTCGGTGTTCAGCCCCGACTGGAACCAGACCCAGGTGTCGCGGTATTCGGCATCGGGAAACCGCCGGGCAATCTCCAGTTCCATCGCATCGCGGCCCGCCATCGCCACATCAATCTCGCGCGCCCCGACCTTGACAGCATCGCGGATCGCATAGCCGCCGACATCGGCAACATTGGCCCCGGCGCGGATCAGATCAATCTCTGCCGCCGATTTGTGCATCCGTTGGTGCATGGTGGCCGGGGCGATATCGACGCCGCGCGCCGGTTGCAGAAAGGCGTTCAGCTTTTCTGACCGTTCCAGCGTCAGATGGTCGGCTTCGCAGCCGATGACCTTGCCGGGACCCGTCACCGAAGCAATGGCGCGCCAGAAATTGTCGCGTTTCCAGTCGGTATAGGTGATGGTGTCGCCATGACAGCGCCGCCACGGCTGGCCGGCATCGATCCCGGCGCTGATGGTGACGCTGGTGGTTGGGGTCACCACCACGGCATAGGGGCGGCCGAATGAGCAGTAAAGAAAGCCGGAATAATAGGCGACATTGTGCATCGAGGTCAGCACGGCGGCATCGATCCCGGCATCCGCCATCAGGGCGCGCAAACCGGCCAGACGGTGTTCATATTCCTCAGGGGCAAACGGCAACGGCGCCTTTGCGCCGTTGTGAAAGCGGTACAGTTCGGGACGTTCGGCGGAAGGAGCAGATGACATCACAGACCTCTGATCTGGGGTCAGGTGTCAGCCCGGACCCCGAAAGATCCCGGCGTACAGGACGACAGCGACCCTTGCGGGTCCCAAGCACGGGTTCCCCCTGTGGCGACGCCATCGCCACGGCTTTGGGGAAGTGTGGCGCAAAGGGGCAGTGCGGGCAAGCCCGGTCGCTTGCTCTGCAAAGCTACCCCATCCGACCAGTTGCGTTACCGGCCGCTTCGCCCTCCCCCTTGTGGCGAGGGTCGGGGTGGGGGGAGCGCGACCA
Organism: Paracoccaceae bacterium; assembly: GCA_043736155.1. Lineage (GTDB taxonomy): Bacteria > Pseudomonadota > Alphaproteobacteria > Rhodobacterales > Rhodobacteraceae > JANNRR01. Next base: position 123 of record JAYTDA010000308.1, on the reverse strand, counting down.
GAACTAACCCCCACCCCCCCACAAGGGCAGGGCTATCGCATATGGGTGAGGAGTTCTCTGAGGAACTGGTCGTTCCAGGCGGCTTTTTTGATTTTGATGCGCAGGCTGGCCTTGTCGGGGTGT
>JAYTDA010000307.1:0-16506 GCA_043736155.1 Paracoccaceae bacterium | reverse complement strand
CACCCGGACGCTGTCGACAGTTTCGGCCAAACTCATGCCTGTTGTTCCTCTGGTTCCAGCACATCGGGGCGCGCCAGCAGCGCCTGGCGCACCTGTCCCGCCATGTCCTCCACCGAATAGCTGGCGCGGCTGTCCACCACCAGATCGGCCAGCACATAGATCGGCACCCGCGCCTCATACAATGACCGCAGCGACTCGCGCGGGTTCGGGGTTTGCAGCAAGGGCCGGGTGGATTTATGCCGCACCCTTTGCCAGAGCAGGTCAAGTTCGGCGCGCAGCCAGACCGACACCCCCATTTCAGCAATCGCCAGCCGATTCGCCTCGGCCAGAAAGGCACCGCCGCCGGTCGACAGCACCACCGGCGGGCCTTTCAGCAGCCGCACCAGCACCTGGCTTTCCTTGTGGCGGAAAAACGCTTCGCCATCGCGGTCAAAGATTTCGGCGATGCTGCGATCGGCGGCCCGGATGATCTCTTCATCGGAATCGAGAAACGGCACTGAAAGCAGCCGGGCCAACTGTGTCCCCACAGCGGTTTTGCCTGCCCCCATCATGCCCACCAGAACAATCGTCTTTTTCAGCCGCCAGACCACGTTCACTCCTGCGTGTGCCCGCCGCGACACCCCCACCGCAAGCTATCCATGCGTCCCCGAACCTCAACCGGAAGCGGGGAGACGCCGATGGCACCCTGTCCTGTCTGAATGGCGTGAAGTCGGGGCAATTGCCATATATAAATGCGGCAGTCGGCCGGGCACTCTGCTAAAGCAGGGACCAGATCCGGAAATCGGGCAGACAGCAGGCAGAATGATGCAGGCGGGGGCGAAGGCGAAGGCCGGGGTCAACGCGGCAGTGCAGGGCAAGGCGGGCATGCCGAAGAAGGCGGGCAAGCCGAAGAAGGCGGGGCAAAGCTGATGGGACGTTTGATCAAACTGTTGGCGGCCCTTGTCGTCGCGGCTTTACTTGGGTTGACAGTCTATGCTTACCTGCCCGGGACGCTTGCCCCCGATCAGGCCGAAGTTGTCAAACCGGTGACGTTGAATGTGGATAAGTAGGACAGCCGGGCTGTGCGCCGCTGTTTTGGGACTTTCCGGGGCGGCCTCGGCCGAAGCGCCGATGTCGGCAATCGACTGGTTGTCGCAGTCGGTGGCAACCCCGGCGGCGATGCCGGTGCCCGCCGTGGCCGCTGAACCGGCGGTCAGCCACGGGGCATCGCCAGGGGATATCTCGGTTCAATCCATCGACGGCCCGTCGATTGATGCCGTCGGCCTGTTGCCGGTGGCGGTGACCGGCCTGCCGCGCGATCTGTGGGGGCCGACACCCACGGCGGATCTGGTCGAGCTGATCCGGGCACAGCCTGCGGGTGCCATGCCAGCATTGAAACAGTTGGTGCAAACCCTGCTGCTGGCGGAACTGGACCCCCCGGTGGACAGTGACGGGCGTGGGTTGCTGTTTCTGGCCCGGATCGACCGGTTGCTCGACGCAGGCGCACTGGACCCGGCGATGGCGCTGCTGGATCAGGCAGGCACCACCAATCCCGAAACCTTTCGCCGCTGGTTTGATGTGGCGCTGTTGACCGGTGCCGAAGACCGCACCTGTGCCACCTTGCGTGACCGCCCCGATATCGCCCCGACCATCCCCGCCACGATCTTTTGCCTGGCGCAAAACGGCGATTGGGCCGCTGCCGCCACCACACTGCGCAGCGCCATGGCACTGGGTGAGATCGACACCGGCGAAGAGGCGCTGTTGTCGCGCTTTCTTGACCCGGAACTGTTTGAAGGTGCACCGCCGTTGCCGGTGCCCACCCGCCTGTCACCCTTGTCCTGGCGGATGATGGAGGCAATCGGCCAGCCGTTGGCCACCAATGCGTTGCCGGTTGCCTTTGCCCATGGCGATCTGCGCAGCAATACCGGCTGGAAAGGTCAGATCGAGGCGGCGGAACGGCTGACCCGCAGCGGTGCCCTGGCCCCGAACCGGTTGCTGGGTCTGTATGATGCCAGCAAACCCGCAGCCTCTGGCGGGGTCTGGGACCGGGCTGCGGCAATGCAGGCGTTTGACCGCGACTTTGCCGCCAGCGACCCGGGTGCCTTGTCGGTCAGCCTGCCGAAGGTCTGGGCCCAGATGGTGGATGCGGAACTGGAGGTGGCCTTTGCCGAGCTGTTCGGCGAGGGTCTGGCCAAGCTGCCGCTGCAAGGGGCGGCTGCGGCACTGGCGTTTCGCATCGGCCTGGTGTCACCGGCCTATGAAGCGGTGGCGCTGGGCCATTCCGGCGGCAGCGTCGAGGAAAGTTTTTGGGCCGCCGTGGCCCGCGGCGATCTGGCGACGGCTGCCCCCGCTGACCAGCTGGGCACCGCGATCCGCGACGGCTTTACCCGGACACCGCCACCCGATCTGGCGGCTTTGGTCGCTGATCGCCGGTTGGGTGAAGTGATCCTGCGATCCACTCTGCTGATCTCCAAAGGGGCGGTGGGCGACGTGGCCGATATCAGCGCCGGCCTGTCCGGTCTGCGCGCTGTCGGGCTGGAAGATGCGGCGCGGCGCACGGCGTTGCAACTGCTGCTGCTGGAGCGGCGCGGGTGAGCGGTGCTGCCCCAAGCGCGGGCCCCGTCCCGACACCGATGCCGCGCTGGATTTCCGCCTTTCTCGAAGCACAGGCGGCGGAACGCGACGCCGCCACCAATTCCCGGCTGGCCTATGGCCGCGATCTCTTGGATTTTTCCGGCTGGCTGGCGCACCGGGGCAGCCATTTTGCCACCGCGACCCGCGATGATGTCGAGGCCTATCTGATCCGGTGCGATGCCATTGGCCTGTCACCCGCCACCAGGGCGCGGCGGCTGTCGGCCATTCGGCAATTGTACCGCTTTGCCTATGACGAAGGCTGGCGGTCCGACAATCCGGCGATCCAGATCAAAGGCCCCGCCAAGGATAAGCGCCTGCCGAAAACCCTGAGCCATGCCGATGTCGATGCCCTGCTGGCGGCGGCGCGGGCCAGTGACAAGGATGGGTTGCGCAATATCTGTCTGATGGAACTGCTCTATGCCACCGGCATGCGGGTCAGCGAACTGGTGGAACTGCCGGTGGCGGCGGCGCGTGGTGACCCACGGATGATCCTGGTGCGCGGCAAGGGCGGCAAGGAACGGTTGGTGCCGCTGTCGTCGCCCGCCCGGGTCGCACTGACCGAATGGCTGGTGCAGCGTGATGCCGCCGATGATCTGGCGCGGCTGGCAGGCAAGACCCCGAGCCGCCATCTGTTTCCGGCAAATGAGGCCGGGGGCCATCTGTCGCGCCAGCGGTTTTACCTGCTGATCAAGCAATGGGCGGTCGCTGGTGGCATTAATTCCTCCACCGTCACCCCCCACACAATGCGCCACGCCTTCGCCACCCACCTGCTGGCTGGCGGTGCCGATCTGCGGGTGATCCAGACCCTGCTCGGCCATGCCGACATTTCGACGACAGAGATTTATACCCATGTGCTGGACGAACGGCTGGTGGACCTGGTGCTGCGGCATCATCCGCTGGCCACAGGCGAGGTGTGACCGGCGCTGGTTTGCCGGAACCGGCCCCGGTATCCCGTCCCGCGCCGCCCCGGACTTGATCCGGGGCCTCGAGTCTACCGCGCCAAGGTCACGGCCCCGGGGAGTCAGATGAAATCACTCACCTGCAAACTGGCGGTTCCCTGCAGGGTGATCGCCATTTCAGCCTGCACATCGGCATCGGTGTTGACAAACACCGTGGTATTGCCACCGCTGCTGACCCACCGCACCTGATTAGGGGCGGTAAACGGCCCGGACGCCAGCACCTCTAGCGGGCCCGCACCAAGGACGAGGTGCACGATCCGCAGGTGATCGAGCCCCGAGACGAAGTCTGTGACCAGGTCGCGTCTGGTCTGTCTGACGCCGCTGTCATAGGAGCCCGAGGCTTCGATATAGGCGAACACGAAGGTGTCGGCCCCGGCACCGCCGGTTGCAGTGTCGGTGTCGCGACCGCCCCAGATGCTATCGTTGCCGGTGCCACCTTCCAGAATGCTGTCGCCGTCGCCGGTGGACAGTTGGTCATTGCCAGCCCCGCCATACAGCACATCATCGCCGCCTTTGCCCAGTTGGCCAAAGACATCATCGCCGGCGCCGCCGAACATCCGTTCCTTGCCTTCGTCGCCATTCAGCGTGTCATTGCCGGCGCCGCCAAACATGGTGGTGCGGTCTCCGGCCTGCGGAACCGAGGTTGCACCATCATGGACCGACAGCCGATCATTGCCGTCGTCGCCATACAGGGCATCCCTGCCGCCGCTGTTCAGTGAATTGATTTCATCATTGCCACCCCAGCCATGCAGCACATCATCGGTCGCGTCGCGGATGGTCGGAACGGAAAAGATGACGTCATCCCCCTTGAACAGCCGCATTTCCATCTGTTGCAGTGAAGTCGCAGTAAACAGGCTTTTGAAGGTGAAGTCGATCGGGTCCCAGAACAACAGGGATTCCCCGGTTGGCACCCCGTTCACGATCTTGCTCAGGGAGATCTGGATGATGTGGTTGGTCGGCACTTCACCGGAGTCCTGCGTCCCACCCGGCCAGGTGACATTGCCGAAATTGTCGATCTTGAACGCGCCATAGCCGATGGTGTCGCCATGGGCACCGTGCACAGTGACCTCCGGCAGGATCAGATAGGCGAATTGCTGAAAGGCGGCGCTGAGATCCAGCGTCCCGGCTTTGGCCGCCTGAATCCCCTCATAAAGCGCCTGGGTCCACAGCAGATCACCCGGCGCAACACTATAGGCCAGCGACATGGCAAAACCTCCACGGGCCGGAAAACAACGACTTCAAAGGACTTGTGGCGCGGCCCACGCGTGGCAAAGTCATAGCATGGGTCGCCGTTTTCACCAAACCAACAAACAGACAGCTGTCACACCAGATCGATCTGCCCCGCCAATCCCGCCGTGGTGGTCAACCCCGCCAGCGTCAGCACATCGCCGCCGCCGAAATCGAACACCACACCGGCGGCCACGACGCTGGCAAAGCTGGCCACCACCTGTGCCCCGGTCAGTGCCACGTTGCCCCACAGCGCGTCATCCAGTTCCAGCCGGTCCTGCTGGGTCAGGGTGAAATCCGCCACACGGTCACCGCCAGAGCCGGTGCCAAACACGAAACTATCGCCCTTCAACCCGCCGTTCAGCCGGTCATTGCCGGTGCCGCCATCCAAGCGGTCAGCGCCGCCGCCGCCGGCCAGGCTATCAAGGCCCGCGCCGCCCGCCAGTGCATCGGCCCCGTTGCGGCCCAGGATCAGATTGCCGCCATTGTTGCCGGTCAACCCGTTGGCACCATTGTTGCCGCGCAGATCCAGCCCTTCGATCCCGAGCAGCCGGGCATTGGCGACACCGCTGACCAGTTCCAGATCGGCGGATGCCAGCAGCAGAGTGCCGCCCACCAGATCCAGCTTGGCGTTGCCGCTGGCCAGATCGATGCGCACCTGCGACAGCGCACCGCCCTGATTGATCGACACCAGAACCCCGGCGGCAGCACTGGTGGCAAGGGCATAGCCGCCAGCCGCCTCCGAGGTGTCACTGGCACCGCCGATGGTGAATGTGGTGGCAGGACCGGCTTCGCCGATCGAATAGAACCTGTCGCCATTGCTGTCGCTATAGACCACGCCGGTCAGAAACGCCGATGAACCCGAGGTGGCAAAGGCCTGGGTCGCCATCGAGGCGTTATAAGTGGTGCCGTTGGCGGTAAACTGCCCCCCCACCTGGGCAATGCCGATTTCGCGAAAACTGTCATTCAGGATGTTGACCCGGTGACCGGAGCTGAGAAACAGCCCGCGATGGTGGCCAGAGATCGCGGCGGCCAGATCAATGGTGCCGGTGGTGCCGGACCAGGCGATGTTTTCGCCCCAGCTCCAGCTGCCGGTGAACTGATAGCCTGCCGTGGTCATGCGCTGACCGGGGTCGGACCCATTCACCCCGGTATGGCTGAAAATATCGGTTTGCAGCATCCAGGCCGAATGCGCCTCGGCGGCCAGATCCAGCAAGGCGTTCGGGGCCAGCACCTGTTTGGCTGACCCGTTCAAGGTGCCGGGGGCGAGGTTCTGGTTCAGATCGATCCCCTGCAACGCCGCCTCGGCCAACGGGTCAAGCCGGGCACGGTTCACCAGTTCCAGAAAGAACTGCTCATTGGCGGTCAGGGTCATCGGGCTTCCTTGCAATGGTTTGGCGCCAAGGATGATAGGCAAAACAGGCTAATCAATGGCAAAGCAACGATGGAGTACGGCCTGCGCAGATAATTGCCGGCTCAGGCGCGACAGGTCGGCGACGGCGTGCCATGTCCCGGAATCGCCAGAGGTGATGGCCAGAAGTGATGGCCAGAGTGCTACGGCACCACCTATCCCACGCCGCCCCGGACTTGATCCGGGGCCTCGAGTCTGCGCTTACAGCCCTTGGGTCGAGGCTCCGGGTCAGGCCCGGAGCGGCGTGGGAAATAGCCTACCGCCCCTTGAAGATGCTGCCCAATATGCCGCGCACCAGTGCCTGACCCGACCGGGTTCCCAATTGCCGCGCCAGCGACTTGGCAAACACCTCTCCCACCGAATCGCTGCGGCTGGAGGTGGTTTTGCGGCTGGCGCTGGCGGTGCCGCCGTCGTAGCGCCGCGCCGATTTCAGATCGCGGTCGGCTTCGGCGGCGCTGCCGGCCGGTTCGGCGTCACGCGCTGCCCCGGCCTCTGCCGCAGCCTGATCGGCGGTGGCCTGATCCGTCCGGGCCTTCAGCTTTTCAAAGGCAGAGGGGCGGTCCAGCAGGGTTTCATATTTGCCCGCCACCGGCGACGAAGCGATCAGCGCCTTGCGTTGATCCGGGCTGATCGGCCCCAGTTGCGAAAACGGCGGGCGGATCAGGGTGCGTTCGACCATTCCCGGGGCGCCCCTGGCTTCCAGCATCGAGGTGACGGCTTCACCGATGCCGACATCGCGGATCGCCGCTTCAGTGCCAAAGCGCGGATTTTCCCGGTAGGTCTGTGCCGCCGCTTTCAGGTCTTTCTGATCCCTGGGGGTAAAGGCGCGGAGCGCATGCTGCACCCGGTTGCCCAACTGGCCCAGAATGGTGTCCGGCACATCGGCAGGGTTCTGGGTGATGAAATAGACCCCGACGCCTTTCGACCGGATCAGCCGCGCCACCTGTTCCACCTTGGCAATCAAGGGTTTGGGGGCATCGGTGAACAACAGATGCGCCTCGTCAAAGAAAAACACCAGTTTCGGCTTTTCGGGGTCACCCACTTCGGGCAGTTCCTCGAACAGTTCCGACAACAGCCAGAGCAGGAAGGTGGCATAGAGCCGGGGTGAGGACATCAACTTGTCACCGGCCAGAATGCTGATGCGGCCACGTCCCGCCGGGTCGACCGTCATCATGTCGGCCAGTTCCAGCGCCGGTTCGCCAAACAACCGCGCCCCGCCTTCGTTTTCCAAGACCAGCAGTCGGCGCTGGATGGTGCCGATGGTGGCGGTGGCGACATTGCCATAGCGCAGTGAAATCGCCTCGGCATTTTCGCCGATCCAGACCAGCAGCGCCTGCAGGTCCTTCAGATCCAACAGCGCCAGCCCCTCTTCGTCGGAAAGGCGAAAGGCGATGTTGAGCACGCCTTCCTGCGGTTCGGTCAGTTCCAGCAGGCGGCTGATCAGCAGTGGCCCCATTTCGGCAACCGTGGTGCGGACCGGGTGGCCCTGTTCGCCAAACAGATCCCAGAAAATCACCGGAAAGGCGCTGTAGTGATAATCGGCCATGCCGATGGTGGCGGCGCGTTTGGTGAAAGCCTCGTGCAGCTTGCCAGTTTCGGACCCGGCGACTGCCAACCCCGCCAGATCGCCTTTGACATCGGCCAGAAACACCGGAACCCCGGCATTGGAAAACCCCTCGGCCAACCCCTGCAATGTCACGGTCTTGCCGGTGCCGGTGGCCCCGGCAATCAGCCCGTGCCGGTTGCCGAATTTCAGCAGCAGGGTCTGTGCAACGTCGTAGGCTTCACCACCGCCCCCCACGAAAAGCGCATCTGTCGCCGTCACGTTCGATCCTTTCGCCAAAGATTCGCGGAATGTTCCGCAAGAGGTCTTGGTTAAAATACATTGTTAACCTGTATCTGCCAGTCTGAAGGTGTTCTGGCGGCGTCCTCTTCGCCGGAACAACTTCCTCCCTGTCAGACTGGCCGCGCCCGAACCGGGTGCGGCCTCTTTTTTGTTAGCGTTATCAGGCCGTCATATCCCGAACTTCGCAGTTGACGCCTGCAGGAATTGACCGTAGCTTCCCGCCATAAGTCGGCCAGTCCGGCAGGGAGAAAAAAATGAAAAGGGTGCGGCAACGCGCCCTTTTCTGATTTGCGGCCTGTGCGGCAACGCGCCCTTTTCTGATTTGCGGCCCGTGCGGCAACGCGCGCTTTTCTGATTTGCGGCCCGTGCGGCAACGCGCGCTTTCTTGACTCCCCGCCCCACGCGGCCCCATGCTCAATGCGGCCTCGCCTGCTCCGACGCCACAATCTTTCATCGCTGGGCAGGATTCCGCCCTTTCCCCCGCCATTGGCGCCGATTTCCGGCCTGACAGTGGCCAGTCCCCATGCTAGATGCGGGCGGCACAGCAAGAAAAGCTGAAATCCGATCGAAAACCAACGGGAAACACGATGAAGAACCTGACCCGATCCCTTGCCATCATCGCCGCCGTTCTGCTGGCGCAGGTGGCGTTCGCACAGGACACCGCCCCGGCAGACCCCGCGGCCCCCGCCGAGGGCACCGCCGCTGATGTGCCTGCTGTCCCTGCAACCGAACCCGGACTGGCTCTGGGTGAAGAAGTAACGGCGGGCGGCGTCGGGACCTCCTATACCCAGGAGGTCTTTACCGATTGGGAACTGCGCTGCATCCGCGCCGCCGAGGGCAACGACCCTTGCCAGCTCTATCAGCTGCTGAGTGACGAAGCCGGGAATTCGGTGGCCGAGATGACGCTGTTCACGCTGCCCGGTGGCCAGCAGGCGGTGGCCGGCGCCACGATCATCACCCCGCTGGAAACCCTGCTAACCGAAGAAATTATGATCCAGGTCGATACGTCCAGCCCGAAACGCTACCCGTTTTCCTTTTGCACCAGCGGGGGCTGTGTCGCGCGCATCGGCTTTACCGCCGAAGATGTTGCCGCGCTGAAAGCCGGGAACAAGGCCACCATCACCATCGTTCCGGTGGCGGCACCGGATCAAAAGGTCAATCTGAACCTGTCGCTCAAAGGCTTTACCGCCGGGTATGAGGCGGTGGGCAAACTGGATGCAGCAGCGGCGAACTGAAAGCGGCAGATCAGGTCGATCTGGCCGGCGGGGCTGAATGATCCTGTCAATTCGCCTTGCGTCCCGGCCTCTGCCATGATCGGCATGGGCGCGCGCTGGTCAAACCAGCCGCGCCCTTTTTCCTGCCTTTCTGCCCTTCAGATCAAGAGCCGCCATGTCGCGTTTTCAGTCCAGCCTGCGATCCCGCTTTCTGTTCCGCCACCGCGATTTCGGCCTGTTCTGGCTGGGGATGCTGCTGGTCAATGTCGCCGCCCAGATCGAGGCGGTGACCATCGGCTGGCAGGTCTATTCGATCGGGCGCCAAACCATGGGGATCGGCGAAAGCGCGTTTCTGGTCGGCATGGTGGGTCTGGCGCAGTTTGTGCCGCTGTTTTTCCTGACTTTGTATGCGGGAGGTCTGGCAGACCGGATGTCGCGGCGGCTGATTGTGATGGTCAGCCTGTCGGCGGAGATCATCGGCGTAGTGGGGCTGGTCTGGGTGGCGCTGGACCCGTCCCCCGATGTGACCACGATCTTCATCATCGCGGCGCTATTTGGCGCGGCACGGGCGTTTTTGTCACCGGCAGCCTCGGCGCTGACCCCGATGCTGGTGCCAAAGGCCGATATGCCCCAGGCGATTTCGCTGAAATCGCTCAGTTGGCAATCGGCGGTGATTGTCGGGCCCTGGCTGGGCGGTTTGCTGGTGGCCGCGTCAACCGCGACGGCTTATGGCGTCGCTGCACTGCTTTATGCCGGCGGGATTGCCATCATCGCCCTGATGCGGACCAATTCGACGCCTGAACGCCAACCGGGTGGCCAATTGGCGCAGATTGCCGAAGGGCTGGCCTATGTCTGGCAGAACAAGATCATCTTTGGCGCGATTTCGCTGGATCTGTTTGCGGTGCTGCTGGGCGGGGCCACGGCGCTGTTGCCTGCCTTTGCCAGCGATATCCTGAAGGTCGGGCCAGAGGGCTTTGGCCTGCTGCGCTCCGGCCCCGCCATCGGTGCAGTGATCATGGCGCTGATCATCGCCCGCTGGCCGCTGAAGCGCCGGGCGGGGCCGCGGATGTTCTGGGCGGTTGCCGCCTTTGGCTTTGCCACCGTGGTGTTTGGCCTGTCGAAATCGATGCCTTTGTCGATTCTGGCACTGGCGGCGCTGGGGGCTGCCGACATGGTGTCGGTCTATGTCCGCCAGACCCTGGTGCAGGTGGTGACGCCGGATCACATGCGCGGCCGGGTGTCGTCGGTGTCGGGCCTGTTCATCTCCGGCTCCAATGAGCTGGGCGAGTTTGAAAGCGGGGTGGTGTCGCGGCTGATCGGGCCGGTTGGGGCTGCGGTGTTTGGCGGCATCGGCACCATCTTTGTCACCGGTGCCTGGGCCTGGATGTTCCCCGACCTGCGCCGCGCCGACCGGCTGGATGGGGCGGAACCCGATGCGGAAACCCTGCAACCGCATTCCCTGACCGCATCGGCCAGCTGACCCGCCTTTCCACTGGCACCATCACGCCGCTTCATGGCAGTTTGGCGCAGAACCAATCGGGGGAGCTGCGATGAAAGCCACAAGATTGCTGGGCATCGGCCGGATCGAAACCGTCGAAGTGCCGGTGCCAGACCCGGCACAGGGCGAGGTGCTGGTACAGGTCGCCGCCGCCGGCATTTGCGGCACCGACCGCCATCTGCTCAATGGTGAATTTCCCAGCACCCCACCGGTTACTCTGGGCCATGAATTCAGCGGCACCGTGGTTGCGCTTGGCTCTGGTGTCAGCAACATCGGCATCGGTGCCCGGGTGACCTGTGATCCCAACATTGCCTGCGGCATCTGCAGCCAGTGTCTGACCGGTCGCATCAACCTGTGTCGCAGTCTGCGCGCCGTTGGCGTGCACCGCGATGGCGGCTTTGCCGACTATGCCGGCTTTCCCGCCCACCGCGCCCTGATCCTGCCGGACCAGATGGATCTGATCCACGGCGCCTTTTGCGAGCCGCTGGCCTGTTGCATCCACGGCCTTGACATCGGGGCACCGCGCCCGGGGGAAAAGGTGGCGGTGATCGGTGGCGGGGTGATCGGAATGCTGGCGCTGCAACTGGCGCGCAATGCCGGGGCAGAGACGGTGCTGATCACCCGGCAGGGTCCCAAACGCGCCCTGGCCAGGACGTTGGGGGCGACCCACACCGCAGCCACCCCGGCGGAGGCGCAGGCGATCTGGCCCGAGGGGGCCGATCTGGTGCTGGAATGCGCCGGGGTGGTGGAAACGGTGGAGGCCTGCCCGGCCCTGACCCGCTCCGGCGGCCGCATCGTGGTGCTGGGGGTGGTGAGCGCCGGACAAAAGGTGGCAATCGAGCCGTTTGACCTGCTGTTTCGCGAAGTGCAGCTGCGGTTTTCCTTTGTCAATCCGTTTACCCAAGGGCGGGCTGTGGCGATGATTGCGGATGGATCGGTGCAGGTTGCCCCGCTGATCTCGCGCATGCTGAGCCTGGCAGAAGCACCCGAAGCCATCGCCAATCCTCCGCTGCCGGGCGAGATCAGGGCGCTGGTGATGCCGGCGGGGCAGTGACGGCCTGACCGGTGGGCTGGCCCGGGACCCCGAATTTTCGGCGAAAATTCATTCACCGCCCGGCAGATCAAGCGGGAATTTTCGCAGAAAATTCGAAACCGGCTGTCGATACCGGCTTGGCAGGGCGTGGTTTGGCGCTATGGTGCGCTGCCGCCGGAACCGGGCGGCCAAGAATGAGGCTGCGATGACCGAAACCCTGTTCACTCCGCTGTCTGCCCTGCTGGGGGGAGCCCTGATCGGCCTTGCTGCCGTGATGCTGATGGCAGACAGCGGGCGGATTGCCGGGATCAGCGGCATGGCCGGGCACCTGTTGCCGCCCTATGCCGACAACGGGCTGGCCGGCCGGCTGGTGTTTCTGCTCGGTCTGGCGGTGGCGCCTTTGGTCTGGGCCATCCTGACCGGCCGGTTGCCGCACCAGACGCTGACGGCAGAACCGCTGGTGCTGGTGGCGGGTGGGCTGCTGACGGGGTTCGGCTCGGTCTATGGCCGGGGCTGTACTTCGGGCCATGGTGTCTGTGGACTGGCCCGGTTGTCGCCTATGTCGCTGCTGGCGGTGGGGCTGTTCATGGCCTCTGCCGCCGTGACTGTCCTTGTTGTCCGGCATCTGGCATAGGGGGGGCAGACATGGTTTTGATCGTGCAATTCGTCATTGGTCTGGTGTTTGGCCTTGGTCTGGTGATCGCCGGCATGGCAGATCCGGCAAAAGTGCTGAACTTTCTGGATTTTGCCGCGATCCCTGCGGCAACCTGGGATGCCAGTCTGGCCTTGGTGATGGCGGCTGCCGTGGTCATCACCTTTGCCGGGTTTCGCTGGCTGCGCCGACGCGCGGCACCGCTGTTTGGCGACCGGTTCCAGTTTCCGCCCGGCCTCGGCCTGTCACGCCGCATCGTGATCGGCCCGGTGCTGTTTGGCATCGGCTGGGGTCTGGTCGGCCTGTGTCCCGGCCCTGCGGTCACGGCGCTGGCGATTGGCGGCACCGCTGCCTGGCTGTTCATCGCGGCGATGATGGTGGGTATGGCGGCGGCGCGCTGGTTGCCGGGCCGGTCCGTCACCCCGCCGGCACGGATGCGCAATGCCTGAAGGCGGCCCGGAATGATCAGCCTTGCCGGAACCCTGATCGTGCCGAAGGCAGACCGGGCAGCGGTGGAACAGCTGTTACCGACCCATATCGCCGCGACCCGGGCAGAACCGGGATGCCTGCTGGTTCAGGTGGTGGCAGACCGCTGCGATCCGGGGCGTTACCTGGTGGCAGAACGGTTCACCTCCCGGGCCGCCTTTGATGCCCACCAGTTCCGGGCACAGGCCTCGGTTTGGGGCCGTGCCACCGCACATCTGGCACGGCAGTATCAGGTGACCGACAGCGATGGCTGACAGGTCGATGTGGCGACACTAAACTGGCGGTTGCAGGGAGCGATTGGCAGGTTAATCGGCGAAATTGCCGCTGACGCCACAAAAGTGATTGACGCAAACCCCCGGCAGACGCACAGAATTGCACAATAACAAGCCCGGGAGGAGCAAGATCATGAAACTGGTCAGGACAGCCATCGGCTTTGTCGCCCTGTCGGGAAGCTGTGCCATGGCAGGCGGCATCGACCGGTCCGGTCAATCGCTGGCGCTGCTGTTCGAAAAGGGGAACTACGCGGAATTTTCGCTGGGCAGGGTGCAGCCCGAGGTGTCCGGGGTTGGTGCCGGAGCCGCCGTGACACCACTTACCCCGACACCGGGGCAGGCATCGGGCGACATGGCAGCCGACTATGCCAGCTTTTCAGGGGCCTACAAACACCAGTTCAATGACCGCATCGCTGCCGCGATCATCTTTGACCAGCCGTTTGGCGCCAATGTCGATTATCCGGCAGGCAGCACCTATTACGCGCGCGGCTCGACGGCAGTGCTTAAAACCAATGCCGTGACCGGCGTGGTAAAATATACCCTGCCCTCGAATGTCAGTGTGATCGGCGGGTTGCGATACCAGACCATGTCGGCGCAGGCAGCGGTGCCGTTCATCCCGGGTGGCGGCTACACCGCCACCGGCAATACCGATGCCGGGGTGGGCTTTCTGGTCGGTGCCGCCTATGAAAAACCGGAAATCGCGCTGCGCATCGCCTTGACCTACAATTCCAGGATCACCCACAAGATGGCGACAGTCGATGCCAGCGTCTTTACCGGCCAACTTCCGGTCAATTCGGTGACAACTGTCGATACGCCACAATCGGTCAATCTGGAACTGCAAAGCGGCATCGCCAAGGACACGCTTTTGTTCGGGTCGGTCCGCTGGGTTGAATGGTCAAAGTTCGCGCTTGATCCACTGAACTACCCACCGGCAACACCCATCGTTTCTTACGATTCCGATACCATCAGCTATACACTTGGTCTGGGGCGCAAGTTCACTGAGCAATGGTCCGGCGCCGTGACGCTGGGCTATGAGGCGCCAACCGGCGGTTTCGCCTCCAACCTCGGGCCGACCGATGGCTATTGGAGCGTCGGCTTCGGCGGTTCCTACACCAGGGACACCATGAAGATCACCGCCGGGATCCGCTATGTCAGCATCGGCGACGCCGACACCACGCTGGGCAGCGGCGTTGCAGCCGGCAATTTCAGCGGCAACAGCGCGCTGGGGGCCGGGATCAAGGTTGGCTTCACCTTCTGACCCATCTGCATCCCCACCAGGGGCAGGCCCGGCAACGGCCTGCCCTTTTCAGTTGGAGCAACCCGGCCAAACGGTCATTGACCCCGCCCCGCCGCTGCCGCTACCACGGGAATGGGTGTTGAGGGGGCGCGGATGATCTATTCGACAGCGGCAGACTGGCGGGACGCGCCGCGTAAACGGGTGCTGCTGTTCGGCATGTCCGGCCTTGGCAAGACCCATCTTGCCAATATGCTGCGCGAACAGGGCCCCGCCGATGGCGGTGGCTGGTTCCACTATTCGGTCGATTACCGCATTGGCACCCGCTACATGGGTGAACATATCGTGGACAACTGCAAGCGCGAGGCGATGCGCAACCCGTTTCTGGCCGAACTGCTGATGACGGATTCGATCTATATCGCCTCGAACATCACGTTCCATAATCTGGCACCGCTGTCGACCTATCTGGGCAAACCCGGGGATCCGGCGCGTGGCGGCCTGTCGTTTGCCGACTATCTGCAACGGCAGGACCAGCACCGGGTCGCCGAAGTGGCATCGCTGCGCGATACCAGCCATTTCATCGACCGGGCACAGACGCTCTATGGCTATCCGCATTTTGTCTGCGACTCGGGCGGGTCGATCTGTGAAGTGGTTGATCCGGCCAACCCGGCTGATCCGGTGCTGAAGGCGCTGTCGGATCACCTGTTGCTGGTCTGGATCAAGGGATCAGACGCCCATACCGCCGAACTGGTCCGCCGCTTTGACCGGGCCCCGAAGCCGATGTATTACCAACCGGCGTTTCTGCGCGCGATGTGGGACGAGTATCTGCAGACCCACAAGGTCACCTCGGACCGGGTCGATCCCGATGCCTTTGTCCGCTTTACCTTTGCCCGCGCCCTGGCCCGCCGCCAGCCGCTGTACCGCGCAATGGCGGAAAACTGGGGGGTGACGGTGACGGCAGAGGCGGTGGCACGGGTGAAATCGGTGGGTGATGTCACCGACCTGATCGCCGATGCCATCAGCCACAGCCCTCTTGCAGCCAGGGGCTGAGCCGCCTATCTCCAGCGCCCGACCCACAAGGACCGCAAGATGCCGATCACCCTGCCTGAAACCCTGCCCGCCTTTGACATCCTGTCCGCCGAAGGGGTCATGGTCATGGACCAGACCCGTGCGGCGCGTCAGGATATCCGGCCGCTGCGGATCGGGCTCTTGAACCTGATGCCAAAGAAGATCCAGACCGAAACCCAGTTTGCCCGGCTGATCGGCGCCACCCCGTTGCAGATCGACCTGACGCTGATCCGGATGACCGAACATCAGACCAAGAACACCGCCGCCGAACATATGGAGGCGTTTTATCACACCTTTGCCGAGATCAGGGCCGAGCATTTCGACGGGCTGATCATCACCGGTGCCCCGATCGAGCATCTGCCGTTTGAAGCGGTGACCTATTGGGGCGAACTGGTCGAGGTGATGGACTGGACCCAAACCCATGTTCATTCCACCATGGGGGTGTGCTGGGGTGGCATGGCGATGGCGTACCATTTCCATGGGGTGCCGAAACACCTGCTGGACCACAAGGCATTCGGCTGTTTTCCCCATGTCAATCTGGCCCCGACATCGCCGCTGCTGCGCGGCTTTGCCGATGATTTCGTGATGCCGGTCAGCCGCTGGACCGAAATGCGCCAGGGTGACATCGACGCGGCGGGGTTGACCACGCTGTTGACCTCGGCGGCCACCGGCCCCTGTCTGGTCGAGGATCCCCTCCACCGCGCCGCCTATCTGATCAACCATCTGGAATATGACAGCGATACGCTGAAACAGGAATATGACCGCGATGTCGCAGGTGGCACCCCGATCAACATCCCCGCCAACTACTATCCCGGCGATGACCCGTCGCGCCCGCCGCTGAACCGCTGGCGCAGCCATGCCCATCTGCTCTATGGCAACTGGATCAACGAGATCTATCAGACCACCCCGTTCGATCTGACCGAACTGAGCCGGTAGCGCGGGTCCGGCCGGACCGAGGCTGCACCCGGTTGTCTTTGTGCCGGACCAAGCCGG
>JAYTDA010000306.1:0-15782 GCA_043736155.1 Paracoccaceae bacterium | reverse complement strand
CTTGCTCGAGGGCCGGGTGGCACGCTACAAGATGCCGCGGCGGGTGCTGTTTTGTGACGAGTTGCCCAAAACCGCGCTGGGTAAGGTGCAGCGCGCGGTGTTGCGCGACTGGGTCGCGGCGCAAGAGCCTTAGAACTTGTCCGCGAGTGCCGCGTCACCTTGAACCGCTGTCTCCGGGGCGTCTGGCACTGCGGCAACCCCGTATAAACCATGACGGGAGTTTCGCCTTGTACTGTTATAAAAACTGTCGGGAAATCTTGGCGTGGGCCAAGCGCCAACGATCAGCACAACAATTCAAAGGAGACAACATGTTGAAAACCACCGCCATTTTTCCCGTATCCCTGATTACGCTGGGTCTGGCAATTGCCCCGGCCATTTCCACAGCGCAGGACAAGAAGCCGATCGAGCTGCGGTACAGCTCGGGTGCACCGCCAGCCGGCAACCCCTGGGTGATGCAGATCAACCGGTTTGCCAAGGAAGTTGAAGAGGAAAGCAAGGGCGAGATCAAGATTCAGCCGTTTTTTGCCTCGCAGCTCGGCAGCGAGCAGGACACCGTGCAACAGGTGGCGCGTGGCCGCATCGACATGGGTGGTTATTCCGGTGGCTCGGCTGCGCTGATCGTGCCCGAAATCGGCTTGTTGCTGATGCCGGCGTATTTCAAGTACTCCTGTTCCGTTCCTGAACCAAAGTTCTTTGTCGGGGTGCCGAATCTTGCTGCCATCAGTCCCAAATATATGTCAAACTGGTCTTTATAAAAATCGTCAATCAGCGCCTGCTCCCCGTCTAGGGCGAGCCCCGTCGGAACCTCTTTGAATGAAGTAACGTTGACAAAAATGCCTTGGTCTCGCTCGTAATGCTTTCGCCTTTCCGCACTCCACTTATATACCGCATCACGATACTTGGTGACGTCAGATGGGCAGGAAACGAAAATATTTAGTTTACGAAGCGATGTCCCCATCCGTCGATCCCCCAAATTTTGATCTTGCCGCGTAGACCAGGTGATTGATGAAATGAACTACATGGTGAGGTCCAAACGTTCGATACCGCATATCATAGACTAACGACGTAAAAATATTGCCTCTCTCATGTCCGGCATCTATTTTGTTGTTCAAATATCCTAATATCAATTGCTGCAAGCAGCCAACAAAGGCTTTGAGCCTTTCGCGCTCAGCGTCCGTCTTTTCGCCACCAATGTAGACTGAAGTTTTTTCATCATACGACAAAATTCCATCTTCCGCATATGATAATGTCAAATGTAGTGCGAGAAAAATAGCCGCTTCCTCATTAATAAGTAGGCTTTCATTGAGTTCTTCGTCTGGCTTTGCGCGCTGTATCGCCGACAAGCTATAAGCCATCGATATGGGCTTGAGCTTTCGAACCCAAAATACTAAATACCCGACGCACTTAGCTGGGTGCACTCCGTCAGAATGGATCAATTGTAGTCGGCTTATGTCTCGCTCATAGTGAACTACAATTTCCTTACAGCACTCAAGAGAGACGCTGGCGACACAATCGCAGTGTTCTGCGACAACCTGTAAGAGCGTCTCATGCAATTTACTTGCGGAGGTCCTTTGTTTTGATGTTGCCAAGATTTATTTTCCCCAACCCCCCAAAAAAAGGCCGGGACATCAAGTTGACGTCACCGGCCCTACATCAGTACATTCAATCCTTCTTGAGGCTGCTTGCTGACGGAAGATCATACCTTCGCTTCGACGCACGCGACAGGGCAGCGCGCGCCTCAGGAATCTTCAGACCACGGTTTTCCGGTTCATGGTCCATGGTTGCGCCACTAGCAAGTGGCGCGTTGTCAGTGGCCGCTTTCCTAGTGGCAAATTTCTTGAGCTGCCTCTTGAACTGGCTGGCTCCAACCATCGCCCGAATTGTTTCGACTTTCATCTTCTTCTCCTACAGATGTCTTGGCCCACCTGCAATCATAACACAGATACAACCCAGAGTTGCACTCTCGCTGCCGCGAACGCCCTTTTCGTCGCGCCAACGGTGACAAAACGCGCGGGAAAACCGATTCGTTCCCTTCCGACTCATGAGGGCATTGGTCTGGTTTGCCATCACTCTAGCGCCACTTGTGTATGCCGCGTCTTTTCTTGAGGCCCGCAAGCGGACCTACTCGCTACTGTATATAGCGCAAAAGGGTGGGCTGCACAACAAGTTATGGATAGGGAGAAGTTCGGGCACACTTTTGGTTCTCGACTATGTCGCCAGCCGTGGGTAGGCTCTTCCACTTTCTGTAGCGAGTGGGTGTCGAACTCAAAGTGAGTGGACCCTATTTTGCTATGGAAAGGGTGATGAAGAGTCAACCTCTGCGTTTGATCACGCATTCTTGAATTGGCGGAGGCGCCAGCTTCGCCCAGTCATGAGGCTTCTCTGTCGGCCACCGCTATCCAAATTTGGCGTTCCCGCGACCTCAAATCGGCGCTAGCTCGGGCGAAACGGCAGAGTTCCACCAGCTTTCGGCAGTTCGGTTCCTCTTCTCGTCTTGAAAGCGACACAGCGACCTACTGTCCAAGATCAACGATCTAGCTAAGGCGGCACGGAAGTAGTGACTAAATAGTGACTAGCGCCGCTAGGCCCTTGAAGCCCCGTAGCTCAGGGGAAAGAGTGGGTGCCTCCTAAGGCATCGTGGGTCGGTTAAGTGCCCAGGGCGCTGCACACAGCGACCGACAACCACGTGAGCAACCTGTCCTGCGACTAATCCGCGACTCGGGGATAAGTCGACTTCCCCTAACCTATTGATTAAATTGGCGGACCCAGAGCGATTCGAACGCCCGACCCTCAGATTCGTAGTCTGATGCTCTATCCAGCTGAGCTATGGGTCCACTGTGGGCGGATTTAGTAGCACCCACGCAGCAATGCAACCCCGAACTTGCGGCTCTGCTGCCTGTCGTCACCGAACTGGCGGCCAAGGGACGGTTTGCCGGTGTGGTAGCGTTTGCCGCCCGGTGCGTCCTGGCCTGCATCAAGGCATCCGGCGGGATGACAGCAAGGCGCTGGCCCGAGCCCTGAACCCCGGCCTATTGCGCGGCTTCCAGCATTGCGCTGTCATTGGGCAGACGAATGCTGAATTCGGTACCATCGGCACCGGTGCGGATCAGATCCAGCCGCCCGCCATGTCCGCGCACCAATTCGGCGGCAATCGCCAGACCAAGGCCAAACCCGCCTTTGCGGGCCCCGCCCTGAAAGGCGGTGAACAGATGGTCGCGCGCCTTGTCGGGCAATCCGGGGCCGGTATCCCCGACCCTGATCCACCAATGGTCCGCATCTTCCCCGGCTGACACTTCGATGGTTCCGGGCTTGCGGGTTGCCTCAATGGCTTGTCGGGCGTTGCGGATCAGGTTGGACAGCACCCGGAACATCTGCTCGCCATCGCAGCGCAGCACCAGATCGGGGGGGACATCGTTGATGAAATCGATGGCGGACGCTTCACCCGCTGCCAGTTGTTCGTTTTCGATCACATCATCCACGATGCCAAACAGGTTCAGCCGCGCCAAGGCCGGTGGCGGCTCTTCGGCTTTGCCAAAGGCCAGGGTGCTTTCACACAGATTGACGGCGCGCGACAGGCTGCCGACCAGTTTCGGCGCGGCCCGGGCCACGGCGGGATCATCGGACCCTTCCATCCGGTCGGCAAACAGCTGTGCCGTGGTCAGGATGTTGCGCAGGTCATGGCTGACCTTGGCCACAGCTCCGCCCAGTTGCGCCAGCCGCTCTTTTTGCCGCAACGCCCCGGTCAGCTGCTTTTGGAGGCTTTGCAGCGCCACTTCGGCGTCGCGCAATTCCCGCACCGAGGCGGTGGGTACAATCACCCGGCGGGCATCCTCGGGGGCCTCGGCATAGGCCTTCATATGGGTGACAACCCGCTTGATCGGTGTCACCAGCAAACGGCGGGCCGCCAGAAACAGCAAGAATGCGGTGAAGACCGAGATGATTGCCGACAACAGCAGGATGCGCAGGCCATATTCCACCATGGCATGGCGCAGCGGCATGGTTTCCATGGTGACCTCGATCAGGATCCCGGCTTGTTGTGTCGGGTTGCCGATGACCCGGATCACCCGGTTGTCGGGCGACCACAGCAGCCCAAAGGCATCCCGGATCAGGGTAAAGGGTCCGGCCTCGCGCAGATCAAAGGTGGCGTCAATCGGCAACGGAATCGGCGATGACAGCACCAGTTGGCGGACTTCGTCCCGGCGCAGCACCACATTATAGACGCCGGCGTTGGTCAACAGCTCTTTTTCCAGCTCCGGGCTGATCAGGTCCGGCGTTGCCAGTGTCGCCAGCGATGCGATCTGTGCCCGCTCCAGCCGCAGCAACAGGTAATCCTCGCGGAACCGCGCAATCGACGGCACAAAGATCAGCACTTCGGCCAGCATGACAAACACCGTTGTCAGCGCCAGAAACCGGCCTGAAAGGGAATTCAGAAACATCCAACCGCCTTCAACCGTCAGGGCAGCACGTTTTGCACAAACCGCACCACCCGCTTGACCATAGGATTATCAAACAGCTTTGGGGAAAAATAGGCCCCTGCAGCCCGCTTTGACACCTCGTTCAGCGTCGGATAGGGCAAAATCGTATTGGCAATGGCTTTCATCGCCAGATTATTGGCAATTGCCATCACCCACAGGGCAATCAACTCGCCTGCCGCTGCCCCGGCGATGCTGGCCCCCACCGGTTTGCCACCCACCACCATCACCTTGATCAGGCCATCGGTCTTGCCGGTGGCCACGGCACGGTCAATTCCGGCATAGGGAAACCGCACCACGGTCAGCCGGTCGCCATGCCGGACCCGCGCCTCGGCTTCAGTCAGCCCGACCTGCGCCAGTTCCGGGTCGGTATAGGTGACCCAGGGCACCGCTCTGGTGCTGGCGCTGGCTTTCAGCCCGAACAAGGCCTGCCGGATCACGATTCCGGCGTGATAGGCGGCGACATGGGTGAATTGCAGCCGCCCCGCCACATCGCCAATGGCAAAGATCCGCCGGTTGCTGGTGCGCAGGCGGTGATCGACCGTTATGATACCACGATCCACCGCAACCCCTGCGGCTTCCAGCCCAAGGTCGGTATTGGCCTTGCGCCCGACCGCCACCAACAGATGGCTGCCGGTAACGCTGGTGCCGTCGCCCAGGGTCAGGGTTATCGACCCGGCAGTGCGCGCCACACCGGTCACCGCCACCTGTTCGCGGATCACCACACCTTCGGCCTGCAACCGCGCCAGCACCACGGCGGCCAGTTCCGGGTCATCCTTGCCCAGCGCCTTTGCCGCCTCGATCACTGTGACCTGACATCCCAGCCGCAGATGGGCCTGCGCCATTTCCATGCCGATCGGGCCACCGCCGATGATCAGCAGATGGTCCGGTTTGTCGCGCAGGGCAAACAGGGTTTCATTGGTCAGATAAGGCACATCGGCCAGCCCCGGGATCGGTGGCACCAACGGCTGCGACCCGGTGGCAATCACAAAGCGCCGCGCCGTGATGGTCGTATCGCCTGCCACCAGTTCGGTCGGTGAAACAAACTGCCCCCGCGCGCGGATCACCGTAACCCCCAGAGCCTCGAACCGTTCCTGACTGTCGTGTGGGGCGATGCTGGCGATGACGGCGGCAACCCGGTCCTTGGCGGCGGCATAATCCGCCTGCCCCTTGCCGTGCCAGGCATCGGCACCGGCGGCCAGCAGCGCCTTGGACGGGACACAGCCATAGTTCAGGCAGTCGCCCCCCATCAGATGCGCCTCGATCAGCGCCACCTTTGCCCCCATCTGTACCGCACCCGCTGCGACCGACAGGCCGCCAGACCCGGCCCCGATCACACACAGGTCAACCGACAGGGTCTTCATGATTTTCCCCGATTCTTGCGCAGAATGTTCAGCAGAATTGGCAGGGCCGCCAGGACGCACAGACCAAGGATCGGGCCGATGATCTGCGGCTGGAACAGGATACCCAGATCAGGGGCGGCACCGGCGGCAAAAACCTCCTCCAGCCCGGCACCGACCCATGTATAGACCAGGCCACCCGGAATGATGCCGACAAAGGTGGTGGCAGCAAAGCGCGACAGCCGCACCCCCATCAGCGCCGGGATCAGGTTGGCCAGAAAGAACGGCACCGCAGGCACCAGCCGCATCAGCAGCAGCACCGGAATTTCATTGGCGCGAATTTCATCCTGGATCCGCTGGATGGTCCCGGCGCTTTGGCGGGTCTTTGTGGTCAGAAAGTCGCGCAAGCCCCAGCGCACCGCCAGAAACAGCCCACAGGCACCGATGGTGGCGGATGTGACATTGAACAGCACACCCGGAAACAGGCCAAACAGAAAGCCGCCGGACAGGGTGGCCAGAGTGGCACCCGGCAGCGAAAAGGCGACGATGACGATGTAAACCAGCATGAACAGGGCAACCGACGCCAGATAATGCGTATCGCGAAAGGCGATCAGGGCATCGCGGTTGGCGGCCAATGCCTCAAAGCTGATCCGGTCGCGCAGCAGCACGGCACCGATGATGGCCAGCGCCACCCCCGCCAACAGGATCAGCCGCCGCCGCGCGGGCTTTGCCTGCACCGGCCTCTGTGTCTTGTCCATCAAGGCTGCTCCTGTCACCATGGCGGCACCATGCCTGCGCCACCGGCTTGCCGATACCCCTCCTCACGCGGCATTGATGCTGCGGCACCCTTTGTTTCAGTGCACCGGGGCTTTGGCGCAGGCCCTGCAACATTTGCCGCAGAAACCTGGGCGAAACATGCGCACAAGGCGGGAATGGCGAATTGACTTGGGCGGCAGCCTTGCGTATCAGGCGGGCTTGAACCGGTGCCGGGGTCGAATCCGACGGATGATCCGCCGATTTGGTGCCGCCCCGATACCACGAAAATTGACGGAGTTTGCGATGAAGCGCACCTTTCAACCCAGCAACCTGGTCCGCAAGCGCCGCCATGGTTTCCGTTCGCGGATGGCAACACCCGGTGGCCGCAAGGTCCTGAACGCCCGCCGCGCGCAGGGCCGCAAGAAGCTGTCGGCGTAGGCCTTCAGCCGGTTCAGGCACGACATGCAACCGCCGCAGGCACCCGCATCCGGCACTGACGCCGGACCTGCGGAACCGCCAGCGGCGGTTTCGCCATTTGGCGCTGACTTGCCTCAGCCATCCCTGCCGCTTGTCGTCCTGTCAAAGCGGTCGGAATTTACCCGCGCCGCATCGGCCCGCCGCCAAAGCAGCAACGCCTTTCTGTTGCAGGCCCGCAAACGCACCGAGGCCGAAACCGCCACCGGAATCCGCATCGGCTATACCTGTTCGAAAAAGATCGGCAATGCCGTGGTGCGCAACCGCGCCAAACGACGGCTGCGTGAAGTGGCGCGCGCGGTGTTGCCGGGCAACGGCCATCCCGGCTGGGATTATGTGCTGGTGGGCCGCCCGGGCGTCACCGTAACCCACCCGTTTGCGCAACTGCTGACCGACCTTGAAAAAGCGCTGGCGCAGATACACGCCAAACCATGACACCTTTGGCCCATGTCCTTGCCCTGCCGGTGCGGGCATACCGGCTGCTGCTCAGCCCCTGGATCGGCCACAGCTGCCGGTTTCAGCCGACCTGTTCGATCTATGCGCTGCAGGCGCTGGAGCGCCACGGTGGCATCAGGGGCGGCTGGCTGGCGCTGCGGCGGCTGGCGCGCTGCAACCCCTGGGGCGGGTCCGGCTATGATCCGGTGCCGGACCGGCGGGGGTAGAGCGCGCGTCAGATACTGCCCCTCCCCCCATCCCGCGCCGCCCCGGACTTGATCCGGGGCCTCGAGTCACCGGGCACATCCACTGGGAACCGGGCAGGGCAACGCGCTTGGTGCAAGCGTCGAGGCCCCGGATCAAGTCCGGGGCGGCGGGCTCTGCCCGAGGATTGTTGTCCGCAATTCCCATTCAGTCCGGGAACGGTGCCACCCGTTTCAGCCGGAACGCCGGTTCGCCCCGGCTGATCGCCACAACCTCCGCTTGGTCCAGCGTCTGGTACAGGATATTGACCGCCATCACCTGATCCATGGTCAAGGGTTCCGCCGCGTACCGTTCGGGATGCAGCGAGCCGGGTTCGGCAACCCGTTCGGTGCGCGCCAGAAAGTCGCTGCCAAACACCACGGCGCCGTCCAGATCGGCAGATTTGAACGAGGCACCATCCATCACCGGGGCCAGCAGCACGGCACCGCGCAGCGTCGCTGCCGCCAGCACGGCGTCGGTAAAGTTCGGGCGCACCAGCAGGGCGCCATCGAAATTGGCTGCGGTCAGGGTGGCACCACTGAAATCCACATCGATCAGCACGGCACCGCTGAAATCGGCACCGGTCAGAAAGCTGGGAAACGGCGCATCCTTAGGCCGCAGCGGTTCGCGGACCCGGTCTGCGCTGACAGCGGCAAAGCTGGTCGCCTCGAACCGGCAGCCGCGAAACCGGGTGTTTTCCAGATAGGACCCGCCAAAGTCGCCGCCATTGAAATGGCTGCCGGAGAAATCGGCGTAGCTGAGCCGGGCACCCTGGGCGGTGATGCCCAGAATATCGGCGTTTTGCAGCCAGGCAAAGGCCAGATCCAGCCCGAAATGGTTCAGCACTTCCAGATTGCGCAAACCGCCCGCCATCAACACCTGCAGCAACTGGCCGCGTTCCGGGCTGGCGGGGCGGTCGATCAGCCGGTTTTCCACTCCCGGAATGCGCCAGTCAAACGCCGCTGCCAGCCGCGCCAGGGTATTGGGCAGATCGCTGCGGCGCGACATCGCCACCCGCATCTTGTCAGTATCGCTTTCCGCCGACAGACCGCTGTCCAGAAACCGGTAGGGCTGCACCGCCCGCGATGCTGCGATGATCCGCAGCACCAGCCCCTGATCCAGCGCCAGCGGGTCCAGCACACTGACCATCGCATCCAGCGGACTGGTGGCGACAAAACCCTCGGATTCGACCTTGGCGCGCGCCTCGGTTGCCGCCTGTCCGATGGCGATGGCGATCTGGGTAATCTCCACCGCCAAAGCCGAGTTGCGCTGCGCCTCGGCCAGTTGCACATTCTGGGCTGACAGCAGGTTCTGCTGGTCGATCTTTTCATTCTGTTGCGCCAGCAGCCCGGCCTGCACCTCCAGCAACTGGTTCTGCTTGAACAGCAGCGCGGTGCCTGCCAGCGCCGCCATCGCCGCGATCAGCGCGGTGAGTGACGCCACGATCCAGCGCCGTGCTGTCACCCAGGAATAGCGCGCCAGTGCCAGTTGCACCAGTTCACGCGCCGCGGCCACCGCCGCTGTGGGGTCGCGCTGCACCGCCCCTTCGGCCACCCGCGCCAGCGGAGCAGCAAAATGTTCGATCTGGGTTTCGGCGATGCCAAACACCTTGCGCCACAGCGGGCGGCGCAGCAGCACCAGCAATCCGCCCACCATCCCCACCACCAGCAGCGCCGACAGGAACACCGTCACCACGATGGCGCCGCTGTCTTGCAGGAAACCAAAGCCGGTAAAGGCGATCAGCAAGCCGGCGGCGATGCCAAAGCCGAACACCAGCACCGACAGACCGGCCGAGATCCGGCCGCCGCCACTGTGCTGCGCTGGGTCTTTCTCTGCCGCCATTCGATCCCCAACAGGCGGCATTGCTGTCGCCCCGTGGGCGAACGATGGCAAGGGAACCGGGTTCTGGCAAGCAAATGCTGATCAGGGTTGGTCAGGGCTGTTCCGGATGCAGCACCAACCGGCCCGCCATCAGCCGCCGTGTCGGAATTGACGCGCGGTCGATGGCACCGCGCACCGTCAGGGCAACATCGCGCAGGATCAGCGGATCATAGAAGTAAAAGCAATGGTCCGGGTTGGTGATGCCGGGCAACCGGTCCCTGACGGCGCTGTAATAGGGACCGACATCGACATTCACCGCATTGGAGGGGGCATCAGGCGGTAACCCGACCCGCCCCACCCGCGGTGAAATCCCCGCCCGCTTGATTTCCGACAACGACAGGATCGAATCCAGCGGGTTGGAATAATTGGTCAACCGCACACAATGGCGATACAGCGACTCACTTTCCGGGCTGGTTCCCATTGAATTGGCCGAGACGTCGCCGGACAGGAACATCATCTGGCTGATGGTCCAGCTTTTGGCCTGCGCCGCTGCATGGTAATCGGCGCGGTCAAACGCCTCGCGCAGCACAAAGGCCCCCATCGAATGAGCCAGCACATGCAGCGAAATCCGGCATTTGGGCTGGTTATAGCTGACAAACGGCAGAATCGCATCCAGCACCAGCCGCTTGGCGGTATCCAGCGCCTTTTCCCGGTCGGTCAGATAGGCCAGCGCGGTATCGGCACTGGGCCAGTCAAACGCAACGACCACCCCCTTGAACCCGTTTGCCTCCAACCCCCGGCGGATCAGCCGCAACCGGGTCAGCATGTCGCGGGTCGAATTGTTGAAGCCGTGGATATAGATCAGGATGTCACCCAGCACATCGCCGGTGGGCGAACGCCCGGTTTCCGCCTCAAAGATCACCCGTTCAAACCAGCTTTTGCGGGTGACGTTATGCCCCGGGACCGCATCTTCCGCAGTGTCCGGCACCGCCAGATACCGGCTTTGCCCCGGTTGGTTGCCAAAAGCCCCTTTGCTGACAGTGCGGGCGACAAAGACAAAATCCATCTCACACCTCGTGGCAGAATTCATTTTTGCAATCTGCGATGACTGTACCATGGGTCTGCCCCCCGGCCAAATCCTTTGCATCCTGCCCGCGGTTCTGGCATGCAGCCGCCAAAGGCAGGGCCAAGATGCTGGACGAAGGCGACGATATCCACCCGCTGTTCCACGGTGCCCCCACCGGCACCGAATTCCGCAAGCTGCGCAAACGGCTGGTACGTGACGTGCGTGACGCCATCGAAGCCTATGCGATGATCGAACCCGGGGCCAAATGGCTGGTCTGTCTGTCGGGTGGCAAGGACAGCTATACCATGCTGGCGATCTTGCATGAATTGCAGTGGCGCGGGCTGTTGCCGGTGGAACTGTTGGCCTGCAACCTCGATCAGGGGCAACCGGGGTTTCCGGCCACGGTGCTGCCGGAGTTTCTGACCCGCATGGGGGTCAGCCACCGCATCGCCTATGCCGATACCTATTCCATCGTGATGGACAAGGTACCGGCAGGAAAAACCATGTGTGCCCTGTGTTCGCGGCTGCGCCGTGGCAATCTGTACCGCATTGCGCGCGAAGAAGGCTGCAGCGCCGTGGTGCTGGGCCATCACCGCGATGATATTCTGGAAACCTTTATGATGAACCTGTTTCATGGCGGCAGGCTGGCAACGATGCCGCCCAAGCTGTTGAATGAAGCGGGGGATCTGTTCCTGTACCGCCCCCTTGCCTTTGTGGCAGAGGCGGATTGCGACCGCTTTGCCCGGGCGATGAACTATCCGATCATCCCCTGTGATCTGTGTGGCAGCCAGGACGGGTTGCAGCGTCAGCAGGTCAAGGCGATCCTCGATGGCTGGGAAGCCCGGACCCCGGGGCGGCGGCAGGTGATGTTTCGCGCCCTGATGAATGCCCGCCCCTCGCATCTGCTGGACCCGGCGCTGTTCGATTTTGCCGGGTTGCAAAGGAATAGCGGGGAAATTGTGGAAAATTCGGTGCAAAGCCTTGGTGCCGATTAAGGGTATCCACATCTTGGGTCCCTAGGTCTTTCGGTCAGGCGCAGGCCAGTGCGGGCTTGCTTCATGATCCGGGAGCCATTCCACCATGATCGACGCCGCGACCTTGCGTGTTCACCTGCACCACATTGGTGCCAAGGCCCGCAGGCCCGAATTGCTGGCTTTTCTGCCCGCCATCACCCTGGCGGCGCTGTGGCTGGGCGGTGAAACCATGCTGTTGGCAGTGGCACTGGGATTGCCGGCGCTGTTCGGCATTGCCGGGGTGTTTTCCGCGCCGGAGCCGGAGCGGCAGGTGATGGCCATCGACGGTGTATCGGGTCTACCGCTGCGCCAAGCCACAGTGACCGCACTGGATGAGGTGCTGGAGTCGGCCAAAGCCACCGGGCGGTCGACCTGCTGCTTTGTGCTGGTGCTGGACGATGCCGACCAGATTTCCGAACGCCATGGCAGCGCCGCGATGGCGCATATCCTGCGCCAGACCGGCGAGCGGCTGAAATCGATGCTGCGCACTGCCGATACGCTGTCGCGGCTCGATGGTGCCTGTTTTACCGTGGCCCTGGGTGGGGTGCGGCGGATTGATCTGGAGGGGATGCTGCAACTGGCAACCCGGCTGCAATCGGCAGTCGAAGCCCCGGTCAGTATCGATGCCACCACGGTCTACCTGTCCGCCTCGGTCGGCTTCTGTCTGGAAAGCCGGGCACCTGACCTGACCGGGTCTTCGCTGCTGGGGGCGGCGGAAAGTGCGGCGATCGAAGCGCGGCGCAATGGCCCCGGTGCCATTCGCAGCTACACGCTGGAAATGCAGCGCGCCCAGTCGACCCGCCACTCGCTGCGCTCGGAGATCGAGGCGGCACTGGACGAGGGGCAGATCGTGGCGCACTTTCAGCCCCAGGTCTCGACCGATACCGGTGAAGTCACCGGGTTTGAGGCTTTGGCGCGCTGGCAGCACCCGGAACGTGGCCTGCTGCCCCCGGCGGAATTTTTAGAGGCGCTGCGCAGTTCCGGTCTGTCGGAACGGCTGTCAGAGGTGATGATCCATCAGGCGCTGATGGCGCTGCGCGACTGGGATCAGGCCGGGATACAGGTGCCCAATGTTGCGGTGAACTTTTCCACCGATGAATTGCGCAACCCCAAACTGGCGGACAAACTGAAATGGGAACTGGACCGCTACGATCTGGCAGCCCCCCGTTTGACGGTCGAGATTCTGGAAACCGTGGTGGCCGATACCGCCAATGACGTGATTGTCCGCAATATCGCGGCGCTGGCGGAACTGGGCTGCGGCATCGATCTGGATGATTTCGGCACCGGCCATGCCTCGATCGCCAATATCCGCCGCTTTGCCGTCAGCCGGATCAAGATCGACCGCTCGTTCGTCACCCGCGTCGATGAAGACCGCGAACAGCAAAAGATGATTGCGGCGATTCTGTCGATGGCAGAACGGCTGGGGCTGGAAACCCTGGCCGAAGGCGTCGAATCCATTGGCGAACATGCAATGCTGGCGCAACTTGGCTGCGGCCATGTGCAGGGCTTCAGTGTGGGCCGCCCAATGGCGTTGGCCGAAACCATCGGCTGGATCCAGCGCCACAATCTGCGGCTGGCCAATGCCCCAAAGATGTCGCAACGCTTCAGCGGCAACTGACCGGGCCCCGGTCGGGCCCCGGCCGGGCCGTCTGCCAAGGCAACGCATGGGGCGGCCAACCGGACAACCCGCGCCTGCCGCAACCCGCGCCCGCGTCTACCCTCGGCTGCGTCAACCCGCACCTGCGTCAACCCGCGCCTGCCACACCATCGGGCGACCACCCCGACCCGATCTGCGCGTCCGGGAGAAAGTTCAGGCGAAAAGTGATGCCCCTGTGTGCCGCGTTACCGCCGGGTAACCGGAAAACCGCTTGACCTTTGCCTGCCCAGTCTGTTGAACCCCAATCTGCTGAACAGGGCAGTTGGACAAGACAGGCGGCGACCGCGATGGACGATCAGAACAAGAACCTCATTCTTGCGACCGGTCTCAGTTTTCTGGTGATCCTGGTCTGGTTCCTGCTGTTTCCCCCGACAGAGGCGCCCCCGACCCCCACCGATCTGGCGGCAGAGGCCACCTCAACCGCAAGCACCGCCGCATCGTCTGGCACCGCAGCCACTTCGGATACCGCCGCTGCCGCCGAAGTGGCTGCCGAAGCCCCGCGCATCAAGATCGAAACCCCCGACCTGACCGGTTCGATCTCGATGGCCGGTGGCCGGATCGACCACCTGTCGCTGAACCGCTATCCGCAAACCCTGGCGGATGGGTCCCCCAACGTCGAACTGCTGACCCCGGTCGGTGCCGACAACGCCTACTACGCCCTGTATGGCTGGACCCCGGCCGGGGACCTGGGGTTTGACGCGGTTCCGGGGCCGAACACCCTGTGGTCGGTTGCCAGTGGTGACACCCTGACCCCCGGCAAACCGGTGACGCTGACCTGGGACAACGGCGCCGGTCTGGTATTTACCCGCCTGGTGTCGGTGGATGAGCACTACCTGTTCACCGTCACCGATCAGGTGCAGAACAACACCGGCGCCGAAGTGCGTCTGGCCCCCTATGGCCTGATCGCCCGCCATGGTCAGCCGAAAACCCAAAACATCTGGGTGCTGCACGAAGGCATTGTGCAGATGTCGGATGGCCAGTTGAAGGAAACCGACTATTCCGACATGCCGGATTTCGCCGTGCTGGAACGCGAAGGCACCCCGGCAGAGGTGGTTGACGTTGCCCAAAACGGCTGGATCGGCTTTACCGATGCCTACTGGATGACTGTGCTGGCACCGCAACCCGGTCAGGCCTTTACCGCTGTGACCAAATATGTGCCCGCCAGCGATGTCTATCAGACCGAAACCCGGATGCCGACGATGAATGTTGCCGCCGGTGCCAAGGCCGAGGTGACATCGCTGCTGTTTTCCGGTGCCAAGGAATGGGAAGCCATCCGCAGCTATCAGAATGAGCAGAAGATCGACCGGTTCATCGATTCGATCGACTGGGGCTGGTTCTTTTTCCTGACCAAGCCGATCTTCTGGCTGTTGCATACCCTGCACAATCTGATTGGCAACATGGGGCTGGCGATCCTGGCACTGACCCTGTTGCTCAAGGCGATCCTGCTGCCGCTGGCCTACAAAAGCTACGTGTCAATGGCACGGATGAAGGAATTGCAGCCCGAGATGGAGGCGCTGAAGGAACGGGTCGGCGATGACCGCCAGAAGCTGCAACAGGAAACCATGAAGCTGTACAAGGAAAAAAAGGTCAATCCGGCTGCCGGATGTCTGCCGATCCTGCCGCAGATTCCGATCTTTTTCTCGCTGTACAAGGTGATCTTTGTCACCATCGAACTGCGGCAGGCGCCGTTCTTTGGCTGGATCAGGGATCTGTCGGTGCCTGATCCCTCGTCGATCCTGAACCTGTTCGGCCTGTTGCCCTATGCGACACCGGACCCGACCTCGATCTTTGCCTTTGTGTCGCTGGGGGTTTTGCCGATCCTGCTGGGCATTTCGATGTGGCTGCAACAAAGACTGAACCCGGCGCCAACCGATGCGACGCAGGCGGCGATCTTTGCCTGGATGCCGTGGATCTTCATGTTCATGCTGGGGAGTTTTGCCTCCGGTCTGGTGCTGTACTGGATCGGCAACAACATGATCACCTTCATCCAGCAATATCTGATCATGCGCAGCCATGGCCATCATCCCAACGTGTTTGGCAATGTCCTGCAAAGTTTCCGCCGCAAGAAACCGGCGGCAAAGTGACGGCGCGGCTGGCCCATATCCACCGCCATCCGATCAAGTCGCATGGCCGCGAAGACCTGGCTTCGGTGACACTGACCGCGGGCCAGTCGCTGCCATGGGACCGGCATTGGGCGGTGACGCACGCGGCCAGCAAATGGCAACCGGATGATCCGCGCTGGATGGCCTGTGCCAATTTCATCCTGGGCTCCAGCATCCCGGCGCTGATGGCGATCAATGCGACGCTGGAGGAAGCGGCGGGGCGGATCACCCTGACCCACCCGGCCCGCGATCCCCTGAGCTTTTGCCCCGATCAACCCGGCGATCATGCCGCGTTTCTGGCATGGGTCGCGCCGTTGCTGGGGAGCGAGCGTCAGGCCACGGCGCTGGTCAAGGCACCCGGGCGCGGCATGACCGATACCGATTATCCGTCGGTGTCGATCAT
>JAYTDA010000305.1:0-25753 GCA_043736155.1 Paracoccaceae bacterium | reverse complement strand
CCATGGCAATGTGGCGGGGATCGGCGAAGCACTGCACGGCATTGGCGAGGCGCTGCCGACCTGGCGCGGCCACAATGAACAGACCATGGCGCATGTGGCGATTGCCTATGCCAAGGCAAAGAACCGCCGCCGGGCGATGGCGGTAACCACCTCGATCGGCCCCGGTGCGCTGAATGTGGTGACGGCGGCGGGGGTGGCGCATGTCAACCGGTTGCCGCTGCTGATCATCCCCGGCGATGTCTTTGCCAACCGCGCCCCTGACCCGGTGCTGCAACAGGTCGAGGATTTCAACGACGGTATCCTGTCGGCCAACGACTGCTTCCGCCCGGTCAGCCGCTATTTCGACCGGATCAGCCGACCTGAACATGTGTTGACCGCGCTGCCCCGCGCACTGGCGGTGATGACGGATCCGGCGGGTTGTGGCCCGGTGGTTCTGGCCTTCTGTCAGGATACCCAGGCCGAAGCCTTTGATTACCCGGCATCTTTCTTTGACCGCAGGGTCTGGACCATCCGCCGCCCCCGCGCCGACCGCGCCGAGCTGGCGGCCGCCGTCGCCGCCATTCGTGCCGCCAAGGCGCCGCTGATCGTTGCTGGGGGTGGGGTGCTGTATTCGGGCGCGTCGGATGCGCTGGCGGCTTTTGCGGTCAAGCATCAGATTGCGGTGGTGGAAACCCAGGCGGGGAAATCGGCGTTGTCTGCGGGCAATGCGATGAACTTCGGCCCGATTGGCGTGACCGGTTCGGCCAGTGCCAATGCGTTGGCGGCAAAGGCCGATCTGGTAATCGGGGTCGGCACAAGGTTTCAGGATTTCACAACCGGGTCATGGAACCTGTTCCGCAACCCCGACCGGCGGTTGATGTCGATCAACGTCCAGCCCTATGATGGCGCGAAGCACGGGGCGCTGGCGGTGGTCGGCGATGCGCGCGAGGCGCTGGCGGAGCTGACAGCGGCGCTGGGCGATCACTGTGCGGCGTCGCCGGATGCCGGGCTGAAAACGGCATGGGCCGCCGAAGTGAAAGCGGTGACCGATGCCCCGCTAGCGGGCAACGAACTGCCCACCGACATGCAGGTGATCGGCGCGGTTCAACGCTCCGCCACCGCAGCCACCGTGGTGATGAGTGCCGCAGGCACCATGCCGGGCGAATTGCACAAGCTGTGGCAGGCCGAGGCGATCAGCGGCTACCACATGGAATACGGCTTTTCCTGCATGGGTTATGAAATCGCCGGGGCGATCGGCATCAAGATGGCGCGGCCTGATGCGGATGTGATCTGCATGCTGGGCGACGGCAGCTACATGATGGCCAACTCCGAACTGGCGACGGCGGTGATGATGGGGATCAAGATCACTTTGGTGATCACCGACAACCGCGGCTACGGCTGCATCAACCGCCTGCAACGCGCCACTGGCGGCGCCGGGTTCAACAACCTGCTGGACCAGAGCTATCACAAGGTTCCCAGTGCGATTGATTTCGCCGCCCATGCCGGGTCAATGGGGGCGCAAACCCTCAAGGTCCGTTCCATCGCCGAACTGGAAGGCGCGCTGGCCGATGCCAAAGCGTCCGAAGTCGCCACTGCCATTGTCATCGATACTGATCCCTGGCCCACGACAGAGGCCGGGGGAACATGGTGGGATGTCGGTGTACCCGAGGTTTCGGCGCGCCCCGAGGTGCAGGCGGCGCGGCAGTCCTATGAACGCGTACTGGCCGATCATCCGGACAAGTGAACCGGGTGGCGGCAATCAGGGGGGAAGTCGATGGCTGATCTGTTGGTGAAACCGAACGGCGCACGCGGCAAGGTGCATGACATCACCCCCGGCAGCGCCGGGTGGCGCTACGTCGGCTTTGGCCTGTACCGCCTTGCCGCCGGGGACCGCGCGACTGAAGCCACCGGCGACCGCGAAGTGATCCTTGTGCTGGTCGAAGGCAAGGCGCATCTGACAGCTGCCGGTACCGATTTTGGTGAGATGGGCGACCGGATCGACCTGTTTGACCGCACCCCGCCGCATTGCCTTTATGTCCCTCCCGGTGCGGAGTGGAGCGCCGTGGCCAGTACCGATTGCGTGCTGGCGGTGTGTTCCGCCCCCGGGGTCGGCAGCTATCCGGCGCAAAGGCTGGGGCCGGTGGGGATCGAACTGACCCCGCGCGGCAAAGGCGCCAACGCCCGCTTCATCAACAACATCGCGATGGAGGGGCGCGACGTGGCCGGCAGTCTGCTGGTCACCGAAGTCTATACCCCGGCAGGCAACTGGTCATCCTATCCGTCGCACCGCCATGACGAGGATGATTTCCCCCGGATGACCTATCTGGAGGAGACCTATTACCACCGCACCAATCCAGCCCAGGGCTTTGCCATCCACCGGGTCTATACCGAAGATGGGTCGCTGGATGAGACAATGGTGGCGAAAAACCACGATGTCACCTTGGTGCCGCGCGGCCATCACCCGGTGGCGGCGGCCTATGGCTATGACCTGTATTACCTCAATGTCATGGCAGGCCCGGTCCGCAAATGGCGCTTTGCCAATGACCCCGACCATGACTGGATCGCCAAACGGGATGCGTGAAGCAACCCGCGTGCATTCCCCTGGGGGCTGTGGCATGCTGCGATGCAGCTATTGGGGCGGCGCAGGCAATCGAGACACGCCACGCCACCCATCCCGCGCCGCCCCTGCAAAAGCAGGGGCCCCGAGGCGTCGGGCCGGCAGAATGGGTCGAGGCGTCGGGCCGGACGGATGGGTCGAGGCCCCGGCTCGGGGGCCGGGGCGTCGTGGGTTGAAAAGGCGCGGGCCGCTCTGTTCGCACCGGTCTGGCATTCGGAGGGTTCATGGGAAAAGTCATCACCGTCGCACAGCAAAAGGGTGGGTCCGGCAAGACCACCTTGGCCGCCAATCTGGCGGTGGCCTTTGCTCGCGCCGGTCTGTCGGTGGCGCTGCTCGACACCGACCCGCAGGGCAGCCTTGGCCGCTGGTTCATGGCGCGGCGCGAACGCGGCGCGCCGGGGATGGAGTTTTCCACCGCGAGCGCATGGGGCGTATCCTATGAATGCGAAAAGCTTAAGAAACTGGTGGATGTCGTGATTGTCGACACCCCGCCCAAGGTCGATGCCGACCTGCGCCCGGCGCTGCGCGAGGCCGATCTGGTTCTGGTGCCGGTCGCCTCCAGCCATGTCGATCTGTGGGCCACCGAAGGCGTGATCGATTTGGCGCGGCGCGAACATAAAACCGTGGCAATCGTGATGAACCGCGCCCGTACCGGCACCAGACTGGCCACCGAAGTCGCTGAGGCGGCGGCAGCGCTGGAGGGCCGGGTGCTGGATACCGTTTGGTCGTTCCGCGTCGCCTATGCCGAGGCTTTGGGGCTGGGGCGGGGGGTACAGGAACTGGGCCGCTCCCCCGCAGCGGACGAAGTGCAGCGGCTGGCCGATGAGGTTCTGGCGGCGCTTGCGCCCTGAGTCTCAGTCCTTGGGGTAATTCAGCACCAGTTTCCACAGGGCATACACCCCGGCGGCAATGAACACCATGCCCCAGCCCGGGCTGTTCAGCATCAGTTCCACAATCCCCCAGGCCAGCGGCAACAGCGCGGTCAGCCAGCGCCGGATCGGTTTGGCAAAGAACGGGTGGCGCGGGTCAAGCAGCTGCATCTGGGCTCCGAAGTTGCCGGGCCTTGCTGCCCATCTGCCACGCTATCCCGGATCGGCCGCCGTTCCCAGTACCAACAGAGTTGAAATCCGCCCCGGCTTTGTGGCTTGATCCCCGGGACCGGCAGAGCGGGCACCCGGGCCGCCGGAGGACCGAGGGGGAAATGATGAAAGACCTGATTTATAGCGAAGTCCGGCGTTTGGCCGATACGGCGACCTGGTCACTGGCCGGGTGGCGCGCCTGTTGGGCCACCGAGAAAAGCCTGCGGCAATGGACGGCGGCGAATGCTGTGTCGGTGGTGCTGGCGCTGCTGATCCCGATGACAGCAGGCGAGCGCGCCCTGATCCTTGCCTTGGGAATGCTGGTGTTGGCGGCGGAACTGATCAATTCGGCGCTGGAGGAGACGGTGGACTATATTTCGATGGAGCGCCACCCGAAGGCCGGCAAGGCGAAGGACGCCGGGTCGGCGGCGGTGGCGATGACAGCGCTGGCGGCGGGGGTGGCCTGGCTGGTGGTTCTGGTGGGGTGAGGGGCGGATGGCAATTGCACAGCAGACCGGTTGGGCAGGGCCAGAAACCCGCCGCGAACGGATGGCTCGCAATCTGGCGCATTTCCCCAAAGGCGCGGCTGCAGGGATCAAGCCGCCGACGGCGTGCGTGGCAGCACACACACCGCCGGCAGACTGTGCGTCAGGTGTCGTCAGCAGGGCGCGATGAACTGCTGGCCCTGGGAATTGCGATAGACGCATTGGCCCTGTTGCGGTGCCGGTCCGATCAGCAGGGACGCGCCGACGCCGAGCGCGGCCCCGGTCAGTGCGCCGGTCAGCCTGTCGTCTTTGCCGGACACCGCGGCACCGACTGCCGCACCGCCAAGCCCGAGCGCCACCGCGTTCTGTTCGGGGGTTTCGCAGCCCGACAGGCCAAAGGCCATCAGGGGAAGCAGCAGAAGATATTTGGTCATGGCAGCCTCGCTTGGGTAAGTTGATCCTGCTCGTCAACGCGTGTGGGGCGGGTTTGGTTCCCTGTTGGCTGTGGAGGGCAGGAACGGACGGCGAAGGGCAGGGACGCCGGGTCGGTGGCGGCTTGGGTCTTGGTGGGGAGAGGTGCATGAAATCCCCCCCTTGTCTGAGCGGGCTGTCCCGGCCGGAGACATTTTAGAGGCATTTGTTTTCAATGGGTTGCGACGGAGAATTAATGAAGAATTAGGAATTTCGGGCGGCGGGTGGTGGGGCATAGGGTGTGCCTTCAGGCCGACCAATTGACGCCGGGGCCAGTCTACTCCGGGGCCAGTCTACTCCGGGACCAGTCGACGCCGGGGCCAATCGACGCCGGGGATGGTGCGCCTGAAGGCACACCCTCGGCGCGGCTTGATGTTCGGGCGGGGAAATGGTACGTTTCTTACGTTTTGTAAGAATTGGACAAACGATGATCATCGCGACTGTATCACAAGCCCGCGAAAACCTGTCTGACCTGCTGGGCAAGGTGGTTCATGGCAGGGAGGATGTCACCATCGTCCGGCACGGCAAGCCGGTCGCGGTGATGATTTCGGTGGAGGCCATGGCCTATTACGAGGCGCTGGAGAATGCGGAATTGGCCAGGATGGGGGCGGAAGCCTATGCCGAGTATCTGGAAGACCCCGGAAAGGCGGTGTCGCACGAAGAGCTTTGGGCAGAGATTGAATCGGGCTACCGCAAGGAATGAGCCACTATCGCATCGACTACAGCCCCAAGGCGCGCAAACAACTGCGCGCAATCCGCGATGCGCGGATCGGCCACCCGTTGAAACGCGCGATCTCAGCGCTTGCCGCTGACCCGCGCCCGGTCGGGTCGTTGAAACTGGTCGGTGAAGTGGATCAATGGCGCATCCGGGTCGGGGATTGGCGGATCATCTATCGCATTGATGACGGGGTTTTGGTGGTGCTGGTGGTGACGGTCGCACCGAGGGGTGAAGCTTATCGGTAGGGCGGGTTTGGGGGGGGCGGGGAGAGTCGGGGTGAACCCCGACCTACGTTGGCGGGATGTTCGGGCGGGTCAGGAGGTGGTGGGAGCGGCGGCGGGTGGAGCGGGTCTCTGGCGACCCCCGCTCCGCCAAGCCGCGCGCTGTTGGGATGAATTGGCGGCGGCGGCGGTATTGGCGGGAGGTAGGGCGGTCGGCGGTGGTTAATCTGGGGCTGTGGGCGGGGATTGTGGGGGCCTGGGTTTGGTGGGTGGGGTAGGGGGGACAAACGGTTAGGATTGGGTGGTGGCCCTACCTACCCTATGTCGTGCTATCAATTGCCGCCCCCCGCCCACTTCTTTTCATATTTGTCATATGCTGAAACAGTTGAGGCTCCATCTTCGATCAAATCTGGCCACGAATCTTGTCCACTCCAAGTGCCCACGCCCTCATCAAAGTCATGCGTGAACGCAGATGCCGTTAAAGTATCCGACTTTGCCGAAATTTTGAAATGGTGCCGTGGTCCACACTCCAACAGACGTTCCGTAACTACATCCCACGAAACCAATCTCCGAAAAATTCTTGTGTTCGACGACCCGCAATTTGACCCTCCCAAAACATGCAATCTATTTGGCGATAACTCTGTGATTAGAATCGTTGCAATCGTATCATCAACTATAAGTGCGCTCTTTACTTTGGCGAACTCAAGAGTCTCTTCAGTCTTCTTATGAGCGAAGTGCCCGAAGGTTGAGAAAATTCGATGAAACTCGAAGATCCCTCTCACCCTAAGTCCGAGGTCAATTCCCGCGTCAACTGACGGTATTTTGCGGAAAAGTGGTGAAAGCTTGAAGTCAAACTTATTGGCCTCGTGCGAGATATGCCCTTGACGATACTCTTCACAAGTCAAGCCACTCGGGTTTCTAATGACAATAGGAAAAATGCAGTCGACTATGTTTGAAATTAGTACCCTTTGGCCGCCGGCGTCCACGAAATCTATATCAGATACTACGGCGCCCCTCCCGTCAGTTATCGTAATCTCTCCAAAAATTGCGACATCTTCAATGAGGCCGGCAACTCTAAACCAATCAAAGTTCACCGACTGCTCAATCGAGTGGAGCAGAACATTCATGGCGGCAGCCTTAGGAACGCAATTTGAATAGTAGCCGCTAGAACTGACCATCACACTTAGATCCACATCGAGTGAATCGCACTTCGCGGCGAAGGCTTCAACCTTTGGAACATCTACCGGGCGTCCATGATCCTTACACTCGATTGCAATTCTCAATGCATGATTTTTGTAGCTATGCGTCAAGAGAACATCGACTTCGCGTTTCTGCCCAGTATGTTTGTCAACTAGAAACGCTGGTGACTCGACTTTGAAGTCACTGTCACTATTTGAAATCGAAGTGAGCGCAGCAATTAAACGTTCGAGGCCACGCCCTTGCTTTTCAACCATTCGTTGCCCGATCCTCCCGCTGATGAAACACCCGCGACACAAGCACCATCCGCTCCCTCACCTCATACAAACAGACATATCCCCCTTTGCCAAATCGCACAATCAGGGCGCGCAGGGGCGATGGTGGGAGGGGCCGTCCGAGGTTGGGGTGGGTGGACAGGTGGGTCAGAGATGAGTGTATCGCCACCAGCATACGATCTGCGGCCACAGGGTTCTTTTCCCGCAGGAAATGGTCGAGGCGGTCGAGGTCGGCCAACGCCCCCGGCGTCAGCGCAACCTGGTAGGGGGCGGGCATGGGGTGGTGGGGTCACTTGCGCGCAGGGCGGACCATTGGCGCAGGGCGTCAATGGTATGGCCCAGTCCGTCTTGGTCGAATGCGGCAAGGCGGGCTTCGGCGATGCAAAGCTCGGCGTCCGGGATCAGCGGGGCGGGTGGGGCGTGGTTCATGGAGCAAGGCTAGCGCGAAGGGGGTCAGGAGTCCATCTTCAGCGCATTGATAAACGCCGTCTGCGGAATCTCCACCTTGCCAAACTGCCGCATCTTCTTCTTCCCGGCTTTCTGCTTTTCCAGCAGCTTCTTCTTGCGGGTGGCGTCGCCGCCGTAGCATTTCGCGGTCACGTCCTTGCGCATCGCCGACAGGGTTTCCCGCGCGATCACCCGGCCACCGATCGCCGCCTGGATCGGGATCTTGAACATGTGGCGCGGGATCAGCTCTTTCAGCTTTTCCACCATGGCACGGCCCCGCATATCGGCGCGGTCGCGGTGGACCATCATGCTCAGCGCGTCGACCGGTTCATCATTGACCAGAATGGACATCTTCACCAGAAAATCCTCGCGGTAGCCGTACATCTGGTAATCAAAGCTGGCATAGCCCTTGGTCACCGATTTCAGCCGGTCATAGAAATCAAACACCACCTCATTCAGCGGCAGGTCATAGACCACCATGGCGCGCGATCCGGCGTAGGTCAGTTCGATCTGTACCCCGCGACGGTCCTGACAGAGTTTCAGCACATCGCCGAGATATTCGTCGGGCACCAGGATGGTGGCCTTGATCCGCGGCTCCTCGATATGGGACACAAAGGTCAGGTCGGGCATATCGGCGGGGTTGTGCAGATCGCGGACCTCGCCGTCTTTCATCTGCAGGTGATAGACGACGGAGGGGGCGGTGGTAATCAGGTCGATGTTGTATTCACGCTCCAAGCGGTCGCGGATCACCTCCAGATGCAGCAGGCCGAGAAAGCCGCAGCGGAAACCGAAACCGAGGGCAGCGGAGGTTTCCATTTCGGTGGAGAAGCTGGCGTCATTCAGCGCCAGTTTCTCGATGGCATCGCGCAGGGCTTCGAATTCGGAGGCATCAACCGGGAACAGACCGCAAAACACCACCTGCTGGGCCGGTTTGAAGCCGGGCAGGGCTTCAAGGCACTGGCGGCGTTCGTGGGTGATGGTGTCGCCAACGCGGGTATCGCGGACCTGCTTGATGGAGGCGGTCAGCACGCCGATTTCACCGGGGCCAAGTTCCGCGATATCTTCCATGCCGGGGCGCAAAACTGCCAGCTTTTCCACGCCGTAAAAGGCGTTGGTCGCCATCATCCGGATACGGTCGCCCTTTTTCAGGGTGCCGTCGATGATCCGCACCAGCACCACCACGCCCAGGTAGGCGTCGTACCAACTATCCACCAGCATGGCTTTCAGCGGCGCATCGCGGTCGCCTTTTGGCGCGGGCAGCCGGGTCACGATGGCTTCCAGCACATCGGGAATGCCGAGGCCGCTCTTGGCCGAGATCAGGATGGCGTCGGAGGCGTCGATGCCGATCACATCCTCGATCTGGGCCCGGACCTGTTCCGGCTCGGCGGCGGGCAGGTCGATCTTGTTCAGCACCGGCACGATCTCGTGGCCGGCATCGATCGCCTGATAGACGTTGGCGAGGGTCTGCGCCTCGACCCCTTGGCTCGCATCGACCACCAGCAGCGAACCTTCGACGGCGCGCATCGAGCGGCTGACTTCATAGCCGAAATCGACGTGGCCGGGGGTGTCGATCAGGTTGAGGATATAGGTCTCGCCGTCCTGCGCCTTGTATTCGATGCGCACCGTGTTGGCCTTGATGGTGATGCCGCGTTCGCGTTCGATATCCATGCTGTCAAGCAGCTGCTCCTTCATGTCGCGCGCGGCAACGGTGCCGGTCGACTGGATCAGCCGGTCGGCCAGGGTGGATTTGCCGTGGTCGATATGGGCCACGATGGAGAAATTGCGGATGTGCGAAAGCTGGGTCATGGGGGGCGTATAGCGGGAAGGAAAGCAGGGGGGAAGGGGGCGGCGGGTTAGCGGAATGTTAACCGTGTTTTCACCTGAATGTGCGAAAGTTTGGTCAGGGGGTGGCATGGCTTACGAAACGAAGTTTGCGAATTTCATTCGGCATGGCAGGTCGGGGTCGTTCGATCTGCGGCTGGCTGATCTTGGGGTGTTGCAGCGGAAGTTTGATCTGCAACCGCGCAATCTGGCCGGTTCGATTGCCGATAACGCGCTGGCCGACGGGTTGGCGGATCTGAACCAATATTTGCCGAAAGAGCTGTCGGTCAACATCAAAGGCGTGGATTTTTCCGACATCAAGGCCGAACTGGATGCGGCCATCACGACGCGGATCACCGAAATCGGTCTGCCGGTGGACCAGAACGACCCGATCCTCAAGGCGGCGATCCAACGGGCAGCAACCCAGGTCAGCGCGCGGCTGCAGCAGGCTGGCATGGGCCTGACCGAGTTCATCTGGCGCAGCCAGGATGACGGAAAGGTCAGGCCGGAGCATCAGGCGCATGACGACCAGACCTTTTCCTGGAGCGCGCCACCGGAGGACGGAACACCGGGGCAGGCCTATGGCTGCCGCTGTTCGGCGGAACCGGTGTTCGTGCTGGAGGATTTGCCGGACGGGGCGACGTGCGAGAAGTTGACGGCGGAGAAGATGAGGACGGTGTTTCCGAAGGCAACTGACGAAAAGTTGCTTGCGTTTGCGCAGGAGTTGGATGCCGTCATCGACGTTGGCAAGCTGGACAGTCCGGAAAGGCTGGCACATTTCCTGGGACAAGCTTCAGTGGAAATGGGGGCACGAGCAAGAGCCAGGGAAGATTTTTCCTACTCGGTTGAAGCACTGCTCGGTCTGCCGTATTATCAAGAACACCCGGACGAAGCCGAAGCCGACGGGTACATCAAAGACGAAAACGGAAACACCATTCAACAACCGAACGAAGAGGCAATTGCGAACAACAAATACCCAGATGCAAATGGCAACAACGCCCCTGGGGATGGCTGGCGTTTTGCGGGGCGAGGCCTGTTCCACACAACTGGTCGTTACAACTATGACCGCGCAGCCCGCCTCCATCAAAAAATATTTGGAGAGTTTGTAGATTTTGTTGCACACCCCGAACTGTTGGAGAAACCAAAATATGCGGTCAGATCGGCTATTATCTATTGGCTCGACAAAGACTTCCCAACCATTGCCGATCAGGGTACCACCAGCGATATCGCTGACCAGATCACCAAAGTGATAAACAAGTATACCGACACATATGAAAAAAGGGCAGCAGGGGTCGATGCGCTTGCATCAAGTGGAGTTTTTGACAACGTTTGCCGATTTTCCACTACCCAACCGTCTTTCGACAAAAAATGAAATGGAATCCGATATTATTAGCATTTCTTATCTGGGCCGGGGTCAGTATCGGTGCTGCGCACGAGCTTGATCCCGGTGACATGTTCATACTTCCTTTTCGGAACACAATCGAGACCGACAGATACTCAATTTCTCTCGACTTCATTCCGGACTGGGAAATCGACCAGGACATCAGAAAGTTCCTGCCAAAACTTCAGCATGGATTGGACTACTCAGCTTACACGCTGAGGAACAAGGATACCGGATTCCAAAGGACGACCTTGATCGAAGTTGAAGGTGGAAAGGAGCCTTGGTTCAAGGGGGTCGAAACGGGAAAATATTGCAGCGTCAAGGTAATTCTATTTTTCGTCCAACGCGATACTCCCCGCTACGGAGGCTCGCTAAGCCGCTGGCTCACCACCTATATCTTCCGTGCAGATACCTTCGAGATGCTGGAGGAGTTCGACGGCACCCCCTATGACGTCACCCGGTTCGACAGCCGCTGGGTGCCGGAGGTCGACAGCATCATGGATGAGCGCTATCTGGTTTCCTGTTTCCCCGCTGGGCGGGGGCGGGTGTTTTCATTTGGCTTGCTCGACCGCGAGCGGCTTTATGGGCCGGACTGGTGCGGGCCAGGGCGGGCGCGGTGCAGGGTGGATGCGCCGACGCCATGATCTGGTGGTTGAAGGTTCGCAGTTCACCATCCCTAGCCCCGGTCGGAATAATTCCGCCCAAGGCGCGGACAGGCTTGAAGAATGCATTCCAATTCGGCATGATTTGCCGCAGAAAATGACCTGTGGCAAAGGGAAACCAAGTCACCGGCAAGAGGCAGGATGATGAACATGACAGTTTTCCGGGCGGGTTTCGCCGTAGTATGTCTGGTGGCAGCAGGTCCGGCCCTGGCAGGGCCGATTGAATCAGCCTGTTTGCGCAGCGATCGTCAATCCGCCAGCCGCAGCCTGTGCGGCTGTATTCAGAACGTCGCCGATGTGGTGCTGAATTACGGCGACCAGCGTCGTGCGGCAAAGTTTTTCACCAACCCGCAGCAGGCGCAGGACGTGCGACAGTCGGCGCGCGCCTCGGATGAGGCGTTCTGGCTGCGCTACAAGGCGTTTGGTGACAATGCCGAAAGCAACTGCGCCCAGGGCTGAGGCGGCACCATGAGGCTCCGGGTCACCCTCGCTTTCACAAGGGCAAGCCCCGGAGCGGCGCGGGGTTGGTGGCGGCGGGGTGCCTACTTCTGAAATGCCGCACCGCCGCCAGCCCGGCCCAGCGGCCGCTGGCAAGGCAGGCCGTCAACAGATAGCCGCCGGTTGGCGCCTCCCAATCCAGCATTTCCCCGGCGGCAAAGCAGCCGGGCAGGGCGCGCAGTTCCAGCCCGTCGATCACTGCGGCACGGGTGATGCCGCCTGCAACAGAGATCGCTTCATCGATCGGGCGCGGGCCGGTCAGCGGCACCGGCAGGGCTTTGATCAGCGCGGCAAGGGCCGGGCCGCGTGGCAGGGGGCGGCCAAATTCCTGCAACAGCGCCAACCGTACCGGGTCAAGGTGCAGCGCCTTGCGCAGGTGGTTGGCAAGGGTGGCGCTGCCCTGACCGGTCAGGGCCGCCGCTATCGCTGTGGTGTCGATGTCCGGCAGCAGGTCAACCGTCAGCGCTGCGCCGTCGCGCAGGGCGTGCGACAGGGCATAGATGCCGCCGCCTTCCAGCCCGCGGGCGGAAACCACCGCTTCACCGCGCA
Source organism: Paracoccaceae bacterium (assembly GCA_043736155.1). Classification (GTDB taxonomy): domain Bacteria; phylum Pseudomonadota; class Alphaproteobacteria; order Rhodobacterales; family Rhodobacteraceae; genus JANNRR01. Next base: position 13,353 of record JAYTDA010000305.1, on the reverse strand, counting down.
CCCGGTGGCCCGCCGCCATCAGGGCCACCGCCTTCAGCGGCTGGCCGAAATGCGGGGCCATATGCGCCGACCATGGCACCGAAAACCCGATGTTGGCGGGGCGGAATGGCGCGATGTCGACGCCTTTGGCCGCCAGCCACGGCAGCCACGCCGCATCCGACCCCAGCCGGGCCCAACTGGCCCCGCCCAGCGCCAGCACGGTGACAGCGGGGTGCAGGACCTGCGGCCCGTCCGGCGTGTCAAACCGGGTGCCGCCATCCTCGAACCCCTGCCAGCGCCAGCGGGTCCGCATCTGCACCCCGGCAGCCCCCAGCCGCGCCAGCCAGGCCCGCAGCAGCGGCGACGCCTTCATCGCCACCGGAAACACCCGGCCGGTGGAGCCGGTAAACACCGGCTGGCCAAGGCTGCGCGCCCAGTCCTGCACCTCGGCCGGGCCAAACTCCGCCAGCATCGGCGCAAGCCACGGCGCCGCCCCGGCAAAATGCGCTGAAAAGGCGGGCAACGATTCCTGTTTGGTCAGGTTCAGCCCGGATTTGCCCGCCATCAGGAACTTGCGCCCGGCGCTGGGTTTGGCCTCTGCCACCAGCACCGGCACCCCGGCAGCGGCCAGCACCTCTGCCGCCATCAGCCCGGCGGGGCCAGCGCCGATCACCAGGGCAAAGCTCACAGGCCACCGTTTGGGAGAAGATTGGTCGCAAGCGGCTGTTTCAGTTCCACCACCCGGTGCGGATAGGGCATCTCGACCCCCGCCGCCTTCAGCGCATTCCAGATCGCGTACAGCACTGGTGACGCATATTTGTGTTTGCCGTCATCAATGCCAATCGCCCAGTATTCCACCGCGAAATCCACCGCCGATTCGCCAAAGCCGCGCAATTCGCAATCTGGCCCATCGGGGTTTTGCAGCACGAACGCCAGGGCGGAAACCGCCGGTTCGATGATCCCCGGCACCAGATTGATGTCGGTGTCATAGCTGACGGAAAACCTGGCCTCGTACCGGTTCGGGCTGTCGGCATCGGAATAGTTGACCACGCGGGTGGTGATGAAATGTTCATTCGGCACCACGATCCAGCGGCCGTCATAGGTTTCCAGCACACAGGACCGGGCAGTCATTTTCGCTATGGTGCCGCGCTCGCCGCCGTCGAGTTCGACATAGTCGCCCACCGTGGTCTGGCCTTCAATCAGCAGGATGATGCCGGAAATGAAGTTGGCGGCGATCTGTTGCAGCCCCAGCCCGATCCCCACACCCAAGGCACCGCCGACCACCGCCAGCGCCGTCAGATCGATCCCCATGATCGACATCAGCAGCAGAAACGCTGCGCCAAAGATGGCCAATTCGATGGTTTTTACCGCCAGTTCGCGGGTGGCGGGTCGCAGCAATGGTTGCGCCTTGATGTAATCGGCTGATTGCCGGTTCGACCAGGAGCCGAGCCAGAACAGCAGACTGCCGGCAATCGCGCCCCGGATCAGCGCCATCGCGGTGAAAGAGATATTGCCCAGCGACACCGTCATCGCATTCAGCCGCAGTGCTGCATCATCCAGCAAGCCCAGCGCATAGAGCACCGCCACCGGCAGCAGCACAAAGCGCCCGAGCAGCCGCAAAAACGGGTCGGTCAGCGTGTCACGCACCAGAAGCCGCGCCGCCAGCAGCAAGAACACCCGTTTGCCAAAGGCGATCACGTCACCCGAGCCGAACAGCGACCGGGTCACCGCTTCACCGGCGGCTGTCAGGCCATAGGCGAGGATCGGCATCAACAGCGGCAGGAACCGCAGCAGGAACCGCCGGGCGGTGGCCAGAATGCCGCCTTTGCCGTCTGGGGGGGCAATCAGCCGGTGCAGCCGGGGCTGGGCCAGGCGCGCCAGCAGCCGCGCCAGCACAAACGCCGCCACCAGCAGGGCAAACTGCGACCAGGCCGCCGGGCTGATCAGCCAGTCGCGCGCGAAGGCCCAGCCCTGTCCGGCATAGGCCAGCGCCTGTTGCACGATGTCCGGTTGCCCCGCCATTCAGCCGCCCCTGTCTGCCCGGTGGTATCAAAACCCAACCGGGCAGCAGGTCAAGCCCCGCGTCTGGCGTCCGGGTGCAGACGACATCACCGGGATTGGCTATGGCCTCTCCCCCGGCCCCTCTCCCAAGGGCGAGGGGGGCGCGGAACGGCACCGCCAGCGCCCCCCTCTCCGCCTTCGGAGAGGGGCCGGGGGAGAGGGTCTGCCTGCAGATCCGCGCGCGGCAACCCGCCGGAATGCAAAAAGCCCCGCCGTGTGGCAGGGCCCCGCAAACGCACAGCAATCGGCTCAGGCGGTAGCCTGGGCCTTGGCAATCTCTTTCTTGATCTTGGCGGCTTTGGTCGACAGTTCGTCATCCTTGGCTTTGGCCAGAAAGCCATCCAACCCGCCACGGTGGTCAACCGACCGCAGGGCATGGGCCGAAATCCGCAGCTTGAACGATGCCCCCAGAATGTCGGAAATCAGGGTTACCTCATTCAGGTTCGGCAGGAACCGGCGGCGGGACTTGTTGTTGGCATGGCTGACATTGTTGCCAGACATCGGGCCTTTTCCACTCAGTTCGCAGACGCGCGCCATGATCGTATCCTTGGTTCGGGCTTGCCTGCGGGGAGTCAGGAAGCAATAGCTGCTGGCGGCAGCAAAGGCTGCACACCGAATTCATCGGGGCGATTTACGCGGAACCCTGCGGGGCGTCAAGCGGCGAATGCGCCAGTCCGCAGCGTTGCCCGGCTCACCAAACGGTTACAGGATTGCAAGGTCTGGTGAGGCCGGGGGGGATTTCAGCAGAGCCTGACAAGCCCTATGTATCAGAGACAAGAGCAACAACAGGCACATCATATGGTCATTTGGTTTTCATTGAGGGCTGTCGCTTTGGCTGCCATGGCAGCAGCCAGCCTCGCCACTGCCAATCTCGCCACTGCCATTCCCGCTGCCGCCGAAGGGGTCAGCAGCGGCACCTTTGATCTGGAAATCAAGGGGTTCCGGGCCGGTGTGTTGCAGTTCAACGGCACCAGCAACGGCACCAGCTATTCGGTCGCGGGCCGGTTGGAAAGCACCGGCATCGCCGCCATGGTGCGCAAGATCCGGTTCGACGCCAAGGCGTCGGGGCGGTTTTCCACCGGGCGCTGGTCGCCGTCGCGCTATGAGGAACAGGCCGATACCGGCAAACGCCAAAGCCAGTCGCGGATGGAATATCACGGCGGTGTTCCCACCGAGATGATCAAGGAAAGCCGCGAGGGGCGACCGAACTATGTCGATCCGGCCACCCAGAGCGGCACCGTTGACCCGTTGACCGCCCTGTATGCCACGCTGCGCGATGTGGCGCCCGCCGATGCCTGCAACCTGAAACTGGTGATGTTTGACGGCGCCCGGCGCAGCCAGATCACCCTGGCCGCTGCCGAACAGACCGGCGACAGCCTCACCTGCGCTGGCGAATACCGCCGTCTTGCAGGGTTTTCCGACCAGGAAATGGCGGAAAAACAGCGGTTTCCGTTCCGCCTGACCTATGGCCCGGGTGAAGCGGGGATAGTGCGGGTGGTCGAGGTGACCATGGACAGTCTCTATGGACGGGCGTCGCTGACCCGAAGATAACGGCGTATGGACGCGCTGCCGATTGATGATGCCTTGCCGGAATTGCTGGCTGCCCTTGGGCAGGCCGGGGTTGCGGTGCTGCAGGCACCGCCCGGTGCCGGGAAAACCACCCGGGTGCCACTGGCGCTGCTGGCGTCGGGGCTGGTCAGCGGTCGCATCGTGATGCTGGAACCCCGCCGCATCGCCGCCCGCGCCGCCGCCGACCGGATGGCCTTTATGCTCGGTGAAGCCGTTGGCCAGACCGTCGGCTACCGGATCAGAGGCGAAGCCAGGGTTTCCGCAGCCACCCGGATCGAAGTGGTGACCGAAGGCATCCTGACCCGGATGCTGCAGTCGGACCCGTCGCTGGAGGGTGTCGGCGCGGTGATCTTTGACGAGTTTCACGAACGCTCGCTGAACGCCGATCTGGGGTTGGCGCTGACCTGCGAAGTGCGGGCGGCGTTGCGGCCTGATCTGAAGCTGCTGGTGATGTCGGCGACGCTGGATGCGGCACCGGTGGCTTTGATGCTGGCGGCCCCGGTCATCACCGCGCACGGCGTGGCCTTTGCGGTGGAGACCCGCTGGCTTGACCGGCCGACCCCGCGCGAGGTGCGGTTTGAACGGGCAGTGACTGACCTTATTCTGCGGGCCGTGGCGGAGACCGAAGGTGGTCTGTTGGTGTTTTTGCCGGGTGAAGCCGAGATCCGGCGGGTTGCCGGGCTGGTGTCGCATTTCCTGCCGCCGGGTATGGTGGTGCGGCCGCTTTATGGCGCAATGACCCTGGCCGATCAGCGGTTGGCGGTGGCACCAGAGGTTGACTCGGAGGCGGGACGCAAGCTGGTGCTGGCGACATCGATCGCCGAAACATCATTGACCATCGAGGATATCCGGGTGGTGGTCGATGGCGGAAGGGCGCGGCGGGCGCGGTTTGACCCCGGATCGGGCATGGCGCGGCTGGTGACCGAACGGGTGACCCGGGCCGAGGCGGATCAGCGCCGGGGCCGGGCCGGGCGGGTGGCACCGGGCACCTGTTACCGGCTGTGGACCAAAGGGGAAGAGGGGGCATTGGCAGCCTTTGCCCCCGCCGAGATTGAAGTGGCCGACCTGACGGCGCTGGCGCTGGAACTGGCTTTGTGGGGCGGCGGCGCGGGGCTTGCCTTTCTGACCCCGCCGAACCCGGCGGCACTGGCCGAGGCGCAGGCTTTGTTGCACAGCCTTGGCGCGCTGGATCGGGCCGGGCGGATCACCGCGATGGGCAAGGCGCTGGCAGCGCTGCCGCTGCACCCCCGGCTGGGGCGGATGCTATTGGCTGCCGGGCCTGCCGGGGCACCGCTGGCGGCGCTGCTGTCAGACCGCGACCCTTTGCGCGCCCATGCGTCGGATATGACCCTGCGGCTGGAGGCTTTGGCCAACCCCACGCGGTTTGCTGCGACACATCCCCATGACATCGACCGCCCGGCGCTGCGCCGGATCGCGGATGAAGCGTCAAGGCTGGCGCGGCTGGTGCCCAAAGGCTCCGGTGGGGTGCTGAGTCCGGCGGAACAGGCGGCACTGGCCTATCCCGACCGCATCGGCCGCCGCCGCCCCGGTGACGCGCCGCGCTATGTGCTGACGGGGGGCAAGGGCGCGGTGCTGGAGGCGGGTGATCCCTTGGCTTCGGTGCCATTGTTGGTCGCCACCGATCTGGACGGCGACCCACGCGAGGCGCGGATCCGGCAGGCGCTGGCGCTGCCAGAGGCGTCACTGCGCCGGTTGTTCGGGGCTGAAATTGTCTGGGTGAATGAATGCCACTGGTCGCGCCGCGACGCGCGGGTGCTGGCGCGGCAACAGGAACGGTTTGGCGCTTTGGTGCTGGCCGACCGGCCCTGGCCCGATGCCCCGCCGGGCGCGATGGCGCTGGGAGCGCTGCAAGGGGTGCGCGATCTGGGGCTTGACGCGCTGGGCTGGTCTGCTGCGGCGCAGCGGTTTCGCGCCCGGGTCCGGTTGTTGGCGGCGCAGGGCTGCGATCTGCCGGACATGAGCGATGCGGGGCTGCTGGCGGGGCTGCAGGACTGGTTGCTGCCGGTGGTCGGGGGCTGCCGCAGCGCCGCCGATTTGCGGGCACTGGACCCCTTGGCGGCGTTGCAGGCGATGCTGAACCATGCGCAACGGCAGCTGCTGGACCGGCTGGCACCCTCATCATTTGCAACCCCGCTGGGGCGGCAGGTGCCGATCGACTATTCCGGTCAATCTCCCGCCGTCGAACTGCGGTTGCAAGAGCTGTTCGGGGTCGCCGAGCACCCGAGCGTGGGGCCGGACCGCCTGCCGTTGCGGCTGACCCTGCTGTCACCCGGCGGCAAACCGGTGCAGGTGACGCTGGATCTGCCGGGGTTCTGGGCCAATTCCTATGCCGATGTCCGGCGCGACATGCGTGGCCGCTACCCGCGCCACCCCTGGCCGGAAAACCCGTTGGACGCGGCACCGACGGTGCGGGCCAAGCCGCGCGGGACGTGAGAAGAAGCCGGGGGTTTCACACCCCAGATCCCTGTCGACATAAGCGGGGGTTTCACACCCCGAATCGCTGTCGAAAGAAGCGGGGGGTTGACACCCCCGCGCCCCCGTGGGGTATTTTTGAACAGAAAATGGAGCGAAGGAAAAAGGCGTAGCAGGTGCGGCATTCAGCGTTTGTGCACCACCAAAACCTGATCGCGGCGGGATTTGGTGTAATGGACCTGATGCAGGAAACATCCCGACATATCAAGGCGCAGGGCGTTGAACGCCTCGGCTGTGGCGGGGTCGGAATGCTGGAACACCCCGGTTTGCACATAGCTTTGGAACAGATCGGCGGTCTTGGTGATGCCCGGCCGTTCATAGGGCGCGGGCTGCCAGCGCAGATCCTCGATGATATACAGGCCGCCGTCGTTCAGGCGGGGAAACAGCTCCAGAAAGCCGAATTGCTGATGGTGCGAGGCATGGCTGGCATCATCGATCATGATATCCATCGGCGGCATCCGGTGGGCGGCTGCGGCGATATTGACGCGGGCATCCATGTCGCAGCGCACAAAGCTGAAGCGGTCATCGGAAAACCAGCTGAAATCAGAGACATCGAGGCCCCAGATCTGCGCCCGGGTAAAGAATTCCAGCCACATCCGCACCGACGGCAGATCGGTGGTGGCGCGGTCCTGGCTGTGGCCCAGTTCCGGGCCGCCGATCTGCAGACCCATTTCCAGAAAGTTGATCGGGGCGTTGCGATAGGGCTGAAACAGCATGTTGTAAAGCTCGGTATAGCGATGCTTGGCCGAGCCCTTGTCAGAGCCGTAGCGGTCGGCCAGATCGGTCAGGTTCAACAAGCCGCGGCCCTGGCGGTCCGAGGCGTCGACCGGCCCGACGGCGGCGGCTTTGCCCCGCTTGCCCAGCCTGGCACCCGCCTTTGGGGCGGACCGGGCCGCAACGCCGGTGGCGGTACTGGCCCGCATCGTGGCGAGAGCGACCGGTTCACCCTCAGCCGGGGGCAGGGGTGGTGCCGCGATCACTGCCGCAATTCCCACCCCGGGCACCGGTTCCGGCGGCGGCGGAGTTGGCACCCGGTTGGCCGCAGGCGGCATCACCACCTGTTCCGGCATCCCGCCCTGTTCCGGCATCCCGCCCTGTTCCGGCATCCCCGGAGGCTGCATTGCAGCGGTGGCGGCATCACCCGACACCAGAATGGCATTGGCCTGGCGCTTGGCCTGCCAGAAACGATGACGGGTCAGAGGATTGCTGGACACGATGCGGCACCTGTGCTGCTGTCGGGTTATCCCGAGCTTTGGTTGTTTTGTCTTTGGCAACAATAGGCGGAATTGGCGCGATTGTCACGCGTTGCAGTTGAAAAAACGCGACAATTGCGGCGGGTGTTGCGTCAGATACCCGGCAGATGCCCCGGCAAGCGGCAATTGTGATCGCTGGCGGTTTGCGGTAACAGGCGGCTGCTGCCGGACCTGGCGGCACCCCCGCCGTTTCCGGACCCGACAGGACCAAGACCGTGCCGCATCCAGATGCTTGCCTGAACCGCGGCCGCTTTGCCGTTGCCGCGATGTTTCTGACCAACGGGTTCCTGATGGGGTGCTTTGCGCTGCAGGTGCCGTTTCTGCTGCCGCGCCACCAGATCACCGAAAGCACCCTGGGGCTGATGATCCTGGCGCTGGGCCTGGGGGCAGTGACGGCGATGATGTTTGCCGGTCGGGTGATTGCCAGGGCAGGCTCGCGCCGCGCCGTGATCCTGTTTGCGCTGCTGGTCTGCCCGGCGCTGATCCTGATCGTGCTGTCACAGTCCATCCTGTTTGCCACACTGGGCATGGTGGCGCTGGGCGCTTTTGGCGGCTGCATGGATGTCGCGATGAATGCCAATGCGGTCGAAGTGGAAAAGCGGATGAACCGCGCCATCATGTCGTCGTCGCACGGGTTCTGGAGCCTGGGCGGCTTTATCGGCAGTCTGGGCGGCGGGTTGGTGATTGCCCGGACTTCGCCGGAAACCCACGCGATCGGCGCCAGTGTGCTGGCTTTGGCGGTTGTGCTGGTGGCATCGCGATTCCTGATTTCAGAGGCACCGCATCCGCTGGTGACCGCCGGAGAAAAGGTCCGGCACTGGCCGCGCAGTGCCGGGATCTATCTGATCGGGCTGCTGGCGCTGTTTTCGATGATCCCCGAAGGCGCTGCGATGGATTGGGGCGCGCTGTATCTGACCAAGACCTTTGACGCCTCGGTTACCGCATCGGGCCTGGGTTTTGCGCTGTTCAGCGGGGCGATGGCGGCGATGCGGTTCATCGGTGATGCGGTGCGCAACCGGTTTGGTGCCGAACGGACCTTGCGGATCTCGGCGCTGATTGGTGCCGCCGGGGTGTTCGGGCTGAGCGTGGCACCGACCCAGGGGCTGGTGATCGCCTGTTTCTTTGTCGCAGGCATCGGCATCGCCAACACGGTTCCCATCGCGTTTTCCGCCGCCGGCAACCAGCCCGGCATCAGCCCCGGCACCGGCATCGCGCTTGTGACGATGATGGGTTATTCGGGGATTCTGCTGGCGCCATCCGCCATCGGCTTTGCCGCTGAACATGTCGGCTACCGGATAACCTATTTCACCGTGTCGCTGCTGCTCTTGGTGGTGGCGCTGAATGCCGGGCGGGCGGCTGCGGCGGACCGCCCGGCCACGGGTCTTCAGCCGGAGACTAAGGCCGGGGCCTGAGCGGGTTCGCGGGGGTGCGCTGAACCGCCGCCGGATTGCCCCAACGGCAACCGGCGGCGCCGCGGGCCCAAAAGGCCACCCGGACATCGATCACCAACCGGGGCATCCGGCCTTGTCAGGGCATCAGGCCTTGTCAGGGCATCAGGCCTGCGCCGGGGCCATCATGAAATCGGACTTGCCAAGGTCAACCCCGTTGCTGCGCAGGATCGCGTAGGCAATGGTCATGTGGAAATAGAAGTTCGGGATGGCAAAACTGAACAGGTAGACCGGGGCGGGAAAGCTGCGCTCGCTTGGGCCGACTTTCAGCGTGATGGTGCGGCCATCGGCATCGGCAAAACCGGCTTCGGGCACCGATGCGATGAAGGCGAGGGTTTTGGCGATCCGGGCCTGCAGATCGGCAAAGGTCTTTTCCTCATCGGGGAAACCGGGCACCTCGGTGCCCGACAGCCGCGCCGATGCGCCTTTGGCATGGTCACAGGCGATGGTGACCTGACGCCAGAACGGCAGCATGTCGGGAAACAGCCGGGCGTTGACCATCACCGCAGGGTCGATCTTTCTGGCCGCCACATGGGCCTCGGCCTTGGTCAGAATGGCAGCGAGGGCGTTGAGCGAGGTGGTAAAGCCGGGAACCGGGGAATGCATGCAGATCTCCTTGTTGCTGGCCCTTGCTTACAGCAGCCGGGCGCAGAGCCAAGGTCAAATCGCGGTGACCATTGCCCGGTTTGTGCGGGACCGTGAGGCCCCGGCTCGGGGGCCGGGGCGGCGCGGGAAGGCGGGAAGCTGGTGCACCCCGCCGCCGGCGGGGGCCGGTTACACCCCCAGACACCAGCGCATCACCGCCTTTTGCGCATGCAGCCGGTTTTCCGCCTCGTCGAACACCACCGAATGCGGGCCATCCATCACGGCGCTGGTCACTTCATCCTCGCGGTGCGCGGGCAGGCAGTGCATGAACAAAGCATCGGGTTTGGCCAGCGCCATCAGCGCCTGGTTCACCTGATAACCGCGCAACTGGTTGTGGCGGCGTTCCTTGGCGGACTGGCTGTCGTGCATCGACACCCAGGTGTCGGTCACCACCAGATCGGCACCGCGCACCGCCGCAGCCGGATCGCGTTCGATGGTGACACGCACACCCTTGTCACGGGCAAGACCGATGAACACCGGTTCGGGTTCCAGTTGTTCCGGGCCGGTAAAGGTGAAATCAAAGCCGAACTGGCCGGCGGCATGCAGGAACGAGGCGCAGACATTGTTGCCGTCGCCGGACCACACCACCTTTTTGCCCTTGATCGGGCCGCGATGTTCCTCATAGGTCATCACGTCGGCCATGATCTGGCACGGATGGGTGCGGTTGGTCAGGCCGTTGATCACCGGCACCGTCGCATGGTCTGCCAGTTCCAGCAGCACCGCCTCCTCATAGGTGCGGATCATGATCAGATCGACATAGCGGCTGAGCACCCGAGCGGTGTCGGCGATGGTTTCGCCGTGGCCCAGCTGCATTTCGGCACCCGACAGCACCATGGTCTGGCCGCCCATCTGGCGCACCCCGACATCAAAGCTGACCCGGGTGCGGGTCGAGGGCTTCTCGAAGATCAGCGCCACCATCCGGCCCGCCAAGGGCTGTTCGGCATCGGCGGTACCTTTGGGTTTGCCAAGGCGTGCCGCCTTCATCGCAGCGGCATGGTCGAGCATCGCCCGCAGGTCGGCAGCGTCGGTTTTGTGGATATCGAGAAAATGGTTCATGACGGTCTTTCTGGTGCGGCAAGGGGCTCCCGCCCCTTCTGCGCCTGTGGCGCATTCATCCCCGGGAGTATTTGAACGAAAAACAAACTCAAGGCCAAAGACCCTCAGAGATGACGAAACTCCAGCACCAGCGCCGGTTCGCCGTCCTGATCGGTGGCCACAAGCGTGCCGATGAAGCCTGCCCGTCGGTAGGCGCGCACCGCGCGTTCGTTGCCGGGGTCGGGGTCGATCACCACCACAGGTGCCCCCATCGCCAGCAGTTCCAGCGCGCGTTGCCGCAAAAAGGCGGTGCCGTGGCCCTTGCCCAGTTCGGACGGGTCACCGACAAAGGTATCGAGCGCCAGCGTGCCTTGCGGGAAATGCGCCAGATGCGGCGCCCCCCAGGCGTGGCAGGGATAATGCTGGACATAGCCGATCGGGCGGCCCTGCCATTCGACAATCCGCTGATCCATCAGCGGGTCGGCCAGATCATCGGTGATCAGCGTCATCTGTTCGGCGGGATCGCCCCACCATTCAATCAGATGCGGCTTGACCAGCCAGTCGGCCATCAGCGGCAGATCGGCGGCGGTCATTTCGCGGAAATGATAGATGGGGTCAGGCGGCATTGGCACTGACCTGTCTGGCGGCAAGGTCGAGCCGCGCGACACCTTCGGCTATTTCGGCATCGGTGATGTTGAGCGCGGGCAACAGGCGGATCACATTGTCGGCGGCAGGGATGGTCAGCACCCCGGCGGCATAGCCCGCCTTGACCACATCGGCATTCAGCGCCCGGCATTTCAGCCCGAGGATCAGGCCCTGACCCCGCACCGCTTCAAACACTGCCGGATGCGCCGCCACCAGACCTTCCAGACTCTGGCGCAGCAGACCGGCGCTGCGGCTGACCTCGGCCAGAAACCCCGGACCCGTCACGATGTCCATCACCGCGATTCCGACAGCGCAGGCCAGGGGGTTGCCGCCATAGGTGGAGCCATGGGTGCCCACCCCCATCCCCGATGCTGCCGCTTCGGTGGCCAGCACAGCGCCCAGCGGAAAGCCGCCGCCGATGCCTTTGGCCACCATCATGATGTCGGGGGACACCCCGGCCCATTCGTGGGCAAACAGCTTGCCGGTGCGGCCCATGCCGCATTGCACCTCATCGAGGATCATCAGCGCGCCGGTTGCGTCGCACAGATCGCGCAGGCCCTTCAGGCAGGCATCGGGCAACGGCTTGATGCCGCCTTCGCCTTGAATGGGTTCCAGCATCACCGCGGCGGTGGCGGGGCCGAGGGCGGCGCGCAGGGCATCGTGATCGCCAAACGGCAGATGGATGAAACCGGGCAGCAGCGGACCAAAGCCCTTGACCATCTTTTCCCCGCCCGACGCCGAGATCGCCCCGGTGGAGCGGCCATGGAACGAGCCGGAAAAGGTGATGATGTTGATGCGGTCCGGCTGACCCCGTTCATACCAGTATTTGCGCGCCATCTTGATCGCCAGTTCCGCCGCTTCGGTACCGGAATTGGTGAAAAACACCGTATCGGCAAAGGTTGCCGCCACCAGCCGGTCGGCCAGCGCCTGCTGGTTCGGGATCTGATACAGGTTCGAGGTGTGCCACAGCCTGGCCGCCTGTTCGGTCAGCGCCGCCACCAGCGCCGGATGGGCATGACCAAGGATGTTGACGGCGATGCCACCGCCAAAGTCCAGAAAGCGCCGGCCCTGGTCATCAATCAGCCAGGAACCTTCGCCTTTGACAAAAGCCATCGGGGCGCGGCTGTAGGTGGGCAGGACAGAGGCGATCATCGGTTGTTCCCTGTAGTGGTACGCCCAGAGGTGCCAAAGGCCAAAGGGCAAGTCAACGTATGGTGGCCGGGCGGGGGAAGTTTGCGTGAGTTACGCAGGGGATCCTGCGCCGGACGCGCCGGTTTCGCCGTCAGGCGCGGGTGCGCGGACGTCGGCGAAGCGAAAGCGGGCGGGTCCGGGCGATCATGGCGGCGGGATAAATGATTGCGGCGGGTGTGTAAAGCGCCATGGTTGGGGGATTGGCATGCCCCTGCAGCACGGTCCCTTGAATTCCCCGGCTGGCGGGGTTATTTCAGCCCGTCGCCGCGCCTCTTCAGGGGGATTTGCGGCATTGCCCGATGCCAGCCAACCGGAGTGCAGCCCATGTCCTGGACCGATGAGCGTGTTGAAACGCTCAAAAAGATGTGGAGCGACGGGCAAAGCGCCAGTCAGATCGCCAAGGAACTCGGCGGTGTGACCCGCAATGCGGTGATCGGCAAGGTCCATCGTCTGGGCCTGTCGAACCGCGCCGGTGGCCCGCTGGAGGCGCCGGTTGCCGCCGGTACACCGCAGCTGCGCGCGGACCGCGATGGCGACAGCGCAGACGAGGATTTCGATCTGGGTGATGCTGCAGATGACGAACCGGCAGAGGCGCCGGTGCCGCTGCGCGCCGCGGACCCCCGGGTTGAAGCCGCCAAACCCGAGGCGGTGAAGGTGGAGCCGAAACCGGTGGAACGCCCCGCCAGTGCCCCGGTATCGTCGATTGTGCTGCGCAAGCCGATCATTTCCGCCGGTCAACCGCTGCCGCCGCAACCCTCTGCCAATGAAATCAGCCCCGAAGCGCTGGCATCGGTGCGCGAAGTCGAGAAAAAGGCGAAGAAGCTGAGCCTGATGGAATTGACCGAACGCACCTGCAAATGGCCGATCGGCGATCCTGCAACGCCGGATTTCTGGTTCTGCGGGTTGGCGACGCAGCCGGGCAAGCCGTACTGCGAGGCGCATGTCGGGGTGGCGTTTCAGCCAATGTCGTCACGCCGCGACCGGCGGCGGTAGGTCGGGGTATACCCCGACTCGGTGCCGGTGGAGTCGGGGTA
>JAYTDA010000304.1:0-2457 GCA_043736155.1 Paracoccaceae bacterium | reverse complement strand
CGCGCACCCACTACATGCGCGCACGCCTGACCCTGCGCGAGGGTCTGCCGGTCATCACCCCGTTCGACCGTCAGGATTCCGCGCTGTTGTCGATCCTGTCCGAGGCCAACGCCCTGCTGATCCGCCCGGTGGATGACACCGCGCAGGTCGCGGGCAGCGCTGTGACCTACCTGCCCTTGTGAAGCACCCCGCACTTACGTCATAGCACTTGACACAAACCATGAACGCGGGCAGAACATTGTGGTAACACACCGCAATTTCGCTAAGTCTGGTGTGAGCAGGAGGGCAGTCATGTTGACGCGAAAGCAGATGGAGCTTCTGGATTTCATCCGGGTGCGGATCGACGCCGATGGTGTGCCGCCGTCTTTTGACGAGATGAAAGAGGCGCTGGCGTTGAAATCGAAATCCGGCATCCACCGGTTGATCACGGCGCTGGAAGAACGCGGCTTTATCCGCCGCCTGGCCCACCGCGCCCGGGCGCTTGAGATCGTCAAACTACCGGAAGCCATGGAAAAGTCAGGATTTTCTCCAAAAATCATCCAAGGCGACAAGATCACGCCACCGCCCCAGCCTCGGGGCGCGATGCCGGTCGAAGGCGTCTTTGCGATGGAAATTCCGATGATGGGCCGCATTGCAGCCGGCGTTCCGATCGAGGCGATTGCCCATGTGTCGCACCATGTCGCGGTGCCGGGGTCGATGCTGCACGGCGCGGCGCAGCATTACGCGCTGGAGGTCAAGGGCGACAGCATGAGTGATGCCGGGATCAATGACGGCGACATCGTGGTGATCCGCGAACAGCCGACGGCCGAGAATGGCGACATCGTGGTGGCGCTGGTCGATGATGCCGAGGCGACGCTGAAGCGGTTTCGCCGCAAGGGCAGCATGATCGCGCTGGAGGCGGCCAATCCGGCCTATGAAACCCGGGTGTTCCCCGACCACATGGTCAAGGTTCAGGGCCGCCTTGTCGGGCTGATCCGCAGCTATTGACCTGCCGCGATGGTTAGGGTTCCCGGCGAAATCTCGGTCGCCGGATAGACCGGCCTGGGGCTGAGCCAAAGCCGTGGCGCGCTGCGGGCTGGGTTAAGGTGCAGGTTTCCATCCGCCACCGTCACAGCGATGGCACCGGACTGGTCCAGCACCGAGCGGTCAATCAGCAGACAGGGGCCGGGCCTGGGGTCTGGCGGGACAAAGCTGGCAGGCAGGATCACGAGATCGTTGGCGGCGCAGGCCGCAGCCACCATATCCAGCGCGCCCTTGCCGGACAGGGCCACCCCCCGAAACCCGGCAAGCGTGAATGCGCGTGCGCCCGGCGGGCCGGTGAAACCGGGACGGGTGGCGGCCACCGTTTGCAGGGCCAGATCGCCGTCATCCTGCAACCAGCTTTCGGCGGCAAAGCCGGCGCCCTTTGCCTTTGACAGCGCCCGCCCCTCGGGGCCCATCAGCCCGGCCAGCGCTCCGTCGCTGCTGATCAGCAAGGCGGGGCGTTCGGCCGCGCTCCACAGGGCAAAAGCAATGACCACCGGCAGAACGCCCGCCCATCGCACCCGCCCTTGCCAGATCACGCCCCAAAGCCCGCCAACCGCGATCAGCGGCACCACGAAGGGCCCCGGCGCGATGATTGGGGTGACCGCCCCGTCCAGCCCCGCGATCAGATGCGCGATGTAGAGGATCCAGCGCGACGCCGCCTCCATCACCCACAGCGCCGGCACGGCAAGGCCCAGGGGCGCCAGCAGCGCCGCCACCGCCCCGGCGGCCATCAGGAGGCTCATCACCGGCACGGTCGCAAGATTGGCGATCAGTCCGTAGTCGGTAAATCGGTTGAAGATGGCGGCGGCGAAGGGCGCTGTTGCGGCCCCGGCGACAACCGAGGTCAGCACCAGTGTGAACACCGGGATCATCCAGCGCGGCAGCTTTTCGCGCAGCACCCGTTGTTCCACCAATCCAAAGCCCGCGATCAACGCCACCGTGGCGGCAAAAGACAGCTGGAAACCGGCTTCGGTCAGACTTTCAGGCTCCACCAGCAAGAGCAGCGTTGCCGACAGCGCCACCGACCGCAGCGTCAGGGCGCGGCGGTCAAACAGCACGGCGCCGAGCATGACGGTGACCATCAGGAACGCCCGCTCCGTCGCCACATTGGCACCGGACAGCAGCAGATAGAACAGTGCCACGCCAAAGGCCACCACTGCCGCAACCTTTTTGGAATTCACCCGCAGCGCCACCGGCGGGATCAGCGCCAGCCCGTAGCGCAGCAGGAAGAACACAAAGCCGGTGAGAAACGCCATGTTCATCCCCGAGATTGCCAGCAAATGCGCAAGGTTGCTGTCGCGCAGCGCCTGCACGGTGTCGAGGCTGATGCCCGACCTGTCGCCGGTCATCACGCCCGAAGCAAAGGCCCCGGCATCACCCGGCACCGCCGCCATGATCGCCTGCGACAGCCGGGTGCGCAGACGGTTGACC
>JAYTDA010000303.1:0-2425 GCA_043736155.1 Paracoccaceae bacterium | reverse complement strand
AGAGGTGGCGGCATCCACCAGCACCCTCACCATCGCCAGCAGCTGGCGGTTCAGATCGTCGGGATTGTCAAACTGTGCCATCATTCCGCCCCGTCCCGTTTAGGCGGAATCGCGTAATCGGCAGCGTCGGCAAGGCTGGCAGCGATCGTTCGAAGCCTGTCGCTCTGCTCAAAAAGCTTCAGCGCTCGCAACTCCTCGATGATACCCCGGAGTTCCATGGCTGCCCGTCTGCCCTTGATCGCGCAGGCATAGAAGCCTGCAAAAGCAGCCCGCGCGCGTACGTTTTCTTCGGTAAACTCCATCACACTCTCCCTATGCCCATGCCCGTGCGATCAGCCGCCAGTTGGCCGGGGTGATCGTCGCCGCTGCCCCGGTGGTCTTGTTCAGGATGCCGACGGTGGCGGCGAACCGGATACCGACGTTGGTCGCATCGACAAAGGCGGCGATGCCGGTGAGGCCCTCGGTGATCTGGTCGGCAATGGCGTAGCCCGCCTCGGCCGTGGCGCAGACCAGCACCATTTTGGTGTTGACCGGCACAACCCCGAGGCCATGGGCGAGGGTCAGGCCGCCGCTGGCCGTGATGGTCTGCTGGGCGCTGCTGAACAGATCAAGGTCGGTCTTGACCCGCGACCATGCGCCCCATGTGGTGGACTTCACGCGAAACAGCAGTTGCCCCGTCCGCATGGCTATCTGCCCGGCGATGCTTGCCGTGCCCATGGCCGTCCAGCCGACCCAGTTGGCATTGGCCGAGGGCACGCCGGTGGCGGTGGTCAGCGAATTGCGCTGAGTCTGGCTCTGGGCAATGGCGTCCCAGTCTTCGGTCGTCGGCGCGAGGCCCCGCATGAACGGGGCCGTGATCCAGGCCGAACCGCTGCAGACCGCCAGAACCGCCGCGCCGGCTTGCACGGTGATCGTGGCCAGACCGTCGATGGTTTCCGCCCCGGCGGGGTCGATCACGATGTTGGATGTGCCGCTGTTGAGAAGGACGAAGCTGAAGCCAGCCCCAAGTGTCGCCACCGCCGTCAGGCTGAGCGTCCAGTTGCCGGTGGCCGAAAACACCGTGCCCCGGTCGGTGGCCACGACGGTATAACCGGCAGACTTGGCGGCATAGACCCCGCCCAGCGCCCCGAGCGTGTCGAGCGCCGTTGCGACGGTTCCGTCGGTGCCGAACAGGGCGGCCAGATATGCCCGTTGGTCGGCAACCGCCGTCTTGATCGCGATGTGGGTGTTTGCCGTCACCCCGGTAATGTCTGCAGCGGAAGGAAGTGCGGGCATGCGTCAACTCCAGAATGTGGTTGGGTCGGCAAGCCAGAAGGGTGCCGCATCGGCTTGCCAGAACAAGCCGATCAGGGTGCCGACAGTGGTTGCATTCCAGGCCCCGGCGGTCAGACCGACGCCGCGCACCCGGATCATGGATTGAGCCGGGGCGAGCAGTCGAACGACATATTGAGCGGCAGTCGTGTCGGCGACGCGGGTCCAGGTCACGTTCGGGTCAGCCGGGTCGATGCCTTCGGCCATTTCGACGTGGTAGGTTTCGGCCCCGGGGGATGGCTGCCAGGCGATCAGAACCCGCGTGGTATCGAACGGCATGGAGCGGCCTATCAGTCCGGTCACTACGGGCACCGTCACGGCGCGCGGCAGGCCGTTGGTTGCAATGGCCGGGGCCGTCACGCCAACATCGGCGGTATGCACCGAGGGGTCCTCCAATACCGCCTCGATCCCGATCCGATAGAGACCGCGCGGGGTGGTTTTCAGTACCTTGGCCAGAACCGTGGTGACGAGCCCGAAAGCGACATGCGTCCGCTCCCGATCCCCGCCCACATCGGGCGTTATGTCGGGCGTGACGGCAAGCACCACGTCAAAAGCGGTGGCTCCGGCTGTCACAGCCCAAGGCCCGCTCATGGCGCCATCGCGACGGCGCAGCGCAACGTAGTGGGTGCCAGAAACGAAGATCATGGGCTCGCTCAGCGTCAGGGTCCGGCTGCCCGCATTCCAGGCCACAGCCTCGGCTTGCGCCCCCCAGGCCGGCATGTCGTGCTGAACTGCGATCAGATCGCCAAGGCTGGGAATGAAGCCCTCCTTCTCGGTTTCAAACGCGGCAATCCGCGTCAGGCCCGACCGCAGTGCCAGCCCGCTCTTTGCCCTGATGGTGGCCCAGATGAACTTGCCAGGGATCAGCGGCTCGGTCTGCCCCTGATCGCCGATCATCAGCGGTGTTTCCAGATCATTGCGGTCGAACCGGAAAATGCGCGGATCGCGCCAGATCAGACGGGGGCGATATTGCCCTTCGGATGTCTCATAGGTCCTGACCCTGAGCAGGACGGGGTGGCGGGCTGGCGGCGGCGCGATCTGCAGGCCCGCATCGCGGCGGAGTTCGGCGTCGCCCTGCATGAGCGGACGGTCGGCAAGCAACTGGCAACACCCG
>JAYTDA010000302.1:0-15284 GCA_043736155.1 Paracoccaceae bacterium | reverse complement strand
GACGATGGTAGGTCGGGGCCTGCCCCGACTCCGGCCCAACCCGCCATGATCCCCTTTGTCGAAGCGAAAAAGATCATGCAGCCGTTTGGCGACCGGTCAAAGGTGGTCATTGAGCCGATGCTGACCGACCAGTGGTTTGTCGATACCGCCAAGATCGTGCAGCCCGCGATTGATGCGGTGCAGGGCGGCGACACGGTGATCCTGCCGGAGCAGCATGAAAAGGTCTATTTCCACTGGCTGGAGACGATCGAACCCTGGTGTATTTCAAGGCAGTTGTGGTGGGGGCATCAGATACCGGTCTGGTATGGCTTGTCGATCAGTGCCGGGGATTTCACCGATGACGAAGGCGACGAAGCCCTGGACGAGGTCGAGATTTTCACCATTCTCACCGACGGTCTGGACCGCGAAGCCTTCACGCAATGCGCCGCTGATCTGCCGACCGTCACCGAATTGTTCAACGACGCTCTGGCACCCCTGCCTCACCCGCTGAACCATTCCCGCGTGATCGAAGTTGCTGACCGCGCCGCGGCTGTCGACGCATTGGCGCAGTCGTTGGCCGACTACACAATCAGCCAGGATCCGACCCACCTTGTCTATCCGGTCTGGCGCGACCCCGATGTGCTTGACACCTGGTTCTCCTCCGGCCTCTGGCCCATAGGCACCCTCGGCTGGCCGAACCAAACCGATGAACTGAAAACATACTTCCCCACCTCGGTCCTCGTCACCGGCTTTGACATCATCTTTTTCTGGGTGGCCCGGATGATGATGATGCAACTGGCCGTTGTGGATCAGGTGCCGTTCAAGACCGTCTATGTCCATGCCCTGGTCCGCGACGAAAAGGGCAAGAAGATGAGCAAGTCGCTTGGCAACGTGCTCGACCCGCTCGATCTGATCGACGCATACGGCACCGATGCCGTGCGCTTTACTCTGACGGCGATGGCGGCGATGGGGCGCGATCTGAAGCTCAGCAAGGAGCGCATCGCGGGCTACCGCAACTTTGCCACCAAACTGTGGAACGCCACCCGGTTTGCCGAGATGAACGGGGTTTTCAGCCCCGAAGTCCGGGCATTGGACCCCACAAACCTCCCCCCCGGCATGCACACTGTCAACCGCTGGATCGTGGGAGAGGTCGCCCGCGCCCGGATCGCGGTGGACGCGGCGCTGGCGGCGTTCCGGTTCGATGCCGCCGCCACCGCGCTGTATGAATTTGTCTGGGGCAAGGTCTGCGACTGGTATGTCGAGTTTTCCAAGCCCCTGATGGATGGCGACAAAGCAGGCGAAACCCGCGCCACCATGCGCTGGGTGCTGGAACAGTGCGACATCCTGCTGCATCCGATCATGCCGTTCATCACCGAGGAACTTTGGGCACTGACCGCCAATGTTTCGCGCGCGAAACCGCTGATCCATACCGACTGGCCGACCTATGGCGCGGAGCTGATCGACTTGGGGTCTGACCGCGAGATGAACTGGGTGATTGCTCTGATCGAGGAAATCCGCTCGGTCCGCGCGCAGATGCATGTCCCGGTCGGGCTGAAGCTGCCGATGGTGCAGGTGGCGTTGGACGGGGCGGGGCAAGAGGCCTGGGCCAACAATGCCGCCCTGATCCAGCGGCTGGCGCGGATTGATGGTCTGACCGAAAGCGCTGCCCCCAAGGGGTCGGTGGCGATTGTGGTTGAGGGCGGGTCGTTTGCCCTGCCGCTGGCGGGGGTGATCGACATCGGTGCCGAACAGGCGCGGCTGTCCAGGGCGCTGGAAAAGCTGGACAAGGACATTGCCGGACTGGCGGGCCGGTTGAACAACCCGCGCTTCATCGCCTCGGCCAAGCAAGAGGTGGTGGAGGAGGCACAGGGCAATCTGGCGCTGAACGCGGCAGAGGCGGGCAAGTTGCGGCTGGCTTTGGTGCGGCTGGCCGAGATCGGGTGACACCTCAAAGGAACCGCACATGGCCCCGCGCTACACAAACCTTGCCGCCTCGCTGCCCGCCTCGGTGCCGTTTGTCGGGCCGGAAACCCAGGAACGGGCGATGGGCAAGGGGTTCACCGCCCGGCTTGGGGCCAATGAAAGCGTGTTTGGTCCCTCGCCCCGCGCCATCGCCGCGATGGCCGCAGCCGCTGCCGATGTCTGGATGTATGGCGACCCCGAGGTGCATGATCTGCGCCAAGCGCTGGCGGCGCATCACGGGGTAACTGCCGATCATATCGTGGTCGGTGAAGGCATCGACGCACTGCTGGGCTACCTTGTGCGGCTGTTGATCGGCCCCGGCAATGCGGTGGTGACCTCGGACGGGGCCTATCCGACCTTCAATTTCCATGTCGCAGGCTATGGCGGTGTGCTTCACAAGGTGCCCTACAAGGGCGACCACGAAGACCCCGGGGCTTTGCTGGCCAAAGCCAGGGAAACCGGGGCCAGGCTGATCTATCTTTCCAATCCCGACAATCCGATGGGAAGCTGGCACCCGGCGGCAGCCATCGAACAGCTGGTGGCGGCGCTGCCCGGCGGTACGCTGCTGGTGCTGGATGAGGCCTATATCGACCTGGCCCCGGCAGGAACTGCACCCGTGATCGCGGCTGACCATCCACAGGTGATCCGGATGCGGACCTTTTCCAAAGGTTACGGCATGGCGGGGCTGCGGGTCGGCTATGGCATCGGGGCACCCGACCTGATCCGCGCCTTCAACAAGATCCGCAACCATTTCGGCGTCGGGCGGATGGCGCAGGCCGGGGCCTTGGCGGCACTGGCGGATCAGGCCTGGCTGGCAGAGGTGCAGGCACAGGTGGCCATGGCGCGGGACCGGATTGCTGCGATTGCGCGGGAAAACGGGCTGCAGCCGCTGCCCTCTGCCACCAACTTCGTCGCGATTGATGCAGGCCGCGATGGGGCCTTTGCCCTGCGCCTGTTGCAGGAACTGACGCAAGTCGGGGTGTTCATCCGCAAACCCTTTGTTGCGCCGCAAGACCGTGCGATCCGGATCAGCGCCGGCCGCCCCACCGATCTGGCAGCGTTGGCCGCCGCCTTGCCGGCGGCACTGATCCGGGCCGACCGGGGCTGATGCCAAAGGGCTGACAGGATTGTGACTTTCCTTCCCCTTGCTGGAAGGCGCTATTTCCAGCGCCAATCTGAACCAGCCCCGAACCAGACGGAGTTTTACCCGATGTCCCTGTTGACCAAAACCGCCCTGACTCTGACCCTGACCTTGGCCCTGATGACCGGCCTCGCCCATGCCGAAACCGCCGCTCCCGATCTTTCAACAGACGCGGCCCATGACATGGCGATGATGGCGGTGCCTGATGGAGCAACCGAGGCGACACGCGGCTTTGTCGCGGCGATGAACAAGATGTCGATGGCGATGGGGGCGGAGTTTACCGGCAATGCCGACCGCGATTTCATCGTGGGGATGATCCCGCACCATCAAGGGGCACTGGATGCGGCAAAGGTGGTTCTGGCGCATGGCACCGACCCCGAGGTGCGCAGCTTTGCCGAAAGCGTGATTGCAGCGCAGGAAAAAGAGATCCTGTGGATGCAGGAGTGGCTGGCCCGCAACCCGGAATAGGTCGGGCTGACAGGCCCAAACGATTTCTGTCCAGAAATCGGTCCGGAATTTGATAAATTCCGCGCTGTCCCCGGCTTTGGCTCACCCCGCCGCAATCACCGCAGCGGCGGCATCCAGCGCCCCGGACCCATGCGGGATGTGCAGCGCCAGCAGACCGGCCTGGATCGTGGCCAGCATCCCCAGCGTCATGTGGGCATTGACATGACCCATATGGGCCAGCCGGAAATAGCCATGCCATGCCGGGTCATTCGGCGGTGCCATGCCCAAGCCGATGCCAAGTGTCAGCCCCGCCGTTTCCTCGCACCAGGCGCGCAATGCGCTGCCATCTGGGGCACCTGCCTCGGCCCCGGTGACAGAATGGCTGCGGTGCGCCGGATCGGCGACATTCAGGCGCAGCGGCCCTTGGACCGACCAGGCGTCAAACGCCGCCCAGACCGACCTTGCCAGTGTGGCGTGCCGCTGCCAGATCGCCTCCAACCCCTCTTCGGCGATCATGTCCAGCGCTTCGCGCAGCCCATACAGGTGGTGGGTCGGCGCAGTGCCGCAGAAATACTGCCAGAATTCGGTGGCGGTCACCCTTGGGGTCCAGTCCCAATAGGGGGTGCGCAGGTCCGACCCGGCACAAAGCGCCATCGCCTTTTCCGACACCCAGACAAAGCACAGGCCCGGCGGCACCATCAGCCCCTTCTGGCTGGCGGCAATCAGCACATCGACGCCCCAGGCATCCATTTCCAACCGGTCGCAGCCCAGCGACGCAATGGCATCCACTGCCAGCAGTGCCGGATGGCCCGCAGCATCGATCGCTGCGCGGATCGCGGCGATGTCATTGCGCAGGGTCGATCCGGTATCGACATGGGTCACCAGCACCGCCTTGATCCGGTGGCCGGGATCGGCTGCCAGCGCCAGGGTGACCCGCATCGGATCCACTGGCTGCTGGCGTGGAAACACCAGTTGCTGCACATCGACACCCAGGCCCCGGGCGGCATTGGCCCAGCCGATGCCAAACTGCCCGGTCACCAGCACCAAAGCCTTGTCGCCCCGGCTGAACATGTTGCTGTCAGCGGCTTCCCAGGCCGCATGGCCATTGCCGATATAGAGCGCCACATGATGGCGGGTCCGGGCCACCGCGCGCAGATCGGGCCACAGGGTTTCCACCATGTCGGGCATCGCACCGGCATAGATGTTGGGGGCAGCACGGTGCATCGCCGCCAGAACCCGGTCAGGCATCACCGACGGCCCCGGAATGGCAAGATAGCGACGACCGTTGGCAAGACTCATGGCATCCTCCGGGTTTGGCTCCATCGGTAAAGTGCCGCCGATCCATGGTCAATGCGCGCCGGTCGCTTGTGACCCGGTTGATTTGGCGCTAGGACCATGCAGATCGAACGCCCTGCCCCGAGCGGCAGGGACAAGCCATAGCCCTGTGCGGCTTTGTGACCCGGGAAAGCAAATTTGGCTGCAACTGGCCTCTCAGATCGGATCAAGGGCCTGGGTCGGTGGATGCGCTCCACCGAGGTTTTTGACCTGTCGACGCCAGCGGGGCGCCGGTTGGCATGGTGGCATTTTCAACTGGTCGATCACGCCTTTTTGCGGGCTTTGTGGTCGAACCGCGATCAGGTCGCACCGGGGGTTTACCGGTCCAACCATCCCAGTCAGCGCCGGATTGCCCGATTGGCGGCCCAGGGGGTCAGGACCATCGTCTCAATGCGCGGCAGCCAGCCCACCAGTTTCAACCTGATCGAGGCCGATGCCTGTCAACGGTTCGGTGTGACCCTTGTCAGCCACCGTCTGTCAGCCGGTGACTTGCCGCCCCGCGCCGAACTGCTGGCGCTGTACCAGACCTTTCTGACGGCGCAAAAGCCGATGGTGATCCATTGCAAATCCGGCGCCGACCGGTCTGGCCTTGCGGCGGCGCTGTATCAGATCATGATCTGCAACAAACCGGTTGCCGTTGCAGCACAGCAGTTGCACTGGCGCTATCTGCATTTCAGCAACGGGCCACGCGGTGTGCTGGATTACCTGTTGACCACCTATGCCAAAGCCGAGGCCGCAACCGGGATATCGATGCTGGACTGGATCACCGAAACCTATGACCCGGTGGCGCTGACCCGCGCCTTCCGGGCGGGGGCGCGCTGAAATGGCGCTGACTGACCCTGCCCTGCGCCCCAAAGGCCATGGCCGCGTGGTGCTGGCCTGGGTCTGGCGCGCCTATGTCCGCCACCGCCTGCCGCTGCTGTTTCTGGCGCTGGTGCTGATGTCGGTTGAAGGTTCGATGCTGGGGGCGTTGTCGTACCTGATGCGGCCGATGTTTGATCAGGCCTTTGTGATGGGCGATGCCGCCTCGGTCTACTGGATCGCCGGGGCGGTGGCGGCGGTGTTTACCCTGCGGGCACTGGCGGCGTTTTCGCACCGGCTGCTGATGTCGGTGCTGGGGGAACGGGTGATTGCCGATGTGCAATCCGACCTGCTGGCGCATCTGATGCGGCTGGATCTGGGGTTCTTTCAGACCCATTCGCCGGGGATTCTGATTGAACGGGTGCGCGGCGATTCAGTGGCGCTGCGCATGCTGTTTGGCAATGTGATCGCCGCCTTTGGCCGCGATGCCGTGGCGCTGGTGGCGCTGTTGGCGGTGGCTTTGTCGATCGACTGGGTCTGGACCCTGATTGCCGCTGTGGGCACGCCACTGCTGATCGTGCCGATCGTTCTGTTACAGCGCGTGGTGCGCCGCTATGCCGTGCGGGCCCGTGTGGCTGCTGCCAACAACACCAACCGGCTGGATGAAATCTTTCACGGCATCACCACCATTCAGCTCGGCGGCAGTGAGGCCCGCGAGGCGCTGCGCTATCGGCAGTCGCAAAAGCAATATGTCCGCGCCCAGAACCGCACCGAGGCCGGTGCCGCCGCGATCACGGCGCTGATGGACATTCTGGCTGCCGCAGGCTTTGCCGGGGTGCTGAGCTATGGCGGCTTGCAGATCATCGCCGGTACCAAGACGGTGGGTGAGTTCATGTCGTTCTTTACCGCGATGGGGCTGGTGTTTGAACCGATGCGGCGGCTCGGTGGGGTCAGCGCCGCGCTGCAAACCGCTCTGGCGTCGATCGAGCGGCTGCATCAGTTGTTGCTGGTGCCGGTGGCGATCCAAAGCCCGGCGGGTGCAACGCCCGCTGCCCCGGCGCGGGGCGATACCAGGGTGGAACTGCAGGATGTCGGGTTCGGCTATGGCCAGGACCCGGTGCTGCGGCAGCTGTCGTTCGTGGCAGAGGCGGGGCAGACCACGGCGCTGGTTGGCCCCTCGGGTGCCGGCAAAACCACGGTATTTGCCCTGCTGACCCGGTTGGCAGACCCCAAGGGCGGCGCTGTGCTGATCGGCGGCCATGATATCCGCACCCTGTCGCTGACCGATGTGCGGCAGCTGTTTTCCGTGGTGTCACAGGATGCGGCGCTGTTTGATGAAACCATCCGCGACAATATCCTGATGGGCCGCGCCGATGTCACCGATGCCCGGCTGGCCGAGGTGCTGGCAGCGGCGCATGTGACCGAATTTCTCGACCGGATGCCGCTGGGGCTGCAGACCCCGGCGGGTCCGCGCGGTTCCGGCCTGTCGGGTGGCCAGCGCCAGCGCATCGCCATTGCTCGCGCCATCCTGCGCGATGCCCCGATTCTGCTGCTGGACGAGGCGACATCGGCGCTGGATGCCCAGTCGGAGGCATTGGTGCAGGACGCACTGGCCCGGCTGAGCCAGGGCCGCACCACTTTGGTCATTGCCCACCGGCTGGCCACCATTCGCGGTGCCGACAAGATCGTGGTGATGGACCGGGGGCAAGTGGTGGATCAGGGGCGGCACGACGAATTGATAGTGCGTGGCGGGCTTTATGCCGAATTGAACCGGTTGCAGTTCGCGGATCAACCGGCACAGAGCTGACGCTGTGGGGGGACATTTCCGCCCTCGCATCTGGCGCCGCGATGCCGCACCATGGCCAAGACTTGGCGGAGGGCCGGAATGACTGATACCACACCAGAGCGCAGCGTGATTGCGATCACCGGCGACGACAGGGCCGGTTTCCTTCAAGGACTGGTCACCAATGACCCGCCAGAGGCCGGGGCGGGGCTGGTCTATGCCGCATTGCTGTCACCCCAGGGCAAGTATCTGGCCGACTTCTTCATCCATGCCACCGGCGACAGTCTGCTGCTCGATGTGAAATCCAGCCTGGCCGGGGCGCTGCTGCGCCGCCTGTCGATGTACCGGCTGCGCGCCAAAGTGACATTGGCCCCGCTGGCGCTGCCGGTTACCTGTGGCACCGGCCCTGCGCCGGTGGACGGCTTTGCCGACCCCCGGCATCCGGCGATGGGCTGGCGCGCCTATGGCCCGGTGCCGCAGCCGCCGGTGGCGGATTGGGACGCGCTGCGGGTCGCCCATCTGATCCCGGAAACCGGGATCGAACTGATCCCGGACGAGAGCTATATCCTCGAATCCGGGTTCGAGCGGCTGCACGGCGTCGATTTTCGCAAAGGCTGCTATGTCGGGCAGGAAGTGACGGCGCGGATGAAACACAAGACCGAATTGCGCAAGGGGTTGGTGCAGGTGGAGATTGCCGGGGTGGCACCGGTCGGCACCGAGATTACCGCCGATGGCAAGGCGGTGGGGACCCTGTTCACCCGGTCGGGGGACCGCGCCCTGGCCTATCTGCGGTTTGACAAGGCACTGGGGCCGATGCAGGCCGGGGACGCCACGGTAACTTTTCACCGCGATGCTGCAGCATCCTGACACCATGCTGTCAGCAGGGCTGTGGCATAAGGGGCAGGCCACTATCCACAGGAGGACCCCATGGCACCTACCCCAACCCACGCTGTTATCTGGGCCGAAATCCCGGTCACCGACATGCAGCGCAGCACCCGCTTTTACCAGACCCTGACCGGCCAGGACCTGATACTGGATGAAACCGGGCCAAACCCGATCATGATGTTTGCTACCGGCGACCTGAAAACCGGAGTGTCGGGTCACATTTACCCCGGCAAACCCGCCCGCCCCGGCGAAGGGCCAACAGTGCATCTGGTGATGCCGGACAAGGTCGAGGCGGCGATGGCGCGCTGCACCGCCGCCGGTGGCACCGTCGTCAGCCCGGTGGTGGATATTCCACCCGGTCGCTTTGCCTATGCCCGGGACCCGGATGGCAATTCCATCAGCCTGTTCGAAGCCCGGGGCTGAGCGATGCGCCGCGCTGATCGCCTGTTCCAGATCGTACAGCATCTGCGCGGCGGGCGGCTGGTGACGGCGGCACAACTGGCCGAACGGCTGGAAGTGTCGCCGCGCACCATTTACCGCGACATCGCCGACCTGATCGGGTCCGGTGTGCCGCTCGAAGGCGAAGCCGGGGTGGGTTATGTGATGCGGGCTGGCTATGACCTGCCGCCCCTGATGTTCACCCGCGCCGAGGTGACGGCGCTGGTGGCCGGGGCGCGGCTGATCCGGGCTTATGGCGGTGCGGCACTGGCGCGGGCCTCGCAAGAGGCGCTGGTCAAGATTGCGACGGTGCTGCCGGACGCCGTGCGCGGTACCGCAGACCGGGTGCCGATCCATGCCTTTGCCGGGCTGGCCGACCCTGCGCTGCGCAACCGGCTGGATCAGATCGAGGCGGCGATCGGTACCGGCTATCTGCTGCGGCTCGACTATGCTGACGAGGCGGGGAACCGCACCCTGCGCGATGTCCGCCCGCTGGGGCTGTGGTTCTGGGGCAAGACCTGGACCCTGATCGGCTGGTGCGAATTGCGTCAGGCCTTCCGGCTGTTCCGCATCGACCGCATTCTGGATCACCAGCAGGGGGCGACGTTCCGGCCGGACCGCAGCAAAAGCCTTGCCGCAGCCTTTGCGGCGATGGAGCATGAGGATCATTGCGCCCTGACTGCACCATCGCCTGCGGTAGAATGACGCAGACCGGCGGATCTTCGCCGCCGGTCAGGCGCGTTCGGAATATTCCATCAGTTCGGTGTGAACCACGATGTTTTCATCCGGGCCGACGAAAGGTGGCACCATGATGCGCACCCCATTGTCAAGGATCGCCGGTTTGAAGCTGTTGGCAGAGGTCTGGCCTTTGACCACGGGTTCGGTTTCCACCACCTTGCAGATCACCTTTTGCGGCAGCGTCACTGACAGCGCTTCGTCGCCGAAATAGTTCACCGTGGCGGTCATGCCGTCTTGCAGGAACGGGCGGCGGTCGCCCAGCAGATCGGCAGCCAGTTCGATCTGCTCAAAGGTTTCGCTGTCCATGAAAACCAGCATCCCACCGTTTTCATACAGAAATTGCTGGTCCTTGTTTTCCAGTTCGACCCGTTCAACCTTGTCTTCGGACCGGAACCGTTCGTTCAGTTTGCGCCCGTCGCGCAGGTTCTTCATTTCAACTTGGGCAAAGGCGCCGCCCTTGCCCGGCTTGACATGGCTGACCTTGACCGCTGCCCACAGGCCGCCATCATGCTCCAGCGTAAAACCGGGCTTGATCTCGTTTCCGTTGATTTTCGGCATGGGGCAAAACTCGGGCAAAAGGTTGATCGGAATTGGGCGGCACCTATATATCGCATGGCCCTGGGGCGCAAGCAGACTAGATACAGTAGGGTTCGGCAGCAGCCATGCGATAATCGCATAGGTGGTATGCACTGGGGGCCATACCGAATCAGAACGCGAAAAGGCTAAAGAGGCAAACACCAAAGAATACAAGAGCAAGAATAAAAGGACGGCACTATGGTCGATTTTGTAGACGGCACCGCTTTCAACCACGAACAGGGTCAGCGTTCGCGCAAACTGTTTGCTGCAGTCGTTCTGGCTGCGCTGGATGATGCCATTGCCGATGACAAGAAATATGGCAACGGACCGGAACAGATTGCCCGCTGGGCACGGTCGCGCGATGGCCGCGAAGTGCTGTCTTGCGCCGGCATCGACCCGAACGAACGGGTGGTCAAGGGCCTGATGGAGTTCGTCGGCAAAGGTGTGCGCACCTCGGTTGCGCTGTCGCGCGAAGAAAGCGAACGCCGCCACGCGCTGGAAGAGGCCGAAGCCGCCTGATCCGTCGCCGCAGACCGGTTTGACAATGATACGCCGCTCAAACGCACCCCCGGCGGGTGCGTTTTGGTTTGCGGCGCGGCTAGGGCCTGTCTGGCGATGACAGAATCGCCAGACAGGCCCCAACCCTTTGTTTTGACGCGTGTCGGACAACAAAACCGGTGTCCACTTTTGTCTGACACGCTTTAATGCAGCATCAGCGCAAACATCAGCCCCGGCAGCACCTCGGCCCCAGCGACCGCCAGGATCAGCCCGCGCGCTTTCCAGCCGGAAAACCGCCGCCACAGCAGCAGACACAGCAGCAGCGACACCCCGATTTCCACCGGGCCGAAGATATGGCCATAGTAGGCCCTGTCCCAATAGCTGACGGGGCTGCGAAATTTCCACCAGGTCAGCGGCCAAAGCTGCGCCCGCGCGTCGTCGTGATGCACCAGAAAATCGATGGCGGCATGCAGAAACCCCGACCCGGCAAAGGCGGTCAGGACCCGGCGCGCCATCAGCACCCCCGCGATCAGCGCCGCGCCCCACAGCAGCAGACTATGGTCAATCGCAAAGACCCGCTGCCAGCCATCCGAAAAATACAGCTGGCCAAACACCGTCTGCGCCGGGATCCGTGCGACCCACAGCGACCAGCCCACCATCAGCATCAAGGGGATATCCGGCAACAGGCCGCCGATCACGGCAGCCCAGGTCACCCGGCCCTGCCCCGGTCGGGCAAAGACGGCGGCACCGAAAATGAGATGTGCCGGTGTGTTCACCCCGATCCTCGCAGCCAAGCGGCGCGGATCAGCGCCAAGGTCTATTCAAACTCGCGCCCGGCCATTGCCCGGTGAATCTCTGCCCGGACCAGTTTGCGCACGTTGCGGGTGATCCGTTCGCCCAGGGCGCCCTGCAATTCCTGCCGGATCACCTCGATCACCAGTTCGCGCAGCACCCCCTCGTCTAGCAGGGTTTCATCGCCGGTGAACATCGAGGCGGCGGCCTGATCGGTTTCGACCAGACCGGGGGTTTGCCGTTTCGTGGGCCCGGTGGCCGGATCGGCCCAGACTGGTTCGGCCCAGACTGGTTCGGCCAAGGCCGGATCGGCCCAGACTGGTTCGGCCCAGACTGGTTCGGCCAAGACTGGTTCAGACGGATCGCCGTGATAGGTGCCCGGTTGCAGATGCAGTCGGCGCAAGCCCGGTTCCCCGCTGGACTGACGCAGACCAAGTGCCTCGGCGGCTTCTGCCATCACCCGCCCTGCCCCCATCGGCGGCAGCACGAAATGATCACCGGATGCCATTTCGCTGCCATCGGGTTCCCAGTCTTCGTCACTGGCGGCAACGGCGGCCTCCAGTTCGGCAATCGCGGCTTCCAGTGTTGCGGAATCAGTCGCGGTTTCTGCTGCGGGGGCGTCATCCGATCCAAAGTCATCAACTTCGGCCGGGCTTTGGGTTGCCTGCTGTTCCATCAGCACGGTTTCCGGCGGAACCGCAGCTTCGTCCTGGCCGTCGGCAAAACCCTCATCCACAATCGCATCGGCAAACTCATCCGGTGCCAGATCAGCGGTCAAGTGCAACGGGGCATCGTCAGCCCTGTCGTCGGCCCTGTCGTCGGCCCTTTCGTCGGCCCTTTCGTCGGCCTTGTCATCGGCCCTGTCCTTGGCAGCTTCCGCCGGGATATCGGGCCCGGCCTCCGGCGCCATATCCCCGGTTTCAGCCGATTCTGTCCGATAGCGGCTGGCCGCCCGGCGCCAGACCGGCGGTTCTTCCGGTTTGACCGAAGCAGGGTCACTGATGCGGAACGCCGGGGTCAGCACCAGTTTGCCTTCACGCTCTGCCGCGCGCGGTGCGGCAACCACCGAATCACGCGGTGCCGGGCGCAGATCTTCCGACACCAGTCGGCGGATAGAGGACAGCACATCCTCGATTTCCATGTTCGTCATAGGGTCAGACATTTTGCGCACCCGAAATCATCACTGCACAGTGTAGCCGTGCCGAGGGTCCTACACAACAGAGTGTGGTCAGTTCAGTCCTTGCCGATGCTGTGCAGCAACTTGTCCAGCCGGGCACCCTGCAGGCTGAGCGCCGGGGCCGATTTGACAGCATTGTAATGCGCAGCCGGGTCATAGGTCGCAATCCCGAGGTTAAGATGATCGACAGTCAGCAGACCCATAGCAGCCAATAGCGAATAAACCGCTACATATCGGGTATTTTCCGCAACGATCCGGTTTACTTCGGCATTCAGCAGCTCTTGTTCGGCATCCAGCACGTCCAGTGTGGTGCGTGCCCCCAGTGTCGCCTCTTCCCTCACCCCGTTATAGGCGATCTGGGATGCGGTGATCTGGCGGTCGCTGGCCTCGATCTGGGCCCGTGCCACCGCCAGTTGCGCCCAGGCAGTGCCGACAGCTTCGGACACACCGGCAGCGGTTACCAACAGCTGTGCCCGGGCCGCTTCGGCATTGTCGCGGGCCTGACGGGTGACAGCCAGCAACTGACCACCGGCATAGATCGGCTGGTTATAGGTCAGATTGGCAGAGCGCCGGGTGGTACTGGTGTCGGTGTAGCCGAGTTCCAGCCCTGCGGTCAGTCTGGGCCCCATCGCCGCCTGTGCCCGCGCGACGTTCATCTCGGCAATCGTCACGCCGCGCTGCGCCTGCCGGATCGAGGGATGGCTGCGGCTGGCGACGGCTTTGGCGTCATCAGGGCTGCGGGCGGTGGCGGGGCTGGCGGGCGGCGGGGCCAGAGTGCCGGGATAGGCACCGACCGCGGTCTTGAACACTTCGCGTGCCACCGCCAGATCACCATCGGCAGCGGCAAGGGCGCTGCGCGATGCCGCCAGCCGGGCTTCGGCCAAAGCAACATCGGTGCGGGTCACTTCACCCACCTCAAAGCGGTCCTGCGCCGCGCGCAGTTCCTGTTCGATCACCCGCACGTTCTTTTGCCGCAGCAACACGAATTCGCCCCGGCTGCGCACATTCATATAGGCCGACACCGCGTTGAGCAGCACCGATTGTTCCACCCCCACCAGGGCATCGCGGGTGGCCAGAACGCTTTCCTTGGCGACATCGATGCCCAGCCGGGTCCGGCCACCGTCATACAGGGTCAGATCAGCGGAAAACTGAAAGGCGGTGGTCAGGTAATCACCGCGGGAAAACAGGCTGGCATTCTGGGGTGACACCTGGCCTTTGCTGATCTGGTCCGCGTAACTCGCCTGTGCCAGAAAGGCGAGGGTCGGGCGCAGCGCCGAGACGGCAATGACGACATTTTCATCAGCGGCTTTCAGTACGGCGCGGTTCTGGTCCAGCAGGTTGGAATTCCGGTAGGCAGTAATCAGCACATCGGTCAGGGTTTCGGCGCGAACCGGTGGCGACACCAGCACCAGCGCCACAGCCAGCAAAGAACCGGTCAGCTTCATCCCAAACAGCGTCATCCGCATATCCCCAAAGGCTGGTGCAGGGCACCCGCCATTACAATGTAAATTCCGCTGCCCGGGCAAAGCCCGGCAAAACCGGCGCTCCGGCGTTGAAGGCATAGCGCCAGGTAACGGCACCGCCATGCTTGTAGCCCAGGCGGCACACACCCAAAGCGCCTTCCATGAACAGACAGCCGATCCGGCCGCCGTCTTTCAGCTGATCCAGCAGCGCCGGTGGCACCTGTTCGGCGGCGCCTTCGACCACGATCACATCATAGGGCCCGTGTCTGGCGGCGCCGCTGGCCAGTGGCCCGGCGACGACATGGGCATTGTCAAACCCCCGTGACGCCAGCAGCGCCTGCGCCTCGGTGGCCAGGCCGTCGATCTCTTCCACGGCCACCACCGCTTCACACAGCCGGGCAATGACGGCGGTGGAATAGCCAAGCGCGCAGCCCAGATCCAGCACCAGCTCGGTTTGCTGAATATCCAGCCCGTCCAGCAGCTTGGCGAATGTCCGCGCCTCCAGCAGCACCCGTCCCGGTGCCAGCGTCAGGTTCTCGCCGACATAGGCGGCTTCGCGCAGCGCAGCGGGCACAAACACCTCTCGCGGCACCTCCAGCAGCGCGGCTATGATCGGGAATTTGGTGACATCGGAGGGGCGGACCTGAGTGTCAACCATCATGGTGCGGCGGGCGGCATAGTCCGGCATGGGGCAACCTGGGGTTCTGGCGGCGTTGAAACCTGTCTTGCCACAGAATAGGGGGAGGAGCAACCGGGCGGGGTGCGCGATGCCCTGCAAGTTGGAGCGATCAGGATGGCTGGCCGGAGCAGCTGGCCGGAGCAGCTGGCCGGAGCAGCTGCGCGCAAGGCTTGCAGGAGCGTTTTCGATGGTATAGTCGGGGCATGGACGGCGAGTTGGCGGAGTGGTTACGCACCGGATTGCAAATCCGTGAATATCGGTTCGATTCCGATACTCGCCTCCAATCAAATCAATAGGTTAGAGGGTGAACTTGCGCATCTCAGGGCGGCTGTTTCACTCAGCGTTTCACGTTTCCCGGTTTGGTCGCGATTTGTTCCGCCGAGCATTTTTTGTTACGTCTCAATCGCTTATGAACAAAAGTTGCAGCCTTGCGATGTGCATCAACATCCTCAATTCTCTCGCGAGCGACCTACAATAGGCGCTCATCCCATTGCTACGGCCAGCAAGAACCGAAGAGTCCGGGAAGATATCGAACGACCCGTTGGCAATGCAGTTGCTGGAATTGACTGGTTTGGGCCCGTGACGCTGGG
>JAYTDA010000301.1:0-4799 GCA_043736155.1 Paracoccaceae bacterium | reverse complement strand
CTCGGCCAGATCCTCTACCCGGACCTGCAACAGCGTCCGTGCATCGGGGTCCAGCGTGGTTTCCCACAGCTGACCGGGGTTCATCTCTCCCAACCCCTTGTAGCGTTGCAGCGTCAGGCCCTTTTCGCCTTCGGCCAACACGGCTGCCAGCAATTCGATCGGGCCATGCACCAGAATCTCCTTGTCGCGCCGGACCAGCGTCGCCGGTTCCCGATACACCTCTTGCAAGCCATCGGTATGGCTGGCCAGCCGCCGCGCCTCGCCCGAGCGCAGCACCGGGCCATCGAGGGTCCGCACCTCCTCTACGCCGCGCAGGCTGCGGGTCAGCCGCAAACCGTGGTCTTGCGTCGGCCGCCCGACCCAGCCGCGTTCATATTCGGCCGCCACCAGATCAAGCCGCGCCGCCAGCAGGTCGGCCATGCCTTGCGGATCGGCATCGACCCGCCCGGCAATCAATGCGCCGGCAATCGCCGCCTGTTCCAGAATGCGCTGCGGATAATGGACGGGAAATGCCATCAGGCTGCGTTTGACCACCCGCGCCTCTTCGACCACCCGGGCCAGATCGGCATCGGCGATCACTTCGCCATTGCCGAGCCGCAGCACGGCACCATCAACCCCCATCTGCACCAGATAATCATCCAGCGCCGCCTGATCCTTCAGGTAGACTTCGGACTTGCCGCGCGCCACCTTGTACAAGGGCGGCTGCGCGATATACAGGAAACCACCCTCGATCAGGTCCGGCATCTGGCGAAAGAAAAAGGTCAAGAGCAGGGTGCGGATATGGGCGCCATCGACATCGGCATCGGTCATGATGACGATCTTGTGGTAGCGCAGCTTGGCCAGATTGAACTCATCGCGCCCGATTCCGGCCCCCAGCGCGGTGATCAGGGTGCCGATCTGGTCCGACGCCAGCATCCGGTCAAACCGCGCCCGTTCGACGTTCAGTATCTTGCCGCGCAGCGGCAGCACCGCCTGATTGGACCGCGAGCGGCCCTGTTTGGCGGACCCCCCGGCGCTGTCGCCTTCGACCAGAAAGATCTCCGACTTCGCCGGGTCTTTTTCCTGACAATCCGCCAGTTTGCCGGGCAGGTTTGATACATCCATCGCCGACTTGCGCCGGGTCAGTTCGCGGGCCTTGCGCGCCGCTTCGCGCGCCAGAGCCGCCTCGATGATCTTGCCGATGATGATCTTGGCGGGGCCGGGATTTTCCTCGAACCATTCCGACAGCTTTTCGTTGATCAGGTTTTCCACGGCGGGACGCACTTCGGACGATACCAGCTTGTCCTTGGTCTGGCTGGAAAACTTCGGGTCCGGCACCTTGACCGACAACACGCAGGTCAGGCCTTCACGCGCATCGTCGCCGGTGAAATCGACCTTTTCCTTTTTGGCGATGCCAGAGGTCTGGGCATAGGTATTGATGGTACGGGTCAGCGCGCCACGAAAACCCGCCACATGGGTGCCGCCGTCGCGCTGCGGGATGTTGTTGGTAAAGGGCAGCACCATTTCGTTGTAGCTGTCGTTCCACCACATCGCCACTTCAACCGTGATCCCGGCTTTTTCGCCGATGATATAGACCGGAACCGGGATCAGCGCGGTCTTCGAGCGGTCGAGATAGCGCACATATTCCCGCACGCCGCCTTCGTAGAACAGTTCGGATTTCAACGGTTCGGCGGGGCGTTCATCCTCCAGAATGATCCGCACCCCGGAGTTCAGAAACGCCAGTTCGCGCAGGCGGTTTTCCAGCGTCTTGAACAGATAATCGAGGTTGGAAAAGGTGTTGAGCGAGGCGAGAAACCGCACCTCGGTGCCTTTTTCGCCAACCGCCGGTCCGACCTCATGCAGCGAAATCGCGGTGTCGCCCCCTTCGAACCGGGCGTAATATTCCTTGTCGTTGCGCCAGATCCGCAGGTCAAGCCAATCCGAAAGGGCGTTGACCACCGACACACCGACGCCATGCAGACCGCCGGACACCTTGTAGCTGTTCTGGTCGAACTTGCCACCGGCATGCAGCTGGGTCATGATCACTTCGGCGGCGGAAACCCCCTCGCCCTGATGGATGTCAACCGGGATGCCCCGGCCATTGTCGCGCACTGAAACCGAATTGTCGGCGTGGATTTTCACCGAGACGGCGGTGGCGTGACCGGCCAGTACCTCGTCAATGCCGTTATCGACCACCTCATACACCATATGGTGCAGACCCGAGCCATCATCGGTATCGCCAATATACATGCCGGGCCGTTTGCGAACGGCATCCAACCCCTTGAGAACCTTGATCGAATCGGCGTCGTAGGTTTCGGTGTTCGTGGCTTCTTCGGCCATGTGGTCTGCATCCCCTGAATGGTTTGCAGCTTATAGCGGTTCAGGGCGGGGATGTCACGGGCAAGACACAAGATTTAGTGGTCTTGCGGGTGGTAGCGATCCGGCATTTGGGACGAGGCAAAGTCGGTGAAGACCGGCAAATGAACACACGACATTCCCCACGCCGCCGCTGCGAAGGCAGGGGCCTCGAAGCTCTTGGGCTGACTTTGGAGACTCGAGGCCCCGGATCGGGGTCCGGGGCAGCGCGGGAAATCGGTCGGCAAGTCCGTTCAAATCACCGCAATCGCCACGCCCACCAGAATCATCAACACCCCGGCACCGACGTTCATCCGCCGCAGTGCGGCAGATGAGGTCAACAGTGCTCGCACTGCACCGACAGAGGCAGCAAGGGCAAGGTTTCCCACCAGCGGAACCGCAATGGACAAGGCGACAATGGCGGCAATGTCGGGGCCGGTGACGCGGGTCAGATCAAAGAACCCCGGCAACACCCCCATGTAGAACAGGATCGCCTTGGGGTTGCCGATCACCACCGCCACCCCAGTGGCAAATCCCGCCCACATCCCCGGCCGGGTCAGACGGCTGTCGGATATGATGCCCTTGCCCGCGTGGCGGATCAACAGGACGCCAAAGATGATGAATGTCAGCGCCGCAATGACATGCAGCACCAGCATGAACGCGGCAAAACGCTCCACGATCCAGGTCAAACCATAGATCGCCACCAGCGGCCACAGTGCGTCACCGACCGTCACCCCCACCGCCAGCGGCCAGGCAGAGCGAAAACCGCCCGACATGCCGCGCGCCAGCAGTGCCACCCACACCGGCCCCGGCGTGACCCACAGCACCGCCAGACCGATGGCATAGAGGCCAAGCTCCCATAGCGAAATGGTCATTTCAGGCTCTTGTTTCAGACAGCATCGGGAAGACGCAGGCTGCCATCCGCTTCCAGCGGCCAGAACGGGTTCATCGCCATTTCCCAGACATGGCCGTCCGGGTCGGCCCAATAGCCGGAATAGCCACCCCAGAACACCTTTTCCGGGGGTTTCAGCGCCGTGGCCCCGGCGGCGAGTGCGGCGGCAAAGGCGGCGTCCACCTCGGCCTCGGTGCTGAAGTTCTGCGCCAGCGTCGCAGCCCCGGTGCCCAGCGCGACACCGGCCCGCCCCTGATCCGCCGCCAGATCGTCCAGACCAAACAGCCCCAGCGCCAAACCGTTCATCTGGTAAAACGACACCCCCGGTGCTTCGGTTGCGGGTTTCCAACCCAGTGCGTCGTAAAACGCCCGCGCCCGGTTCAGATCGGCAACCCCCAGGGTCACCAATGTCACCCGCTGCACAGGCAAACTCATTCCGCGCCCCTTTCGGCGATGGCAGACAGGCCGCCCACTTCAGTCACCTCCAGAAACTGGGCACGACTGGCCAGACTGTCAAACAATTCCGCCCCGGTCCCGGTCATCATCGCCTGCGACCCCAACCGGCAGATCTCTTCATACAGTGCTGCGCGGCGGCTGGCGTCAAGATGGGCCGCCACCTCATCGAGCAGCAGCACCGGCGGGGTACCGGTATCCTGGGCCAGCGCGCGGGCATTGGCGAGAATCAGGCTGATCAGCAGCGCCTTTTGCTCACCGGTCGAACATTGCGCGGCTGGAGCCGCCTTGGCGTGATAGATCGCTGCCATGTCGACCCGGTGCGGCCCCACCAGTGTCCGTCCCGCCGCCAGATCGCGGCGGCGGCCTTGCGCCAGCGCCTCTGCCAGAGCGTCGGCAGTTTCCGGCATTGGTTGGTCATCCGGCCCGGTCAGCGTCAGATCGGCGGCGGGAAAGGCGGTTTCGGCATCGGACTGCGCCGCGGCAATCCGCGCCAGCGCCGCGCGGCGGTTGGTGGCGATATCGGCCCCGACCGCCGCCATCTGCCCCTCCAGCGCCAGATACCACGCGGCATCGGTGACCATATCCTTCAACAGCCGGTTGCGGTCGCGCATCGCCTTGTCATAGGCCAGCACCGCTTCGGCATGGGCAGGGTGAAAGCTCATCACCATCCGGTCCAGAAACCGCCGCCGCGCCTCGGCACCATCCAGCCAAAGCCGGTCCATTGCAGGCACCAGCCACAGCACTCGGGCAATCCGCCCCAGCGCCAGCTGGGTGGCGGCTTTGCCATCGATCCGCACCTCGCGGCCTTGCCCCGGCTCTGCCCAGGTTTCCACCTCGTGCCCGGTGATGCTGGCACTGACTTTCCAGCCCAGCGCCTCGGGCTGGCGGGCAATCTCGTCATTGCCGGCCCGGCGCAGACCCCGACCGGGCGACAGCAGCGACACCGCCTCCAGCACGTTGGTTTTACCGGCACCATTGGGACCAAACAGCGCCACCGGCCGCCCGTCGAGGCTGAGCCGCGCCGCGCGGTGCGAGCGGAAGTGCGACAGGGTCAGTTCCCGCAGCACGGCAGGCCCGCTGTTCCGGCAGGTTCACCCCACCGCACGCCGCCCCGGAC
>JAYTDA010000300.1:0-2999 GCA_043736155.1 Paracoccaceae bacterium | reverse complement strand
GGGGTCGGGCTGTGGTCGGGGCTGGTGATCGGCCTTGTCGCGGCGGCGGGCAGCATGATGTGGCGGTTCTGGATGCGCGCGCCAAATGTGTCAGCGCAGATCCAGACCTAGGGTCGCAATCAGCCGCGCGGCAAAATAATCCTCGCCAGCCGGGCTCCAGTGGTCGCCGTCGGACCAGTAGTCAACCTGGCAGTTGAGGAAATCGGTGGTCATGTCGAATGGAAAGCGGCTGAGCGGTTCATAGGCCACCGGGCTGCCCGCGAGCGCTGCGGAGATGGCGGCGTCGAGGCGCTGAAAGGTGTCAACCAGCCCAGGGCGCAGTGCGAAGGTGGCGGCGCAGGTGTCTTGCAAGACCTTGGCAGGCGGCACCTGAGGCTCGATCCGGGGGGCGATCCAGCGCACCGTCACAGCAGCGGCGATCCCGGTCAGAAAGGCGAGGTTGGCGGCAATTTCGGCGCGATCGGGTGTCAGGTGCGGCACAGGCCGGTTCCAGGCAAGACGCCGGAACATCTGCCGCGAGCCTTGGGTGCCGTTCGCCGACAGCAGCATTGGCACCCCCGCCTGCACGAACAGCACCTGGTCAAACCAGTCGGGATGGGCCTTGGCGGTCTCGGCAAAGCCGAAAAGCGGGCAGCCGGTGTCGGCCTTGTCGAGCCGGCAGCCGCCGGTGGTGGCCCCCAGCACGAAATGCGCATCGCTGGCCAGCCGCGCCAGACCGGCATAGACATCAATGGCATGGCTGTCGCCAAGAATGACCAGAGCCGGACCATGGGCCGCGACGCAATCGCTGATCCTCTGGTCGGCCGCCGCGTCAAACTGGGGGAGGTTGAACCGGCAGGGTCCGAAATCCGGCAACTGGTTGGCGGCACCGCGGGCTTTGGCCAGCAGCAGGTAGGTCGGCGCCTTGTCGGGATTGGCGGCGAGCCACCCCGTCTCGTTGCCTTTCACCGCCCAACCGGCCACCCCCAGCCCCAACATCAGCGCCAGCCCGGCAACGCCCGCACCGAACAGCGCCCGGCGGCGGGGCAGAAGCTGCGGCGGGCGGCGGAACGGCAGCTCGACAAAGCGCCAGCTGAGCGCTGCCAGCGCGAATGTCGCTGCGACCAGCCCGGCCATCAGCAGGGGCGGCGGCTCGGCCCCGGTGGTCAGCCGGGCAAGGGCGAACAGCGGCTGATGCCAGAGATAGGCCGAATAGCTGACAAGGCCGATGGCCACCACCGGAGGCACGCTGAACAGTCTCGCCATGACAGTGCCGCTGCGACCGTAAAACAGGAAAAGCGCGGTGCCCGCCACCGGGATCGCGGTCCAGAGTGAAGGATTGGGGGTCTCTTCGTCGAACAGCACCAGCGGCAAGGCCAGCGCCAGCACGCCGATCAGCGCCGGGACCGGCCGCGCCTGCCGCCCGAAGCGCCGCTCGGCCAGCGCGGTCAACGCCCCGGCCATCAGCTCCCAGATCCGTGACCCGGTGAAGAAGAAATTGCGCGATGGGTCGCTGATGCTGCCGTATTGGGCGAGGGCGAGGCTCGCCACCAGCAAGGCGGCCAACACCGCCACGGTCAGCCCCGGCCCGAATTTCCACAGGAACGCCAGCAGCAGCGGGAAAAAGACGTAGAACTGCTCCTCCACCGACAGGCTCCAGGTGTGAAGGAACGGGATCTCGGCGGCTTCCGGTCGAAAATAGCCCTGTTGCGCCCCAAACAGCAGGTTGGAGATGAAGATGGCCAGGGCCGCCATGCTTTCGGACATCGCCTGCCGTTGCGAGGGCAGCATGATGGCCCAGGCCAGCGGCGCGGTGACCGCGACCACGAGGAACAGCGCCGGAAGGATTCTGCGCGCCCGGCGTTCATAGAACCTCAGCAGGGAAAACGCCCGGGCCTCGATGTCGTGGAGCAGGATCAGGGTGATCAGAAAGCCGGAAATGACAAAGAAGATGTCGACGCCGATGAAGCCGCCGGTAAGCCCCGGCACCCTTGCGTGAAACAGCACGACGGCGATGACGGCCAGCGCGCGAAGGCCGTCGATCTCGGCCCGGTAGGCGGGTGCCGTCATTCCGCCGCCTCGCCCTTGGCCAGCCGGTCGGCCTTGCGTCGCACCAGCGTGCTGCGCAGGTCGTGCATGGCCAGCAACAGCGTGTCGGTCACCGCATCCAGCTGCGCATCGGTGGCCTTGGACTGCACCCACTGCGTCGTCAGGTTCAGATGATCCACCGCCCGCAGAATGTCATCGACATCGCGCTCGGCCAGCAGCGCCTGCCGCGCCGCCACCCAATCGCGGATCAGCTTTGCCTCGGGCGCGCTCAGCGCCCGGTCGCCATGCGGCTTCACATTGCCGTTCTTGACGTTGACGGTGGCAATCTCTTCCATCTCGATCCGGCGCTGGCGGTTTTCGGTGTCGATGCGGAACACCACCGCGCCATTGTCACGGATGCGAAAGTAATAGTCCGGCAGATCACCCGCCATCTTTGCCCCCGTTTTCCAGAACGCGCAGCAGCGAGCCGTCTTCGTCGACCAGCGCGAACATCCGCGGCACCTCTGGCAGCTTGACCGCGCCGGTCAGCCGGGGAACCGACCGATCATCGTCCGGCAATCCGGCCTTGCGCCAGCTGGCCAGAAGCCCGTCGAGATCATCGACCCGGATGCAGGCGCTGAACCAGCTGTCGCGTGGCACAAGCCCCGGATGCGGAAAAAACTCCAGTTCCAGCGCCCCCCGGTTCAGGATCAGCCAGCCTGCGTCGTGAAAGCCGACCGCGAACCCCAGCCTGCCGTAAAACGCGATGGTCGCGTCGAAATTGCGGGCAGGCAGGTTGGCGGTGATCCGGTCAGCCATGAAACGTCCCTCAGACGAGCGAGGCGCAGAACCGCTGGATGCGGGTGCAGGCCTCGGTCAGCACCGCGTCGGAGGTAGCGTAGCTGACCCGGAAGTTTGGCGAAAGCCCGAAGGCCGCGCCGAAGACCACGGCGACGCCGGTTTCCTCCAGCAGGACGGTGGCGAAGACCTCG
>JAYTDA010000299.1:0-5178 GCA_043736155.1 Paracoccaceae bacterium | reverse complement strand
GGTTTCCCGCCGAAGGGGGGGCCCAAGCAGGCCATTTGTGCGGATGGCCTGTAAGCCGGATTCTGTTCCGGGGTTTGCACCCCTTTGACGACCATTCCTCTGCCCGCACCGTTACCGGTGCGGGTCAAGCTGCCAACCCGGGCCCCGGGATGAAGCGTCCCTGCGGCAGTTTCCTTGCGGACTTGGCCGCACGAGGCCCCTATTCGGCATTGCTCCGGGTGGGGCTTGCCGTGCCAGGCCTGTTGCCAGTCCTGCGGTGGGCTTTACCCCGCCGTTTCACCATTGCCATGGGCGAACCCGTGGCTGTCTCTTCTCTGTGGCGCTTTCCCTTGGGTTACCCCAGCCGGGCGTTACCCGGCACCCTCGCTTCATGGAGTCCGGACTTTCCTCGCGCCTGTTGCCAGACCCGCGGCCGTCCGGCCATCCGCACAGGGGGCGGCTTAAGCCCTGTGGTCCTGCACGTCAATCGGAACTGCAGGGCTGAAGCGCCTATCGCACCGGTGCAAAGTCGATGGCAGGGTGCTGCAGCACCACCGCAATCAGGTACACCAGCGGCGCAATCAGCGGCAGCGACAGGATCAGGATCGCGGGGGCCAGCAGCAGATGTGCCAATGGGCCGGGGGTTCGGGCAGCAGGGCGGCCGGGCAGACAAAATGCAGGCAGCCACACCATCAGACCATAGACAAAGCACCACAGCGGAAACGCCGCGAAAGCCGTGGGGCTGGCGGCATAGATCGCCTCGGCACAGGTGCCCACCAGACCAAAGCTGATAAACAGCGCAAAGGGTGTAAAGCGGTAGCGCGACAACAGCAGAGCCATCACGATGAAGAACGGGATGAACACCACCACCGAGTGCAAGGCGATGACATCCAGATAGTTGGCGGAGGCGGTGATATAGGCTTCGCCGATCCGAGAGCCGAACAGGGGGGCAAGGTTGGTCATTGTCACCGTCACCCCCTCTTCCAGACAGGCCAGAAATGTGGCGAACAGCACGAATTTCAGTCGCCAATCGAACGGGGCAGTCTGAACCAGCGCCTTGATCCTGTGGCGAAACCGCAGCATCAGCGCCCCCCCCAGCCAGACCCAGATCACCAGCAAGCCGGTAGTCATTCTGGCAATGGCAAAGGCGAGCCGCTTTTCTACCGGGTCTGCGGCGCTGATGCCGATCAGGTACAGCAAGCCACAGATCGCTGCAGCACCCGCCAGCAGGACCACGATGATCCAGCGTTGCAGTTTCATGGCCGGTACAGCCCTGCCAGCCCCGCCGCCATCTCGGCGTCTTGGGAGCGCTGCGGGCCAGAAGTGCCAGGGCGAAACCGCAGGCGAAACGCCGCCAACAAATGTTCGGGCGGCACCGCAGGATAGCCGAAGGCGGCCAGATCGGCTGCAAAACGGTCGGGCAGGGCCGGACGCGGCTCTGGCCAGACCGAAAACCCCCGCAACGCCAGCCTGCGCCAGTCGAACCGCCGCCCGGGGTCACCTTTGCGGCTGGGGGCCATGTCGGAATGGCCGATGACATTACGCGGAAGGATCGACCAGCGGGCCATGATCTGCGGCAACAGCCGCTCCAGCGCCTGCATCTGGCGGTGGGCAAAGGGGCGATCCCCGGGGTTTGCCAGTTCAATGCCGATCGAGTGGGAGTTTACATCGGTGATCCCGG
Organism: Paracoccaceae bacterium; assembly: GCA_043736155.1. Taxonomy (GTDB): domain Bacteria; phylum Pseudomonadota; class Alphaproteobacteria; order Rhodobacterales; family Rhodobacteraceae; genus JANNRR01. Next base: position 3,518 of record JAYTDA010000299.1, on the reverse strand, counting down.
CCCATTCACCGGCACCGGCGTGCCAGGCCCGCATCTCCTCGGCCACCAGTGCAAGGACCTCGCCGCTTTCCGCGATCAGATAGTGGGCAGAAACCTCGGCACCCGGGTCGCAAAGCCGGACCAGCGCCTCGGCGGTGCTGGCCATCGCTGTATAGTGGATCACGATCAGCGAAGGGCGCGCACCGCCCCGTCTTGGGCCGAAATTCGGGCTGGGGTGCCAGACCGGGGGCAACCGTCAGTTCAGCGCGCTGCGGAACGGCGTCGGGTCCCAGCCGCAGGCAAAGCCATCGCCATCGGGATCCAGACTTTTAGGGTCACGATCCGGGCCGCCACGGGCCAGAAACTCGATCTGCGCCTGATCCGAACTGGGAAATTTGCCACAGGCGATGACTGACTGCTTTTCACGGAACGGGTTATTGCGGTTGTAGACCGGTTCCCCCAATCGGTTGGTGGAGCGCAAGGCAAAGTCCACGATATTGGGGCCGGCGGTGCCTTCGCGCTGCGGCAAGGCGGTCGGGGCGATCTGCGTATAGGTGGCACGCTGCTGCGCCAGCCGTTCTGCGTCGCTGGCAATGGTTTCGCGCGCCGATACGGCCGAGAATTCCTGTTCATCCGAAATCGTCGCAGCCCCGGGAATACCGCCAACGGCGTCCATTTCACCACTTTGGCGCGCAATCCCGGCGGGAATGAAATCGCGGTTTTCCGGGGCAGGTTGGGTGCCAGCAGCGGGGGGCAAAACGGTTTGCGGCGCAGCCCCATTCAACCCGGCTTCGCGGTTGCGGATATAGTCGGGGTAGCTTTCAAATCCCACACCCGAATCCGGCACCTGTGGCCCACACGCCGTCAGTGCCAGAACAGCCAGCATCACCCCTGCAACCCGCATCATCACGTTTCAGCCCTTTGCCTGCCTTTGTCCACAGCCCCTGCCGCAAACCCGGTTTTTTCGCCGCTTACCACCATTTCGCCGGTTTGGAAACAAAGCCTGCGGCCCGTTCCAGCACATAGGCGTGATTGAGCAGCCCCGCCTCGTCCCACGGCCGCCCGATCAGTTGCAACCCAAGCGGCAATCCCTGATGGTCCAGCCCGGTCGGCACCGCAATGCCCGGCAACCCGGCAAGGTTGACGGTAACGGTAAAGACATCGTTGAGATACATCGCCACCGGATCAGCATCGGTCATTTCGCCCAGACCAAAGGCCGCCGAAGGGGTTGCCGGTGTCAGGATCGCATCGATCCCAGTCGCAAAGACCAGTTCAAAGTCGCGCCTGATCAGGCTGCGGACCTTGCGGGCGCGGTTGTAATAGGCATCGTAAAACCCGGCGGACAGCACATAGGTACCGATCATGATCCGCCGTTGCACCTCGGCGCCAAAGCCTGTCGCGCGGGTCTTTTCATACATCTGGGTAATGCCGTCGCCCTGCGCCAGTTTGGCGCGGTGGCCATAGCGCACCCCGTCATACCGCGCCAGGTTGGAGGACGCCTCGGCAGGGGCAATCACGTAATAGGCGGGCAGGGCGTATTTCGTATGCGGCAAGCTGATGTCGACAATCGTCGCCCCGGCGTCGCGCATCATCGCGGTGCCCTCGGCCCACAGTTTTTCAATTTCCTCCGGCATCCCATCCATCCGGTATTCACGGGGAATGCCGATCTTTTTGCCACGGATATCGCCGGTTAGTGCCGCCTCGAAATCCGGCACGGCCAGGTCGGCGCTGGTGGAATCCCTGGGGTCATGGCCTGCCATCACGCCCAGCATGATTGCTGCATCCCGCACCGTCCTGGTCATCGGCCCGGCCTGATCGAGCGAGGAGGCAAAGGCCACGATGCCCCAGCGGCTGCAGCGCCCGTAGGTCGGCTTGATCCCGACAATGCCGGTAAAGGCGGCAGGCTGGCGGATCGACCCGCCGGTATCGGTGCCGGTTGCCGCCAGACACAGATCAGCCGCCACCGCAGCGGCAGACCCGCCGGATGATCCGCCGGGGGTCAGCGCCGAATTGTCATTGCGGCGTCGCCACGGGCTGACGGCATTGCCATAGGCAGAGGTTTCGTTCGACGACCCCATGGCAAACTCATCCATGTTCAGTTTGCCCAGCATCACCGCACCGGCATCCCAAAGCTGCTGGGTCACGGTCGATTCATATTCCGGCTTGAACCCCGCCAGAATGTTCGATGCCGCCTGTGATGCCACCCCCTTGGTGCAATACAGATCCTTGATCCCCAGTGGGATGCCGTTCAGCGCCCCGGCCCCGGTGCCGCGCCGCGCATCGGCGGCCCTGGCTTGCACCAGCGCAATTTCCGGCGTCTTGTGCACAAAGGCATTCAGCGCAGCGCCACCGTCTATCGCCGAGAGACAGGCCCCGGTCAGTTCCACCGAAGTCAGATCCCCCTTGGCCAGTGCATCGCGGGCAGCGGCAATTGTCAGGCTGTTCAGGCTCATTCGACCACCTTTGGCACGGCAAAGAACCCTTCGCGGGCATCGGGGGCATTGGCCAGAATTTGCGCGGGGTAGCCGCCATCGGTGACCTGATCGACCCGCCGTTTCAGCTGCATCGGGGTGACAGAGGTCATCGGTTCAATCCCGGTCACATCCACCTCGTTCAACTGCTCCATGAACCCAAGGATGCCGGACAGCTGCTCTGCCAGCCTGGGCAGATCCTGCTCTGCCACCGCGATGCGGGCCAGTTTGGCAACCTTTCGGGCGGTATCGGTGTCGATGCTCATCAGCAGGCTCCCCTTGGCATGGGGCCCCGTTTAGCGCCGGGCGACCGGGGCTGCAAGAACCGCAGGGATCATTTGCGCCACAGCACCGATCTGGCGCCGTAATACAGCCCCAGCAATGCGGCGTTGACGGCAGTGCCGACAGCGATCTGGCGCATCGTGTCGTCTGCAGCCGGGTTCAGGAACAGCGGGATGATCAGGGCAACGAACACTGCACCGGCGATTACCGGAATCAGGATGCCATTCACTGCGCGGGTCCGTGCCGCTGTCAGCACCAGAAACACCAGCATGCCGAGGCGGAACGGGTCAGTCAGCTGCGACAGCACAAGGTCAGACAGGGTCATGGGTGGGCTTTCTGGTTGCGGATCAGGGTTTCCATCATCAGGGCAAGCACCCCGGCATTCAACAGATGCCACAGAAAATGGGTACCACTGGGGTTTGTGGCACACAGCGGCAGATCAAGGCTGCGGGCAATCAGCGAAACGGTCAATAAGCCACCCCCCCAAGGCCAGACCCCGCGCGGGCGCTGGCTGCCGGGTCCGCAACAGGGCGGCATAGATCAGGATCAGCAGTGGCACCGGGGCATAGCCTGCCGAAGACCCAAGGCCGGGGATGCGGACAAACAGCGGCACAGTGGCGGCGGCATAGGGCAGGAACAGGGCTGTCAGCCCTGCCGCAGGCAGCGGGGCAAGCCGCCAGAACTGCCGGTTGGCGCCATAAAGACCGGTCAGGATGAACAGCAGGATCGGGACTACATCCGTCACGCCCGCCCACCCCCGTTCCACCGTATGCAGCAGGCTGGATC
>JAYTDA010000298.1:0-26755 GCA_043736155.1 Paracoccaceae bacterium | reverse complement strand
GCCTTGGCGATCAGGTCAGCGACCCGGGGTCGCAATCCGCGCCCTAGCAGCAAGGGTTTCAACTGTTTGCGGGTCCAGAACAGGAAAGCAGTCGCGGCAACGCCAATCACGATTGTATAGATATTGATCCCGCCGATCCCTTCGTAAATGCCGGTCAGCAAATGCGGCAAGGTATCACCGTCTGCCTTGATCCCCAGAATGTGCTTCAACTGGCTTGTGGCGATCAGGATGCCAGAAGCGGTGATGAAGCCCGAAATCACCGGATGCGACAGGAAATTGGCCATGAACCCTAGCCGCAGAACCGACATCGCGACCAGCACGAGACCCGACAGGAAAGCCAGCGTGATTGCGGCGGTCAGATATTCCGCACTCCCGGGGGCTGCCACTTGCCCCACCGCCGCCGCGGTCATCAAGGACACCACCGCCACCGGCCCCACCGCCAGCGCCCGGCTTGTGCCGAAGATCGCATAGGCAATCAGCGGCAGGATCGAAGCATAAAGCCCCACCTGCGGCGGGAGGCCTGCCAGCATCGCATAGGCCAGGCTTTGCGGTACCAGCATGATCGTCACGATCACGGCGGCGACGAGATCGCTTTGCGCTTCGGTTTTTGTATAGGCCGGGGCCCAGCCGAGGATGGGCAGAAGGGACTTGAGGGAGGTCACGAGAATTGCCTTTTCGGGATTATGCGGCGGTCACGGGTTGCGGTTTGGCCATCCATTCGCGCCCGCGTAGCATGGCTTTCCAGTAGATCGGCGGCAGCATCTGTTCCTTCAGTAACCAGGCCAGATGGCTGGGCTTGGTGCCGTCGATCAGCCAGCCGGGAAAGGAGGGCAGCAGCTTGCCGCCATAGCCGAATTCGGCCAGCACGATCTTGCCCCGCTCCACCGTCAGCGGGCAGGAGCCGTAGCCGTCATAGGCCACATCTGCACCCTTGATCGCACCCAGATCCTTCAACAGGTTATGCGCCACCACCGGGGCCTGCTTGCGGGCGGCGGCGGCGGTCTTGGCATTGGGGGCGTTGCAGACATCGCCCAGCGAAAAGATGTTGGGCAGCGTCTTGTGCTGCAGGGTGGCCTGATCGACATCGACCCAGCCCGCTGCATCGGCCAGCGGCGAGACGCGGACGAAATCCGGGGCCACCTGCGGCGTGACGACATGGATCATGTCAGACGCGGTTTCGACCGTTTCCATCGTGCCATCGGCTTTGGTTTGGGTGAACCACGCAGTCCTCGCCGGGCCATCCACGCGGGTCAGGCGATGTGTCGTATCCCGCCGCCTTGGTCGCGGTGATGATCTCGGGCAAGGGCCGCCCTCGCCCGCCTTCGGACAGCGACCAGAGCGTCGCCGACCTTGTGCCGGTGCGGCAATAGGCCAGGATCGGTTTCGGCAAATTGTCCATCGCCGCGCCAAAAGCCACAGCATCCGCATCGCCAACCTTGCCCGACACGATCGGCAGATAGGCGGCCTTCAATCCTGCCTCCTTTGCCGCCGCCTTGATTTCGGCAAACGACGGCTGATCCGCCCCTTCGCCATCCGGGCGGTTGCAGATGATCGACTTGAACCCGGCACCGGCAAGTGCCGCCATCTCCTCGGGCAGAAGCTGCTCGGAGACCGACAGGGTGGGCGTGATCGGTTTGGCGGTCATGGACAAGTCTCCTCCCAAAGCGTTTTTTCTGTTTTGGCCTTAGGCCCGGGTTGTCTGCGACAGGGTCCACATCGATGCGGACCGGTTGCCGGACCGACAGAAGGCGACGATGGGGGTGGGCAGACGGTTCAGAAGATCGCGAAACGCCGCCGCCTCGACCGGACCGGCTTGGCCCGGAACGATGGGCAGATAAGCGGATTGCATTCCCGCAGCCTTCGCGGCCGCCGCGATCTGATCAAAGCCTGGATGACCGGCGCCGCACTCACCGTCTGGCAGGTTGCAGATGATCGACTTGAACCCGGACTTGGCCAGAGATGCCACCTGGTTCGGCAGGATCTGGGGGGACACCGACAGGGTCGGGGTGATGGTCTTGATGGTCATTGCGACGTATCCTTGTACTGAACTGGGAAAACGGGGTCGGGCGCTTACAACCCGTTGATCGGCACTTTCAGGAACCGCTTGCCGCTCTCGTCCGGTTCGGGCAGATCGCCGCCGCGCATGTTCACCTGCAAGGACGGGATGATCAGTTTTGGCATGGCCAGTGTCGCATCGCGGGCCTCACGAACCTGCACGAACTGATCCTCGGTGATGCCGTCATGGACATGGATGTTGTGGGCGTTCTGTTCAGCCACAGTGGTTTCCCAGCGGATTTCGCGGCCATTCGGGCCGTAGTCGTGGCACATGAACAGCCGCATGACGTCTGGCATCGACAGCACTCGCTTGATCGACCTGTAAAGCGTACGCGCGTCGCCGCCCGGGAAATCGGCGCGGGCCGAGCCGCCGTCGGGCATGAACAACGTATCCCCGACAAAGGCGGTATCGCCGATGACATGCGTCATGCAGGCAGGCGTATGGCCGGGCGTGTGCATGGCAAAGGCGGTCATGCCGCCAATGGTGTAAGTATCGCCATCCTTGAACAGCCGGTCGAACTGGCTGCCATCGCGCTGGAACTCGGTGCCTTCGTTGAACACCTTGCCGAAGCTGTCCTGCACGATGGTGATATTCTCGCCGATGCCGATCTTGCCGCCGAGCTTGCCCTGAATGTAAGGCGCGCCCGACAGGTGGTCGGCATGGACATGCGTCTCGATCAGCCATTCGAGCGTCAGGCCGTGAGCTTTGATGAAGTCGATGACCGCATCGGCCGAAGTATATGTGATGCGGCCTGCGGCATAGTCGATGTCCATCACAGAATCGATCACGGCGCAGGACATGCTCGCCGGGTCGCGAACGACATAGGTCACGGTGTTCGTGGGTTCATCGAAGAAGGCCGTGACCTCGGGCTTGACTGAAAGGTCGACGGGATGGGGGATCGGGGCAAAGGCGGTCATGGGTCTATCCTCCTTGAAGGGGTCAGGCGGTTTGTCGACGGGGCAAGGCTTGCAGCCAGCGGGCCAGCAGGATGCCGCCCCCCATCGAGAGCAGGAACAGGGCGGTCGGCCAGGGCGCAAAGCCGAGCGCTGGAATGGCGCCACCGGGGCAGAACCCGGAGATGCCCCAGCCCACACCGAACAGGGCCGATCCACCAACCAGTTTGGCGTCGATCACCTTGCTGGTGGGCAGGTGGAATTTCACATCGAACACCGGCGCCGACCGTGCGCCAAAGATCAGGCGATAGCCGATCGCAGCCGTGATCAGTGCGCCGCCCATCACGAAGGCAAGGCTGGGATCCCAAGTTCCGAAGGGGTCAAAGAAGTTCAGCACCTTGGCGGGGTCACCCATGCCAGAGATGGCGATGCCAAGCCCAAAGATCAGACCGGCGACGAGGGCGGAAAGGATGCGGTTCATGCGTTCAGCCTCCAAAGCCGTGGCGGATCAGGGTGACAGTGGCAAAGGTCGTGGCCATGAAAGTGAGCGTTGCGACCAGCGAGCGCGGCGACAGTCGGGCCAACCCGCACACACCATGCCCGGACGTGCAGCCCGACCCGTAGGTCACGCCAACGCCGACGATGACGCCGCCAAGCGCCAGCAACACGCCGGTTGTGGGCGAGGCAAAGCTGAACTCGGCCCCCAACAGAGTAGCGATCAGCGGGGCCGCAACAGCACCCGCCAGAAAGGCCAGTCGCCAGAAACTATCGGGATTGCGCGGCTCCAGCACGCCGCCCAGCATGGCCGTCATGCCCGCGATCCGGCCATTGAAGGCCATCAGGATCACGGCCCCAAGACCGATCAGGATGCCACCGAACAGCGAGGCATAGGGAGTGAAGGTTGTAATCATTGGCGCAGGGGCTCCGGGTTCTGGAATGCAAAAAAATAAGCTGCCGACGAATGCACGCCGACTTTCTTTCAGTAGGTCACGTTCGGGTGGTCGGTGACCTGACACAGATCAGCCGGCGGTCGTCACGCGGCCAGGCAGGGTCAGCCCTTGGTGATCGGGCAGGTCCGGATACCCAGAAGGGCATAGGCCGGGCAGAACCGGAAGATCGCGGTACCAAGCATCACAACGCCTACTGCCGCCACGGCGAACTTCCAAGCCCCCCAGGCCGCAAAGAACGCGGCAAACGGCGGCAGGAACGGCGATGCCAACAGAACGGCCCCGACGATAAAGCGAAGCGTGCGATCAAGTGATCCGACATTTGCCATTTTTGCCTCCTTGAGGACGAGTGATGTTGCTTTGTATCTTCGCAAGTGCTAAAGTGTCAAGCATGAAAACAGACATCGCCTATGAAACTATAAATCCGCTCGAAGCGCGCGCTGAGGAGGTTGCGGCCACGCTGGCCGCGATGGCCAACCCAAAGCGTCTTCTGGTGATGTGCACGCTTCTGGCGGGCGAGAAATCGGTCGGCGATCTGGCCGAGATCGTGCAGCTGACCCCTGCCGCCCTCTCGCAGCATCTGGGCAAGATGCGCGCGTTGAGGCTGGTCTCGACCCGCCGCGACGGGCAGACCATCTATTACAGACTGGCCAGCGCAGAGGTGCAGGCCGTGCTGGAAACCCTATACCGGGTTTACTGCGCGCCCGAAAGCTGAGGGGCGAGCCGATCCAGAAGAACGCCGCGATTGACCGTGATGTCGGCAATGGTCATGTCGTCCAGCACGGACAGGAAGGCGCGCAAAGCCCTTTGTATTCCGCGTGATAGGTGGCACACGCCTTCCAGCGGGCAGGTGTTGGTGTCCGGGTTGAAACACTCGACCAGCTCCAGCGGCGCTTCGGTCCAGCGCACTACCTCGCCCACGGTGATCTGATCGGCAGGCCGGGCCAGGCGCATGCCGCCATTGCGTCCGCGAATCGTCTGGATGTAGCCGCGCTGGCCCAGTTCATGCGACACCTTCACCAGATGCGCCTTGGAAATCCGATGGGCCCGTGACACTTCGTCAACCGTCACGATGGTGGGGTCCCGCAGTGCCACATACTGGAGGGTCCGCAGGGCAAAGGTCGAATACTGAGTCAGACGCACGCGGGGCACCTCCTGCGTCAAAAAGCTCCAAAACAGATACAACTTTTCAACCCACGCTACAATAGTTGTGCGGAAAATGATGATTTAGGACAACAACCAGCGATTCGTTTGCCCTTCGGTCCGGCGGGCCGATTGACGCGGATCAGGAATGATCGACCTTGCCCGTGATAACGCCCGACAGGCGCGGCACCGGAAACCCCGGTTGCCGGGATGACCGCCCCGCTTTCGGGAGACGACGCATGAGCCTCAACATCGGCGATACCGCCCCGGACTTCACCGCCGACACCTCGACCGGCAAGATCCACCTACACGACTGGATCGGCGGCGACTGGGTGTTCTTCTTCAGCCACCCCGGCGATTTCACGCCGGTCTGCACCACCGAAGTGGGCCGCACCGCCCAACTGGCCGATGCTTTCGCCAAGCGTCACGTCAAACCGCTCGGCCTGTCCACCGACAGTGTGGCGGAGCATCTAAAATGGATCGCCGATGTGAATGACACACAGCACACGCATGTCACCTTCCCGATCGTGGCCGACTCCGACTGCACGGTGGCGCGGCTTTACGGCATGATCCACCCGCATGAAAGCGAAACCGCCGCCGTGCGGACGGTCTTCATCATCGACCCGGACAAGAAGATCCGCCTGACGATGACCTATCCGATGAATGTGGGCCGGAATTTCGACGAAATCCTGCGCGTAATCGACGCGCTGCAGACGGCAGATGCCGAACACATTGCGACCCCCGCCGACTGGGTGCCGGGTGGCGTGGTGATCATTCCGAACTCGATCAAGACCCCTGAGGCAGAGAAGCTGTTCCCGCAGGGTTGGACCGAAGTCCGCCCGTATCTGCGCACAACCACGCTCTGACGCCACCCCGCCCCCCGAACCTTGGTCCGGAGGGCGGCCAGATACCCGAACCGGAGTTTCCCCATGTTGCCCGATATCTCGGCCCTTGATCTTGCCCGGATGCAGTTCGCCTTCACGGTGAGCTTTCACATCATCTTTCCGGTCTTTTCCATCGGGCTTGCCAGCTACTTAGCTGTGCTAAACGGGCTGCATCTGGCGACGGGCAAGCCGGTCTATCTGGACCTGTTCAACTATTGGAAGAAGATCTTCGCCGTGGCCTTCGGCATGGGCGTCGTGTCCGGAATCGTGATGTCCTACCAGTTCGGCACCAACTGGAGCGTGTTTTCCGACAAGACCGGCCCGGTTCTGGGGCCGCTGATGGGATATGAGGTGTTGTCTGCATTCTTCCTTGAAGCAGGCTTTCTGGGGGTGATGCTGTTCGGCCGCATCCGGGTCGGCGAAAGGCTGCACTTTTTCGCCACGCTGATGGTAGCGGCGGGCACCTTCATGTCGGCCTTCTGGATCCTGTCGGTGAACTCGTGGATGCAGACGCCGGCGGGCTACGGCATGAACGCCGAGGGGCAGTTCATCGTCGAAAGCTGGTGGGCGGTGATCTTCAACCCGTCCTTCCCGTATCGGCTGGTCCACATGGTGCTGGCGGCCTACCTGACGACGGCTTTCGTCGTGGGTGCTGTGGGTGCCCTTCATCTGCTGCGCGACCGCTCCAATCAGGGCGCGCGGGTGATGTTCTCCATGGCGATGTGGATGGCGGTGGTCGTGGCCCCGTTGCAGATCGGTGCAGGGGACGCGCATGGCATCAACACGCTGGAATACCAGCCTGCCAAGGTCATGGCGATGGAAGGGCACTATGGCAGCCATCCCGATGGCGCGCCGCTGATCCTGTTCGGCATTCCGAACCCGGCGGAAAAGCGCATCGACTATGCCATCCAGATTCCCTACCTCTCGTCCCTCATCCTGAAGCATGATCTGACGGCACCGCTTGCGGGTCTTGATACCATCGACGATGCGCTGGAACCCCCGGTCGCGATCGTGTTCTGGAGCTTCCGGGTTATGGTTGGCATCGGCTTTGCCATGCTGGGTCTGGGGCTGTGGAGCCTGATCGCCCGCGTCCGCCGCCAGCTTTACAATGCGCCATGGCTTTACCGCGCGTCGATACTGATGGGGCCGTCCGGCTTTGTCGCCGTGCTTGCAGGCTGGATCACGACCGAAGTGGGACGGCAGCCCTATACAGTCTACGGCCTGCTGACCACGGCGCAGTCAGCGTCGTCGATTGATGCCGCTGCCGTCGGCACGTCGCTGGTGGCTTTCATCGTGGTCTATTTCACTTTGTTCGGGGCAGGAATATTCTACATCCTGCGGCTGATGAACAAACCGCCGCATCCGGGCGAAACCGGCCTGCCAACGGATGAGCCGGTGCGCGCAGGTGGCATCATGCCTGCGCCCGCGATGGATGCGGATGGCGATGGAATGCTGAACGATCAGGGGGCACGGGCATGACACTGGACCTTCCGCTGATCTGGGCCGGGCTGATCGCCTTTGCCGTGCTCGCCTATGTAGTGCTCGACGGTTTCGACCTCGGCGTCGGCATCCTGTTCCCGCTGGTGCAGGGCGAGGCGAACAAGGACGAAATGATGAACTCGGTCGCCCCGGTCTGGGACGGCAATGAAACCTGGCTGGTGCTGGGGGGCGGCGGGCTGTTTGCGGTGTTTCCGCTAGCCTATTCCATCATCATGCCTGCCCTTTATGCGCCAATTATCATCATGCTTCTGGCACTGGTGTTTCGCGGGGTGGCCTTCGAGTTTCGTTGGAAAACCCGGCGCGGGCAGTTCCTGTGGGACTGGGCTTTTGCCTTCGGTTCGACCGTCGCGGCCTTTGCCCAAGGGGTTGCTCTTGGCGCACTGGTGCAAGGGATCAAGGTCGAGGGCCGCGCCTATGCGGGTGGTTGGTGGGATTGGCTCACGCCATTCAGCCTGTTTACAGGCGTGGCACTGGTGGTGGGCTATGCGCTTTTGGGTGCCACCTGGCTGATCCTGAAAACAGAGGATCATGTGCAGCGCCGCGCCTATGCCATCGCCTTCTGGGCAGCACCCATGACCCTTGCGATGATCGGTGCGGTCAGCCTGTGGACCCCATTTCTGAACCCGCTTTATGCCGCGCGCTGGTTTGGCTGGCCGCAGATCCTGCTGGCCATTCCGGTGCCGCTGCTGGTGCTGGCGGCGGCCTATGTGCTGTTCAAGGGCCTGACCGAACGACGCGAGACCAGCCCGTTTCTGGCGGCCCTGTCCCTCTTCGTGCTCAGCTTCATCGGGATCGGCATCAGCTTCTACCCCAACATCGTGCCCCATTCAGTGTCGATCTGGGACGCTGCCGCACCCGACAACAGCCTGTCGTTCCTTCTGGTTGGCGCGGTGGTGCTTGTCCCACTGATCCTGGGCTACACCGTCTATTCCTACTGGGTGTTCCGCGGCAAGGTGAAGGCCGTCGGGGGGTATCACTGATGCATACGCGGAAGTATCCGCTGGCCGCCAGACTGGGCTGGTTCGCGCTCTATTGGTTGGCCAGCGTGGCGGCTTTGGGCGTCGTTGCCTATGCCATCCGCTGGGCCATTAGCTAGACTGGGATCTGCCGCGATCTGCGCGCACGCTGGCGATCAGCCAAGCCCCCAAACCCAACGCAACAGCCGCCGCCGTCACGAAGCCAAGCCAGCTGATCGCCATGTCCGAGGCGGCCTCGAGGTTGCCGATGAAGCCATAGCCGAGCCCCAGATAGATGCCGACCCAAACGACTTCACCCAGCACGCCCCATAGCGTGAACCGTGGCCAAGGTTGACCGGCCGCTCCGGCCGCCAGATTGACATAAGGCCCCAGCGCAGACATCAGCCAGCGCGAAAAGAACACGGCCGCTCCGCCCCTTTTGGCCAGCTGGTCTGTTGCCCGTGCCAGAGATGGGGCGCGCTTGCCCCAGGTTTCGATTAGCGGCGCGCCGAACCACCGTGCGCCGAAGTATCCCACCTGATCGCCCGCTACGGCTCCTCCCAATGCAACCACGGCCACGGACACAAGCGACAAATCCCCCACGGCGACAAACCCGCCCGCCGCAAGCAACAGGGTTGAAGTCGGCAGAGGCACCGCCAGGCACGACGCAAAGGTCGCGAGGCCCAGCAGCCACAACCCATATTGCGGGACCAGCGAGAGCAGCCAATCCGTCACTCTGATGCGCCTTTCAACTGCGCGACCGCAGCTTCAACCCGCGCGATGACCTCGGATACCGGAGCGCCATCCCGGGCGGCAATTTCGGACAACGTCAGGGGGTGGCCATCAGGTAATGGCAGCCCCGCGATCAGGTCGATCTGGCGCGGGTCAATGCCCCAGCTGTGCCCGACATAGCCCACTGTCATCCAGGGTTGAACGGGTTCGCTCTGATGACCAGCCCAATACACCGCGCTTGTCGTAAAGCGCGCTGCAAAGAACAGTGCCAGTATAACTGCGAATGCAAAGGCACCAGAAAGGTATGGATGTCGGCGAAAGGTTGAAATCATCGGGCGGTAGCGACCTTTTTTGTTCGAAGATGGACTCAGTCGCAGGGACGAGAGTGGTGGAGTGTTTTGAGGCAATGCTGCGGGAATATCCCGGCGGTCCTGCCGGGCAAGACCACGTCTGCTATCGCACTAAGGCTGGTTTGGGCCCGCAGGGCCGGGAAGTCTGGAACAATCTCATCAGTTGGGCAGCGGGCGCTCGCGGCGAGTTGATCTTGCTCTGCCTTTGCTGCCTTGACGTTTGATGACATAGACGCCAGGGCATTGGAATGGTTACTGTCCGCTCGATTGCGATTTTCATCCTGATTTTGGCAGTCATGCCTTGGGGTGCCTACGCCACAGCCCGTGCTGCACAGATACAGCAGAATGCGAGGCTCGCAGTCGCTATCCATGATAGCGACCAGAACGCGGCATCACGCGATACGCAGCAAACGGCGGCTTCAGTAGCGCCAAAGCGCAAGCGATGTCATGGACCGGCGCTTTTGGGCTCACCTTGCGGACCATATGCAACAATTCCCGCATCGAACTTGCCATTGAGTCCCGTTACGTCCGTGGCTTCGCTCCTCTCCGGAGTTGGAACGCTGCCGAGAGGGGTGACGCCCCGAGGAACCCTCGATCCACCCCGGTCCTGCTGATTTTCGCGACCGCGCCCCGCGCGTGGTCACCGCCGATTATCAGCAATCAAGGACCAACTTAATGATCACCCGTCGTGCCTTTGTGGCCGGAGGCTCCTTCGCGGCGCTTTCAGCCTGCGCCAAGCCTCCTCAGGCCGTTTCCCTGCCTCCGGTTGGACCGGAAACTGAGGTTTTCCCGCTGCTCCCCGCACACTACGGTGCCATCACCGACGAACCCTATCCGGTTCCGGCAGTTCCCGAGGGGGTCGTGCCGCCCAGGCTCTGGCGTCAGGAAGTCGACAACCCCTTTCTGCTTGAGGCATCCGGCACCATTGTGGTCGACCCCGATGCCGGTTTTCTGCATCTGATCGGTGATGACGGTCGCGCCATGCGTTATGGGGCGGGCACCGGCGCTGCGGCGTTCGAATGGCAAGGCCTTGCGCGGCTTCAGTTTTGCAGAAGCTGGCCCCGCTGGAGGGTGCCAGAAACGATGATCGCACGCCGACCGGAACTGGAGCCGTTTTCTGTGGCAAATGGCGGAATGGACCCCGGGCCGGGAAATCCCCTTGGTGCGCGCGCTCTTTATTTGTTCCAGAATGGTGAAGACACGCTTTACCGGATTCACGGTGCCTGCGAGCCCGAGTATCTTGGTAAAGCAGTCTCGTCCGGCTGCATTCGCCTGCTTGATCAGGACGTGATCGACCTGCATCAGCGCGTGCGGCATGGCGTGGCTGTCCGTGTGTTGGCCTCGATCCGTCCGAGTGGGCTTACTTCAGTTTACTGAAGCATGGCACCTCAGAAGGCGGAATGACCATACCGCCTTCTAAGGTGCCGCTTGTCTGGTTGCCCTGACAAGCACCTCACAAGCAAACGGCGCCCCTTCAGCGACTCTGCTTCGACCCTGTGCCATTCGGCGGGCGATCAGCTAGACTGATACTTTGGGCCCCTTGATCTCTTTCAGTTTGGTAATCCCAAGTGCCTGCATGGCAAAGCGTTCATAGAAAGGCTCGGACTTGCCGCGCCGGATTTTATAGAGAAAGTACTTCTCAAACGCGATCTTGGCTGCATGCACCCATTTGCCGGAAGACGACCAGTTGACGTTACGCGGCGGGATTTGCGGTTGTGCGACAAAGGCGATGCCACCGTCCCCAAAATCGGCAAGGCAAAAGGCGTTCCATGTCGCTTCGGCATCTGGGACTTCTCCCTTGATCAATTGCGCGATGTTGTGGACCGACGCTGTGACCATAGATTCGATCATGAAGCCTGTCTTGGGCACGCCCACCGGCACCGGAGTCTTGCCCATGGGCGGGATTGCCACGCAGACACCGACCGAGAAAATCTCAGGGAAGGCAGGGTTACTCTGGTGTTTGTCGGCCAAAATGAACCCACGCGGATTGGTCAGCCCCTCGATCCCGCGCACTGCTTCGACGCCGCGAAAGGCGGGCAGCATCATGGTGAATACCTGCGGAATCTCGTGTTCCTTCAATACCGATCCGTCCTCGGCCATTTCGGACACCAGCAGCTTGCCCGGCTCGGCCTTGTCCAGTCGCGCGTTGCAGACCCATTTGATGTGGTGCTGGCGCAGTTCGCTTTCCAAGAGCCCCTTGGTATCGCCCACGCCGTCTAGCCCCAAATGCCCGATGTAAGGTTCAGAGGTTACAAAAGTCATCGGCACGCGGTCACGCACTTTTGCATCGCGTAGCGCCTTGTCCAACACAAATGCGAATTCATAAGCTGGCCCAAAGCACGATGCGCCTTGCACCGCGCCGATCACGACTGGCCCCGGATTGGCAATCAGCGCATCCACTGCTGCCTTGGTCTGCAGAGCGTGGTCGATGTGACAGACCGATTGGGTATGTGCGGCAGGCCCGAACCCTTCGATTTCGTCAAATGCCAGATCCGGCCCGGTTGCGATGATCAGGTAGTCATAAGCCATCGATGCGCCATCGGTCATCTCGATCAGCTTCTCAGCCGGATTCAGCCGCTTGGCGCCTTGTGAATGCAGGGCGATATCGCGCTTTGCCATGGCCGGGGCGAGGTCCACATCTACCGCCTTGCGGTCACGCCAACCCACGCCGACCCAAGGGTTGGAAGGGACGAAATAGAAATGGCTGCCTTGGGTGACAATGGAAACCCGGTGGTCGGGGCCCAATGTGTCGCGCAATTCATAAGCCGCAATCGTGCCCCCCAGACCGCCTCCGAGTACAACGACATGCGCCATGATATGCCTCTTTCCTGTGTTTGTGCCCTTCTGCCGACCCAAGCGAAAGCCGCCGCAATACGCCAAAGGTGCGACGTGAGGATCACACCGCCCCCGTGTATTCGTATTGATGCAGATCAGGCGCAGACCCGGCTCACGCCCGCGCTCTGGGCATCCGGAAATGCTACCGTACGGCGGTGCGGCAGCGTATTTCGCCCTGACGGGCCAATGCGCAGGGCTTTATTACCGGCTTGGGGCGCATCGCAATTTTTGAAACCGAACTTTGCGCGGCGCTGCATCTCGGCGTCAGCCCCTTCAAGCAGGCCGCGTTCGATCTTCTTGCAAATCGCTATCCTGGAGGCGGCACCGTATAGACGGCCCGGCAGCGGCATGGAGATGTTGTCTTGGCACCGTGCTGCTGCGCCAAGGATGATTTCGCGATCATCGTCGGTTTCCAGATCGGCGATCTGTGGAATCAGAGCAACTGCGTCGTCGCAGGCGGCGAGACGTTCGGCACAGTGGGTCCGCAGCTTACTGCTGTTCGGTCAAGTGACCAAATCGGTCACAGGCAACGTGCGATATTTGGTCGCAGCTTTGGCGGCCATGTTGGCTTCCCCCTGGGCCTGGATGACAATTATTCTTCCCTGCTGCGCGCCAATCATTCCGATGGCGTCTCCGTCACTCGACTTGCCAAGTCGCGCCCATTGGGTCCGCGATTGTCCGATTACTCCCCGCCTGGTGCGCAAGATCTGCAAACAATGAAACCCGGCATTTCCCGCCAAACGTCTGGGTCGCTGAAAACCTGAGATGTCGGATGCTCAGACAGAAACCGACGACTGAACTTGCCGCCCATCGGCCCGCCATTCCGGCAGTCCTCCTTCCAACCGGCGTGCTTGAAGGCCCAGCTGGTGCAGGCGAGCAACGGCCTGATGGGCGTAAACGCAGTAAGGCCCGCGACAATATGCAATGATTTCGGTGGCGGGGTTCAGGGTCGACGCCAGTGCATCCAGTCTGGTCGGGTCGACCTGCACCGCACCGGGAATGTGACCCATGGCGAATTCATCCTCCGGCCGCATGTCCAGCAGCGTGACCGAACCCTCGGTCAGCCGCGCGTCAAGTTCGGCGCGGGTGATCGGATCGGGTGCGGGGCCATTTGTCAGACCTTGCAGGATATCATCCACAACCGACAGATTTTGTTGGGCGATCTGACGAAGAAGGTCCATCAGAACCAATGTCTTGTCGTCCGTCATGCGGTAGATCACGGCCTTTCCGGCCCTGCGGCTGGTGACCAAACCTGCCCGTCGCAGTTGCTGCAAATGCTGCGAGCAGTTGGCCACACTCACACCGACCTTGTCCGCCAAGGCTTCGACCCCGCGTTCGCCCTGGGCAAGTTGCTCCAACAGCATCATGCGATGTGGCGCACCGAAGGCGCGGGCGATCAGGGCGTATTCCCCTAGCAGAGCGAGTTTCGGCGTCATTGACAGGGCTGGTCCTTCGGGTCTAGATCATTCAAGTATTCGCTTGAATGTAATGAGTCTCAACGGTGCGGGCAAGCCCGACCATGACTGAACTCTGATGGAGACCAAAGATGATCCTGCGCCAGTTCCTGCATTCCGATCCGGTTGCTGCCTCGTATCTGTTTGGCTGCGGTGGAAAGGCGTCCGTTGCCGTGGTTGATCCGGTGGGCGCCATCGCCGCCTATCTTCAGGCCGCCGAGGCCTTGGGGATGCGCATTCTTTATGTGATCGACACCCATCTGCATGGGGATCATGTGTCGTCAGCTCGGGCATTGGCTGCGGCCTCTGGGGCCGAATATGTGTTGTTTTCCGGCGCTGCTGCCGACTTTCCCTTCAAGGGCGTGCAGGATGGCGACGTGCTGGAACTGGGCAACGTAGTGGCGAAGGTGCTGCACACACCGGGCCACACGCCCGAGCACATCTGTCAGGTCGTGACCGACCGCACCCGCGCCTCCGAGCCGTGGTTTGTGCTGACCGGGCACACGCTGATGGTGGGTGATCTGGGCCGCACCGAACTTGCCTCAAGCGCCGAGGATGGCGCGCGGGCGCTGTTCCGGTCCCTGCAGGTATTGAAAGCCCTGCCGGAGTATCTGGCAGTGCTGCCCGGCGCCTATCCCGGTTCGGTCTGCGGGCGCAAGCTCAGCGGCAAGCCGACCTCGAC
Organism: Paracoccaceae bacterium; assembly: GCA_043736155.1. GTDB lineage: Bacteria > Pseudomonadota > Alphaproteobacteria > Rhodobacterales > Rhodobacteraceae > JANNRR01. The sequence goes on along the minus strand of JAYTDA010000298.1, from coordinate 12,323 downwards.
CATCGGGTTTGAAGCCCGCCACAACACCGCGTTCCGCATCACTGACGAGGCGGAATTTCTGGCGGTTATGACCGCCGATATTCCGCCGCCGCCACCCGAAGCGGCGCGGAACCGAGCGATCAACTCGGGCCAAGTGGTCCCCGCATGACACAGTCCCCGGCATTCACGGGCGACAGCCCTGCCGAACTGGCTCTTGGCATCTCCGAAAACCTGACCCAGTTCGTGCATCAGTTGATCCAGGTCCTGCTGGTAGGCTTCACCATCGGCATGATGCGCACTGTGGTTCCGGCGCTGGCGGAAAGCGAGTTCGGCGTGGCAAAGGGGTCGTTCCTGCTGCTCTCTGCCTTTGTGGTAGCGTTTGGTGTGGTCAAGGGCACGTTGAACTTCGTGGCTGGTCGGCTGTCAGAACGGATCGGCCGCAAGCGCGTGCTGCTTTTGGGCTGGATCGCGGCCATCCCGATCCCCTTGATGATCTATTTCGCCCCAAGCTGGAGTTGGATCGTCGCGGCCACCGTACTTTTGGGTGTCAATCAGGGCCTTTGCTGGTCGATGACGCAAACCTCGAAGCTGGATTTTACCCGGGCCGACCAACGCGGTCTGACACTGGGGCTGAATGAGTTCTCCGGCTATGTCGGGGTGGCTTTGGCCGGGATCATCACTGCCTATGCCGCGACCGCCCTCGGGCCTCGGCTTGGGCTGTTGATCTTTGGCGGCGTGGTGATTGGGCTGGCTTTGATCCTGACGCTGGTCTGGGTGCGAGACACCCTGCCTTTCGCCAAGGCTGAGGCAGCGCGCCACAGGGCCAAAACCGCTACCGCCTTTCGCCCGCGATATCCGTTGGGCGTTTCGGAAACCCCCACCACTTGGGAAGTTTTCGCGCTGATGTCCTGGCGCGACCGGCGCTTGGCTGCGGTGTCACAAGCCGGGTTGGTCGAAAAATTCGTCGATGCGCTTGTCTGGGTGATGTTTCCGGTATTCCTGCGCGATCACGGCGTCAGCCTGCCCAATATCGGCTGGATCATCAGCATGTACGGCTTTGTCTGGGGCGGCTCGCAGTTGTTCACCGGCAGGCTATCTGACCGCATCGGGCGGTTCTGGCCCAACGTGCTGGGCATGTGGATTTGCGGTGCGGGGATCGCTTTGGTAGTGCTGGTCGACGGCTTTGTCTGGTGGTCGGTCTCGGCAGCCATCGCAGGGTTCGGCATGGCCCTGCTATACCCGAACCTGTCCGCCGCCGTGGCCGACATTACCCCGCCAACCTGGCGCGGATCGGCCATCGGCATCTACCGCTTCTGGCGAGACTTGGGCTATGGCATCGGCGCGCTAGGCCTTGGGCTGGCGGCGCATTTCAGCGGATCAACGGTGGCGGCGTTCTGGTTTGTGGCAATCTCGATGGCGCTGTCGGGTACAGTCCTGTGGTTATGGGGCGAAGAAACCCATCCCCGCCTGAACCCCGCGTCCTCGTGAAAGGCCACTTTGTGCAACACTGGTGATTTTGAACGACCCTCCCTATGACATCGAACGCTGCTACAACGGCCTGAAATTGGGCGTCGCTATTGCGTGATCGTGCTGCCAAGTCCTGCGCCCAAGACTACCAAATGTGCCAAATGGATCTCCTGCAAAAAGCGGGACCGGACATTGGCGTCTACGCAGCGCCACCGAAATAGATTTCCCACGGATTCGTGGATTTTGCAGCTGCAAAATTGATCTGGATCAACCCCAACTTGGGCAAAATGAGGCAGAAAGAGGGATATTCTGAACGACGCACCGCAAGGTGTTGAATGCTTTCGCCGTTCAACCAAGTCCGATCCAGGGCTTCGACGACCGGCAGCTGTCAGGACCATCCAAATTTGATGATGCATCAGGATGTCCCTGATCCGAGGGCCATATGACCGAAACATCGGACACCAATCTACCGCTTGAGGTTGTCCGCCGCGATTCCACTGAGGTACCTACGCCCACCCGACGATTCCGGTTCCGGTTCCGGAGGCAGTACCTGCTGCTCCTGCTCTTGCCCGCCTTCATGTTCAGCGGCGGCGTGATCGGGATGTATTTCCAGCCCCCTGCTTTGCAGAAGTTCTTCGCCCTGACCGGATGGCAGCCCGGCGGCGGTTCGCAAACGCCGATTGCGCTGCCGCCTGACATCGAATTACCGCCCGAGATGGTGGAAACCATGCAGGCGACCGATGTCGTCGGTCTGGCGCGTCTGATGCCGCGCGGCGATGTGTCGATCGTGGCCCCGCCTTACGGCGCCGGCGACGCGCGGATCGCGGAAATTCTCGTGTCCACCGGCGACCGCATCCAGAAAGGCAGCGTCGTCGCGCGGCTGGACAATGAAGGTCAGCTGGAAAGTGCCGTGCTGTTGGCCCAAGCCAATGTCGCGGTCCGGCAAGCGGCGCTGATGCAGACCCGGGCTGCCGTGCAAAACAGCGAAGGTGAGGCGCAGGCCGGGTTGGAACAGGCGCAGACCGCCGCCACCGAGGCCGCCGCGGAATATCTGCGCGCGCAGGAGCTGTTCCAGCGCGGTGTAACCACGCAGGCGGCGCTAGACGCCTCTGCCGCCGCTGAACGACAGGCCGCCCTTTCGGTTCAGAAGGCACAGGCGACACTGGCGCGCTTTAGTGGCGAAGGCGTGGACATGCAGCCCGATGTGGTCGTGGCAGCCCGCAATCTTGACGCAGCGGATGCCGATCTTGCCCGAGCCCACAGCGATCTTGCCAGGGCGGCGGTTCTGGCCCCGGTCAGCGGTGTTATCCTTGATGTTCTCGCCCGCGCGGGTGAACGCCCCCCCGCCATCGGTATCATGGAGATGGGCGATACCGATCAGATGGTGGCCGAGGTCGAGGTCTATCAAGACCGCATCGGCGCTGTCGCCCAGGGCCAGCCGGTCGAACTGGTCGCCACAGCCATCGGACAGACGCTGCAGGGCCGGGTGCAATCGATCGGGCTGACGGTGGGTCGGCAAGGGCTGGTGTCGGATGACACCGCCGCGAACACCGATGCCCGCGTCATCACCGTCATGGTCGAGCTTGATGCCAAGTCGTCTGCCATTGCGTCCCGGTTTACCAACCTTGAAGTAATCGCACGGATCGACACGCGGGCTGCCGCACGGGCCAGCGAATGAGCCGGTTGCTGCAATGGCTGTTTGGGCGGCTGCCGATCGGCTGGTTGCAACTGACCCACAGCCGGACCCGCTTTGCCGCCGCATTGTCGGGTGTGGCCTTCGCCAACGTGCTGGTCTTCGTGCAACTTGGCATCATGAACTCGATGGCCACGGCCACGCTGAAACCCTACGAATTCTTTCAGGCCGACATCATGATTTCCGCCTCGGACGCCAATTCGATGACCGAAGGCGGCAATGTCGCACGGCAGTGGCTGTTTCAGGCGCTGGCTGATCCGGAGGTGACCGGCGGCACCGGCCTTTATGTGGCGAACGTCAGTTGGGCGCGTCCGACCAAGACGCTGTCGCTGACCACCTATGGCATTGACCCAACCCTGCCCGCGTTTCTGTCGCCCGCCATGGCAAGCAAGACCGGAACGTTGCAATTGCAGAACGCGGGCATCCTTGACATGTTCAGCCGTGGCCTGCCGCGCGCAGAGGCCGCCGCGATCCGCCCGCAAACCCCGACCTCGTTCGAGGTTTCAGGCACCACGCTGACGCTTTACGATACGTTTCAGGGTGGCGGCGGGTTTGGCGGCGACGGGTTCATGATGGTGTCGGACCAGACCTTCATGACCCTGTTTCCCGCCCGCAGTTCTGCGGCCCCCGACCATATCCTGTTGCAGTTAGCACCCGGTGCAGACCCCGACGCGGTTGCGGCCCGACTGCGCGATCTGATCTCGGACAAGACCCTGCGCATCCGCAGCTATGCGCAAGCCGCAGCCGAGGATCTGAGCTATCAGCAGACCAGGCGCCCGACCGGCATCATCTTCGGCTTTGGGGTGATCATCGGCATTCTGGTGGGCATCGTGATCGTCTATCAGGTGCTGTCCACCGATGTAGCGGATCACCTCAGCGAATACGCCACCTTCAAGGCGATGGGTTACCGCCAGCGGTTCTTTCTGGGCATCGTGTTCGAAGAGGCGCTGATCCTGGCCATTCTGGGCTTCATTCCGGGGTTCATCGTGGCAAGCGGATTGCTGGCGGGGATGAAGAAGGCGACGACCCTGCCGCTGGCCATGACGGCGGACATGGCCGGCATGGTGTTCGTCGGCACATTGATTGCCTGCACGATCTCTGGCGCCATCGCCACACGGCGGTTGGCGGCGGCCGATCCTGCCGACCTGTTCTGAGAGGGCCGTCTTGTCAGAGGATACCCCCATTGCCGTGATCGGCCTGAACCACTGGTTCGGCACCGGCGAAGCCCGCAAGCAGGCGATCTACGACGTAAACCTGCAGGTGAAACGCGGCAGCCTGACTGTTCTGATGGGACCGTCAGGGTCGGGCAAGACCACGGTGCTGACCCTGATGGGCTGCCTTCGAGATGTGCAGGATGGTTCTGTCCAGCTTCTGGACCATGAGTTGAAAGGCGCGGATCGCGCCCTGAATGAGGCGCTTCGGCGCAGGCTGGGCTTCATCTTTCAGGCCCACAATCTGCACGACAGCCTGACCGCCCTGCAGAACGTGCTGATGGGGCTGCAGGTGCATGGTCTGCCCGACCGCAAGACGCAAGAGGCTGCCGCCCGCCACGCCCTGTCGCTTTTAGGGCTGGCGGACCGGGTGGATTACCTGCCTGCAAACCTGTCGGGCGGGCAGAAGCAGCGCGTCGCGGTCGCGCGGGCATTGGTTGGAAACCCTGATGTGATCTTTGCCGACGAACCTACGGCGGCGCTGGACAGCGAAAGTGGCATGACCGTGGTCAAGATGCTGAAAAAGCTGGGGCAATTGCGCGGCACCACCACAGTCATGGTGACCCATGACAATCGCATTCTGGAAATGGCCGACCGGATCGTCACTCTTGAAGACGGGCGCATCGTGCGTGATACGGCACCGCTCGATCCGTTGTCATCCGCGAAACCCGCGTCATGATCTGCAAAACCGCTGCAACTGCCGCAATCCGGGAATAAATGCTTCCTGAAACTAGGGCGGCTCACCGTCGGCGCTATGGCGGATAGTTATCCTCGCTTCCTCGCAGAGGACAACGCCATCCGAGGCGGTCATTCGAAAGCCTATTGAAGTTGATCCACGTCAAGGCGTCTTCGATCCGGCCCGGTATGACAGACTAGTCAAGAATTTCACTAAGCCAAAGAGGAAAAGAGATGAACCGCATTCTTGCCACCACTCTCATTCTATCACTTGGCGCTGCCCCGGCTCTGGCCGGTGCCGTGGCGGAATTCGAAACGGCCTATAACACGGCCTACGCAAACTATCGCACCGCGCTTTTCGCCACAAACTCGGGCGATGCCACAAAGTCTGGCGGCGCGCTCAAGCAACTTGGCGGCACCTGGACCGAGCTTGCAGTGCAATACCGTGCAAACCCACCACCGCAGTTCGAGGACGATCCCCTATGGGGCCAAACCATTGAGGAGGTCACCTCCCTGCTCGACCAAGCCAAAACACAGGCCACCGCCGGTGACCTGCCCACCGCGCATGCCACATTGGAAGGGATTCGCGAGGCGCTTGGCATCTTGCATGCACGCAACAACGTCGAAACGCTTTCTGACCGCATGAATGCCTACCATGCCGAAATGGAAGTGATCCTTGGCATGGACATGACCAATCTGGACGCGGCGGCAAAGCAAAGCGTGCTGGAGCATTCGGCGGTGCTGGCCTATTTGGCCGCAGACGTACTTTCGGCTCCGCCTGCCGAACTGATCGAAAATCCCGAGTTTGGAAGCCTTTCTATCGGCCTTCAGACATCGGTTGACCAGTTCGTAGCCGCAGCCCGCTCTGGCGACGACGCGGCCCTGCTGTCAGCGGTTGGGGCGCTGAAGGTGCCATATTCAAAGCTTTTTCTGAAGTTTGGCTAAGGCTTGACCAGCTTTTGGTGCCGTCACGGATAGGGGCAGCAACCCCCCCAAAATTGGCAGCGCCAAACGTCCAACCACCGGAAGCTCTGCATTGCACAGGCTTTGCGGAGCTAGACATGCTGCAGCAACACATCTATGACCGCTGAGACGAGTTGCAACGATGCATCCTGTTGCCGCGGCAAAAGCCCTCGCTGCGAACGTCGGGACTTATCCTGGTTCCGATGGCACCCCGAAACACATCCCTCATCGAGATTGCTCCAAAACGCAAAAGGCCCCCGCTTAGGGGGGGCTCGCAAAACGTTGACTAGGTGTTGACAAGGATTTCAAATAGCAAAATCCGACTGTTTAAGTCGGGTTCTATCTATTTGATATCGTTATAAGAATTGGTTGCGGGGACAGGATTTGAACCTGTGACCTTCAGGTTATGAGCCTAAATCGCAGCGATTCCAATAGCTTAGCCATTTCAACGACTTACGGGACAAGCCTTTGATTTTGCGCATTTTCTATGATTGCATTGGGCCACTTTTAGCGTCATTCGGCAGCAAAATCGGTTCGAAACATGCATTCGCGGGTTGATGTGGCGTTGATGTAAACTGATCGTCGGTGGGATGAGTATGATCGAATTCCGCCGGTCGCGCTGTCGATTGGATCAGGGCGCTATGCCGAATATGCCAACCAGTTCGGCGCGGATTGCCCGTCCTATTGCATTTTCTGCCGCTTCTCGTGTGTCAAACATGGAAGCGATAGCCCGCCATTTGTCTAATCTTTTGTCTGCATTACGAAACAGGGCGCAATCCAAACCTTTGATCTTCATTTCATTGGCCATATCTTCTACAAATGGGTCAAACTCGTGCGCCTCCCAGAATGTCTTTTTCTCCCGTCGGTAGTCGTCCCATAGGTCCATCCTATCGCCAATGTTCTCGTTCCGTTTGACGTAAGCCTCTTGAACCACAGACAGAACATGATCGACTTCGTTGATCAAAGCCTGGCAGCATCTATCCCAGTGAATTGAGTTCCCGCCGTTATCTAGCATCCAGATTTCGTATGTCCGCTTCTTGGATTGGTCACTACGTGCTTCCTGAGACAGATTGTGTGCGTGCGCAGTGCGTGCGCAATCAATGAGATTTCTAGTCTTTCCGAAATGCTCACTCGCACTTGGGTCAGATCTCAACAGCTTTCCCGAGAACCGGAAGAAAGGCCCAGTCTCGTGAAAAAGTACGTAGCACCATGCGATCGCCTTTCGGAAGTAAAGCTCATCGAGCGGTGGAAACGGCAAATCCACCGAAATCTCACGAACTTCTTTGCTTCCCAAGTTCTCTAGGCACATCGACCTTAGGGCTTCAATCTTGGTCAACAATCGATCCATACTGGGCACCAGCACTTCTAAGTCAACCGTGAAGCTATCGGACCGAGGTAGTTGAATGCGATGGCAAAGCTCATTTCTTTGCCAACTGAAACATCCCGAACCCACCCGCCTTCGACAAGGTCAACCTTGCGATTGAGATCCCTGACATGGATTGACCATCTCTGATCACTGATTTGCCTTTGAACCACACCACGGAAAGCGATCGGTTGACCAAATTCATTTGAAATAACGTTTCTTGGCAGAACTCGCTTACCTTCAACGTATTCGGTGTCACGAGCAAGTTGGCGAAACTGATCAACCGCCACCTTTTCGTTTCCGCTCACCCAACTCAGGACAGCAGAGAGATATCTGAAGCTTGGCTGAAGTTCTCCTCCAGAAGCATGCAGAAGACTGTTCAACACTCCTAACACTTCGGCCCGGTCAGCATCCAACGCAGGAAGGGGCTGCCGTAGCCCCTGCAGCAACCACGTTCCAGTCTTCCAAAGCCAAAGGCAGTTGAGAAGCAGTCTCATGCATCTCGGGTCATCCGCAATACGATCTCGATGCTGCATCAGGTACTTGGCGGCGACTTCAGCGCTATTACGCTGGCTAACTGCGATTGGCTCATCAGGCTCCGTGCGCGCAGGGGCAAGTTTCCGCGCGCGGAAGTAATACCCAACGGCTGAGCCAACTGTATCCAACGCCTGGAATGCATCGTCACTTAGATTTAGGTCGTTAACAAGTTCAGCAGCTCGGAGGCGCTGACGCTGAAAGTTCTCGGACTGGGCTCTGTCAAGCTCTTCTTCATTCACCATTTCAATGGTCGACAAGATGTCTGCTTTAAGTTCGGAAGCCCGCTCAATCCCAAGATCGACTTTGGATTCTAAAACACCAAGAGAGGTCCACAATGAAATATCGATTGGAAAGTATGTTCCTGACTTACTGATCGCATTGCGCGTCGCATACCGTGCTGCGAGATAGTGCCCCCAAACAACGTCCGGTGCTTGATGGTTTCTCGCTGCGGATGTTGCAAGAAATCCATAAGTTGCGGCACGCTCAACCCATAAGTACTCAATTGTGCGGCGCCCTGCACGTATTCCACCGCTCGGCGATGAGATGTCGGATAACGCTTCTTCGACGGCCTCTCGGGCTTCGTCCAAATGCCGTGTGCGTTCTTCGTCCGATAGATTTGCTTCATTCTTCCGAATGAAGTGCCGGCGAAGCGTTGCTTCTTGCAACATGAGGCGCGCGCTTCGCACGCCGCGAACTTTACGCAGCGAGGTGAGTGCCCTGGCAATTTTTCCATAGGATTCAGAATAGCGCTCACCGAGTGGGCCGTCTGGGCCAAGCGCATAGACTATATCCGCGACAAAACGTGTTTCTTCTGATCCCTCGGGTCCTGCCCGGGTCGCATTTGAGACCAACTCTAGTATCACCTCTACCTCGTAAGCAGGGCCACCTAGTCGTTGATCGCAGATTAGTTGTGCTTCAAGTTGAAGTCGCGCACCGACAAGGAGTTGATCTTCCCTATTATCGTTGTAGCGCCATCGGAAAAGATCATTTCCATCGAATAGCTCTCTAACAATGTCGACATCTATGCCAGTTTGCGAAGTCAGGCTTTCCGACAACAGTGCCCTGAGTACCAGATTGATCGGAACCCATCTGTGAACACGGGAGCAGGACATAACGTAGTCTATGAGTTTTCCTGCAGCATCATCCTGCCCTTCAGACGCTGGCAGTTGCGCGAGAATAGGCGCTTCAGCCCGGTATCCTGCTTCCATCAGGGCATGTGCAATGGCACCAATTTGTTCAACGGGCTTCTTCGCTCTTCCCCGACTTCTGAGCACTCGTTCAGTGCTCCGTGCTTCGTGTCCAAGCCCTCTAGCAAGATGTGATCGGCTCTGTGGAAGCGTCCAAAAGAAATGTGCCAATGCATGGCCTGAACTCGCCGATGTATTTCCGCCAGCGTGATCAGGAGAATGTTTCTCTGTCAATCTTTGAAGGTCAGCTGTTTCTCTATCACTTAGTTTTGATGGCGCTTGTATTAATCGTCCATCATGCTGGTGCTCCAGCATATCGCTATTATAGGAAGTGCCGACGACTACAATTCTGTGACCACGGCTACGAAAGCTTTCCAGAAGAGAGTCATATCTTTTTGGCGATGTCAGTGCGTCGACGATTAGGAGCGTCACCTGATTAAGTTTATCAACATCTGACAAAAACGCAGCGAGTTCGACCGCCTGGGGAACGCGATCACGGGCGAACAAGACTGCAGCTGACTTTTTCTCCCTAACGGAAGCCGCGAGTCGATACAATGCTATGGACTTTCCAATGCCGGATTGACCGCTGAGTACAATTGCGCCCCGTTCATTGGCATGACTGCTGAGCGCCTTTTGAACCGTCCTCTTTAGTTCTATCTCGAAATCGCGTTCTATCGAATAGCCACGACGCACACCGTCGAATAGGAGGCGAGTGCTTGATGGAATTGAGTGAAAGACTGAGAAGCTTTCTTCCCTTGCGTTTGGCTCTATCGGTTGAAGATGGTCCATCCATGCGTCGTCAATGATAGTGGCCGAAGCCTCCGTGCTTAGGCGCATGCTCGCAGTTGTGATTATCTGCTTTCCGTCTGCGAACGAGACGATACCAGGTTCGTTCCAAGTCTGCAGTCTCGCACGATCTCGCACCACTAACGTTTCAGCCAGAACCGATCCCAGTGTTCGCTCATCTCGTAGGATGATCTCTGTTCTAATCAGCTCGACAAAAATTTCGGCTTCTTCCCCTTCGAAGCCCGGATCGGGTCCAAACCAAAGTACGCTGTTGGTGGGCGCCTGACTCAACTGTCCAAGTATGTCCCGAGGGTCGAGCCAATCCTTTCCTGCATGCAGGCCAGCGACAACGACCACCCCGAGAGGGGTCGTTATATCGAACAGCGTGTTCAACATGGGAGTTGCATGCTTCGCACGGCGTGTGCTCATAGATAGCCGGCTGAGAGGGGGGTGAAACTGTCCAGTTCCAGTTGCCCCAAAAAGATAATAAATACGTGGGTTGAGCTTACTACGGCTTACTGGGGGAGGAGGGTCGCCTGAAAAAACTGGGTCCGGTTGCCGTCCATCTGTACTAAAAAGATCCTTAAGAATTGGATCTATCGACGAAGTAAAGACCGCAGAAAAGTAGCCATCAGCAATTGACGTGATTTCATTAGGAGGACTGCGTCTTTCGAATCGCTCATTCAGCCAGTCATAAAACTGCTCGTCAACAGGGCCTTTTGCGAAGATATCTTTCCATGAGGATCCGTCTATCTGCAGACGCTCAAGGGCAGCATTGCAAACTCGATCAATATTTTCATTTCCGTGGTCAATCGATTGGCCCAAAATTGCGACAATTGGAACATCGCCAGCAATCGCATTTTGGAGGGCTGCCTGCGCCGCTGACACTTCTGAGTTCCCTGCCTCTACCAAGACGCATCCATCCTCATGTCCTTCATTCTCTTTATAGATAGTCCGACTTCACTGAAAGATGCAAGCATCAGGCTCCACCTCGGTGCTATGCTCCAAACTGGGCTGAGCCTTCGTTGATAGCGATTTTGACGTGACCATGAGCTGGCCATGGCCATGCAGCGCCAGCATGCTTTCACGCCAACGCGATGCCAGGGGAATCGCGTTTGGGTCTGGGTGGTCGCGTTGAAGTCTTTTGGCATGGAATTCCGGCATCGAACACGACGAGGCGCGCCTTTTGGTCATGATATGTTCTCGTATTTTGCCCATGGGTTTCCAAACGCGATAGCCCTGAACGCGATGCCCGCAAAGATCGATCACTCAGATCCTCCGCCGACAATCAAATCCACTTTGCGCTTTCGCCGGAGCTTCATTTTGTAATGTGAGAAGTACTGGAAAATGCCAGATCTGCCTTCTTGTGCCCCCGAGTTGATGCCTCTTTCCATGGTCGGCTTGTTCCGTCAATGCGCCGTTCGCTTTCTGAACAACGAACGGTTGCTATCGCTGGATCCTACCAGCTCTTGACCGCGTTCGGATCGGCCAGCAGTGCGCCCTTCACCTGACTGGCAGGCGAATCGAAGCCCATTGCCCCTACCCCTCACGGCAACACCCCGACGTCCCCGCGCTGATGCCCTTCGACCATATCCCGCAGCGCAGGCGGGGTGATCACCTCGACGCTATCGCCCCACTGGTAAAGATGCCACGCCATCTCGACCCAGCCGCTGGCGGTGAACTCGACGCGCAGCGCGCCGTCAGGCTCTTCGGTGACCACCTGGTTGGGATGGAATGCGAACTCGCGCGCGGCGGCGGCCGCGCTGGGCGCAAAGCGCCAGATGACAGATTGGTATTCCAGGTCCGAGTGATACGAGCCGAAGGACTGGGCGGCATAGGTGTCCAGGTCGAAGTCGGGGTCGCGGGCGAAGGATTGTCCGGTGATCTTGGCGCGGGTGATGCGATCAAGCCGAAAGCGCCGGAAGGCCCGTCCGTTGCCAATGTCGCGCGCGATCAGGTATTGCCGGATCCCCAACAGCATGCCGTAGGGCTCCACCACGCGATCCACGGCCGCGCCATCATTTGCGCCCTGATATGCAATGGTCAGGGAGAACGGCGCTTTGATCGCCACAGCAATCGCGCCCAGTATGTGAGGCTCGACTTGAACGCGCGGTCCCGGGCGGCAGGCGTAACCTTGCGCCTCCAACATCGCCTCTGCGTCCACTTCGGCCCGCCGTGCATGCGAGGACGGCATCGTGGCCAAAAGCCGATCCCGCAGCGAAATCAGGGTCGATACGTCCTTGGTGGCCCCTTCGCGCTGGGCGCGGCGGATGCTCATGTCCAAAGCCTCCAACTCGCCGTCACGGATCCCCTGCATCCCCAGAATTCTCGTGTCACTCAACTTCCACCAACGCCGCCGATCCTGGTCGGTCGAGAACTCAACGCTCGGAAACGCCGCCTCCAAGCCCCGGATCATGCGCTGGGCGGTGCGCAGATTGACGCCGAACTCCGCGCTCACCTCA
>JAYTDA010000297.1:0-2344 GCA_043736155.1 Paracoccaceae bacterium | reverse complement strand
GCGCAATTGCAGATCTGCGCCGCGTCTTCGTAACTTTCGCCCAGCATGACGACGAGCACGATCATCTCTCGAAACTGCGGAGGAAGCCTGCCGATTGCTGCCATCAACTCGACCCCGCGCAGCGCCCATTCCTGGGTCGCATCAACCGAACCCAGCCCCGAGACGCAGTCTTCCGATCCGGTCGGCTCGCGGGTTCTGGTCTTCACACTGTTGTAAAAACTGTTGCGCATGATCCGATAGAGCCAGGCGCGCAAGTTGGTGCCGGGGCGAAAACGGGTGATGTTCGCCAGTGCTTTTGTCAGCGTCTCCTGCACCAGATCATCGGCATCCGAGGTGTTGCGGCACAGACTGCGACCGTAGGCGCGCAAGGACGGGATCATGTCGACCACGTCAGGTGCGACCACTGCCTCGGCGGAACCATCCATCCACATGCCCCCCTTTGCCCTTCAACTTCTGGAAAACGCCACAAGCGCAGAGTCGGTTCCGTATCGGGGACAGCGGTTCAGGTGGGGTGATGGCTTTCGCCACGGGACTGACCGCTACGCCCCTCCGGACGTTTTCAGCGCCTCTTCAAGCGCCTTGGCGAGGGCACTCAGGTGCGATGGGACAGGCTCTGCCTTCAAGGCCGCCAAAAGCGCACGCGCTGCCGCGGTGAGCGGGTCATTCGCAGGCGGTTCGATGGGGTCATCATCGAAGGGCGGATCGTTTTTCATTCCGGATCTTCGAGTCCTTCGCGCCGAACAATGATCAATTGCGCCCGCCGGTCAACGATTTTCCGGCCCAACGTGCGGTTACGCCGTGTGATGGGGGACCGGAGGCCCATGGCGCGTGCTGTCAGGGCACCGCAGGGCGATACCACCGCCTAGGTGGCCCCCGGGTCAGAACAGCTGCAACTCCACCCGGCGCACCGCTTCTTCAAGATCAATGATGTGGATCGGCTTGCCCACCCACCCGAGTGGCTGGGCAGGCTCGGCCCGCGTCCGCGTTTCCTGATCGCCGTGGGCCGAGATGAAGATCGACCGGACCCCATATTTGTCAAAGATATCGCGGGCGGCAGTGACGCCGTCGCGGTCGCCCCGGATGTTGATGTCCATCGTCAGAAAATCGGGACGCAACGATTCGACCAGTGCTTCGGCATCGGCGGCGCTCATTGCCCTGCCGACAACCTCTGCATTCAGATCTTCGAGCAGCATTTCCAGCTCCATCGCGATGATCGCCTCGTCCTCGACGATTACAACCCGAAGCTGGCTTCGCGGCGCCTTTAGGCTGTCCTTCACATCGTCGGCGGCGACCATGCTGTCAGCCAGTCCGGTCGTTCCATCCTCATAAATTGCCATGTCGCTGCCCCGCCTGCACTTTTGTGCCACCATGTTCTTTTTGCGCACTTCGTTCAACTGGAATGCCGTTCTGATCTGATCTTTCGCCAAGCCGGTGGCCCCAAGCGCGCAGGCGGCGGCGCGCACCACATCATCAAGGCGCATGATGCGGAATCCCGCCACCGCGCAAATTCCGTCCGGAACAAAGCACGCGGCTCACGGTTGACACGCGGTCAATGACCCGCAGGGAGCCGCCATGAACTCACCTTTTCCGTTTCCGAACCTCGGGAAGTTGCCGGAGCCCGGTCAGCCACGTCTGTCTGTGGCCGCACTTATCTGCTTTTCCCATCTGCGCTGGGACCTTGTTTACCAGCGCCCCCAGCACCTGCTGAGCGAGGCCGTCGCGTCGTTTCAGGTGTTCTACATCGAAGAGCCGGAATTTGCCCCCGGCGCGCCCCATTTCCGGATGCGGGTAACGCCGACCGGCGTCACCGTGCTGACGCCGGTGTTCGACCACCATGCCGACCACATCCTTGAACAGCGCAACCTCGTGCGGGCGCTGCACCGCAGTCTGGGCGACGGGCCGCAGGTCCATTGGTTCTACACCCCGATGGCCATGCGGTTTGCCCGCAATCTGCCGTGCGATCTGCGGGTTTATGACTGCATGGATGAATTGTCGGCGTTTCGCTTTGCACCTGCAGACCTTGGCGCGCTGGAACAAGAGCTGCTGTCGAACGCCGATCTGGTCTTTACCGGTGGCGAAAGCCTGTTTGCCGCCAAAAGCCAATGGCACCCTGACGTGCATTGCTTTGCCAGCAGCGTCGATGTCGGGCATTTCGGCCGCGCCCGCAGTCCGCTGCCGGACCCCGGCGATCAGGCCGCTCTGCCGCATCCGCGCATCGGCTATTTCGGCGTGATCGACGAACGCATGGACCTCGCGCTTGTGGCACAGGCTGCGGACGACCTGCCGGATGTTCATTTCGTGATGATGGGGCCGGTTGCCAAGATCGACCCCGCTGATCTGCCGC
>JAYTDA010000296.1:0-6398 GCA_043736155.1 Paracoccaceae bacterium | reverse complement strand
ACAACCTGGCCAGTCTGCTGGCCAGTGCCCGCACCGATGCCGAAAGCCTGGAGCGCGCCTTTGTCGTGGCGCGGCGGCTGCGCGGCTCCGACCAACCGGCGTTTCAGGATACCTATGGCTGGATCGCCTATCGGCGTGGCGATTTTGACCAGGCCCTGGCCAATCTGGAACCGGCCGCCAAGGGGTTGCCCGATGATCCGGTGGTGCAGATGCATCTGGGCCTGACCTACGCGGCACTGCTGCGCACCGAGGATGCCCGCACCGCGCTGACCCAGACCCTGCAACTGGCAGCCGACAAATCGGCAGACCCGCAGTTTCAAGCGGCCCGCGATGCCCTGGCCAAACTGCCCGACGCCCCGGCCCCGTAGTTGGCCCCGTAGTTGGCCCCGTGACCGGAACAGGGACCGGCGCAGGGACTGATTCCCGCCACAAGCGGATCGCATCCGAGGGCACCGGGCTACACGACCTGTTGCAACGGCGTGACGCGGCCCGCCAAAATCGGCCCCGATCAAGGACTTGACTCCTTTTCGCTTCCGAACGGCCGCATTACCCCATATTGTTTCCCCGGGGGCGCCCTTTCCGAAAGAAAGGGATCCAAAGGAGACTGCGAAGATGTCACGGATTTTCACGCTTTTGGCGGGCTTTTTGCTGCTGCCAGTTCTGTTGGCGGCACCGGCGTTTGCCCAAAATGCATATCTGGTCAAGGCTGGCGATATTCTGCGGATCGAAGTGCTGGAAGATGCCACGCTGAACCGCAGTTCGCTGATTCCGCCGGATGGCCGCATCACCCTTCCGCTGGCAGGCTCGATTGCCGCCGCCGGTCGCTCGGTCGAAGAAATTCAGGCCGATCTGATCAAGAAGCTGACACCCAGCTTTGCCGCGGCACCGAACGTGTTCGTGTCGATCGAAAGCATCTTTACCGCACCGCTGAACACCACGCCGGTGATCCCGGTGCTGTACGCGATCTATGTCAACGGCGAGGCGGCAAATCCCGGCCGGGTCGATGTCGATCCGGGCACCACGGTGCTGCAACTGTTTGGCCAGATGGGTGGCTTTTCCAAGTTTGCCGCGACCAAGCGCATTCAGCTGCGCCGGATGGTCGGCGGCACGGAAAAGATCTATGGCATCAACTATGACCAGATTCTGGCCGGTGCCAGCACCGCAGGCAATACGACCCTGATGGACGGCGATGTGATCATCGTTCCGCAGCGTCGCCTTTTTGAATAGTCGACTTTTCGAACAGTCGTCTTTTCGAATAGTCGTCTTTTCGAGCAAGATGTGACAACGGCCGCACAGAAAGGTCTTCGGGTGGGGAATTCAATCAGAGCAGGTGCCCTTGGGCTGGGCATGCTCGTCGCTGCAACCGTCCCGGCGCTGGCGCAAACGCCCGGCGTTCCGGGCGGGGTGACGATGGCCTTCGGCTTTTCGCAGCGGCTGGACTATGATGACAACCCGTCGCTGACGGCGATCAGCCCCGGTGGCAGCTCTCTGTCAACCACCCGTCTGACCTTTTCGCTGTCGTCTGAAACCGCAACCCAGAAGCTGTCGCTGAACACCGGTACCGCCCTGCGCTGGTCCGGCGGGTCGGCGGGTCAGGGCGGGGTCAAGATCGACGATCCGCAGTTCGATCTGAAATACACCCAGGATGTCGGCGCCAGCTCGCTGTCGGTCGGTGCCAACTACCGCCGTTCCGATATCCAGTTCCTGCGCCCGCTGAGCGATTTCACCCTGCCGGATGGCACCATCGTGCTGCCGCCCGATCTGAATGATCTGACCGGCACCGGTTTTCGCACCGACTACGGGGTGAATGGGGCGCTGTCCTGGGGCGGCAACGGCCCGTTGGGGATCACGCTGAGCCTTGGCCTGCAAGGGCTGGAATATGACAAGGTGACCAACCCGGGGTTGGTGGACAACCAACGGCAGAACGCCGGGGTCGCGGTGCGGATGCGGTTGAACGATGTCACCGATGCCACCGCAAACCTGACCTTCAGCCGCTATGAACAAGACCCCGGCCTGACCCGTGCCTATACCCGCGGGATCGCCCTTGGCATCACCCGGGTGCTGGCCAACGGCAGCCTTGGTGCCACGGTCGGTACCTCGAACACCAGTGCCGGAACCCGGCTGAATTTCGATGTGAACCGGGTGATGACACTGCCGTCGGGGTCACTGACCGCCGGGCTTGGCATCACCCGCCCCGCCGGTGGCAACTATGGCATCACCGGGCGGCTGAACTGGCAATATGCGCTGCCGAGCGGCAACCTCAATGCGCAGCTCAGCCGGGGTGTCACTGTCACCAACGCCAACACCGAACAGCTGCAAACCGTGGTGTCGGTGCAATACAGCCAGGCGCTGACGGCGCGCGACGGTCTGTCGCTGGGTCTGACCTACAGCCTGTCTGATCCGTCTGGTGCCGGCAACAATGTCGCCAACACCAGCATCGGCGCCTCTTACAACCGCAACCTGACGCCGGACTGGTCGATGAATTTCGGCTATACCCACCGGATGCGCGATCCCGAAGCCTTGGCCGGGGCAAATTCCAACAATCTGTTCATCAGCCTGCAACGCAGCTTTTCGATCCGGCCCTGAACAGGGATCGGTCTGGTTGGAGCCAGCCGACCCATCCTCCCGGCGCGGGAAAGGCTGATCGGTCTGCTCCGAGAACTCTTTGATGCCGTCTTGCCCCAGTTTGCCTTTGCGCCTCGACCAAGTGGTAAACAATCTGTTTCCGCCCCTTGCGCCGGTCGCATTCCCTGCTGAATTACGCTATGGTCCGGCCAGTTGCCGTGATCTTTTCCGGTTGCCTTTTATTGGAGTGACCCATGTCCGCTTTGGCGCCCCCGCTTTCGCCCCGTTTCTCGGGCAACGCCGGCATCAATTGGCCAGGTCTGGCGCTGCTGGGGCTGGTGGTGGCTGCGTCCTTGCCGATCTTCTGGCTGGGGTTCGGATCGCTGGCGGCATCCTGGGTGACGCCGGAATACAGCTATGGCCCGCTGATCCCGGTCATTTCGCTGTACCTGTTTCTGCGCGAATTGCGGCGCGGACCTGCCACCGTTCCCAATGCAGCGGTCAACCGCATACCGGGGGTGCTGCTGATCGTGGCGTCACTGGCGATGGGTGTTCTGGGCAATCTGGTCCGGATTCCCGACGTGGTCACCTATGCGCTGATCTTCTGGACCGGCGGGCTGGTGCTGGTCTGTTTCGGCTGGGCCGAAGGGCGCACCCATTGGGCCCCGGTGCTTCATCTGATCTTCATGTTGCCGCTGCCGCAGTTCGTCTATTGGAAACTGACGATCGTGCTGCAACTGATCTCTTCGGAACTGGGGGTCTGGTTTGTCGAGTTGGCCGGGGTTCCGGTGTTTCTCGAAGGCAATGTGATCGACCTTGGCGTCTACAAATTACAGGTCGCCGAGGCCTGTTCGGGTCTGCGCTACCTGTTCCCGATCCTGTCGTTTTCCTATCTGTTTGCCATCCTGTACCGCGGGCCGATGTGGCACAAGGCGGTGCTGCTGCTGGCAGCGGCGCCTTTGACCGTGTTGATGAATTCGTTCCGCATCGGGGTGATCGGGGTTCTGGTCAACTATTACGGCATTGGCCAGGCCGAAGGGTTCCTGCATTTCTTTGAAGGCTGGGTGATCTTTGCCGCCTGTATCGGCGTGCTGTTCCTGATGGCGATCGGCCTGCAACGGATGACCCGCAACCCCAAGCGGCTGTCTGACACGATTGATCTGGATTTCGAAGGGTTTGGCGGCCAGGCGGCGCGGTTGCTCGGGTTTGCCCCGTCGCGTGGGTTGGTGGTGGCCACCGTCCTGTCGGTCGCCATAGCTGCGGCCTTTGTGCTGACGCCGCAAACGCCGCGGGTGCTGGTCAGCCGCGACAGCTTTCAGACCTTTCCGCGCACCGTGGCGCTGTGGTCCGGCACACCGCAGGTGCTGGATATCGAGGTAGAGCGGGTGCTGGGCGCAGATGACTACTATTCCGGCAGCTTCGCTTCGCCGGATGAGGCGACCCAGGTGAATTTCTTTGCCGCCTGGTACGAAAAACAGACCGAAGGTTCGGGTATCCATTCCCCCGCCGTCTGCCTGCCGGTTGGCGGCTGGGAGGTTTATGCCATCGACCCGACAGAAGTGTCGCTGCCGGATACGCCCTATGGCAGCTTTACCCTGAACCGCGCGGTGATCCAAAAGGGGCTGTCGCGGCAACTGGTCTATTACTGGTTTGAACAGCGCGGCAAACGGATGACCAACGACTATCTGGTCAAGGCCTCGGTGGTATTGGACAGCCTGACCAAAGGCCGCGCCGACGGGGCACTGATCCGCTTTGTCACCCCGATTCTGGACGGCGAAGAAGAAGCCGCCGCCGATGCGCGGCTGCAGCGCTTCATGACAGCGATGCTGCCGAAACTGCCAAGGTTCGTGCCGGAATAGAGGTGCCCCACGCACCGCCGTTTTCCCCGACGCCGACCCCTCTTGTAGGTCGGGGTATACCCCGACTCTGCCCCACCAAAAAGCGAAGCGTACCTCCCCCCCTCCCGCCCACGCCGCCCCGGCCCCCGAGCCGGGGCCCCGACGCTCAGGGGGCGACGCTTGTTGAAAGCTCCAACGGCCCCTACCACCCGCCCCCCCCCGGCGCTACAGCACCGCCAGCGTCAGATACAACTGCGCCGACAGCACCATCACCACCCGCCCATTCGCCCCCATTGCCGCCGCCAGACACAGCACGGCAAACAGGATATTGATGCCCTGCGCACTGGCCAGCCAGTGGGTCAGGGAAAGTCCGTAGTTCAGTATTAAGATCAGCCACAGCATCGGATTTCCTTTCCGAGTTGCAGCGGGCCCGCCTTGGGTTAAGGTCGTGTCGCGACAATCATAATTTACGCCCCGGCCTTGCGTTTGCCGATTTCGGGCAGTGACACCCGGTGACACCCTCGGTTTTGGAAAGTTACGGATAGTTATGTCGGAGGTTCTGGCAGAGTTCGGCTACCGGGTCCGCGAGGCCCGCACCCGCAAGGGCTGGCTGCTGGAAGACGTGGCAAGGCAGGCTTTTGCCAACCCCGACCGCAAGGGTTACGTCTCGCAAATCGAAAACGGCAAGATCCGCATCTCGCCCCGTACCGTCGGCAATCTCGCCCGGGTGTTGAACCTGCCCGAATCCGTCACCGCACCCATGCTGCGCCAGCACTTGCCCCCGGAGGATGAGGAGGCCAGCGTTGACCGTGACGCCGAACGACTGTTGCGCACAACCAAAGCCGATGCTTCTGTCGCCCCGGCGTCAGAGGCGCTGCTGATCTCGCTCGCCTACGAATTCGCGAGGGGCAGTCATAACGACCTGATGACCGCCTACAATGGCCTAAAGGCCGCCCTTAGCGACGCCGCCGACCTCAGGGCGCGCGGTCTGTTGCCGCAGAATACGTCGGATCAAGTGCAAACCCTGATGCTTCGACTTGCCGACCTGAACGACCGTGGCCTGCGAGAGGAGGCGGCGGCCGAAGTTGACACCGCCCTTGCCGACCTCGACGCACGCCACGCGGCGCATAAATCAGCGCTGCTCGACATCGGCATCCGTCAGGACCGCATCCGCAACAACCCGGCCTCCGCCGCCGCCCGCGTGCTTGCACAACTCCGCTCCGTCGCTCACCCCGGCGGCCTGTTCAACGCCACGCATGCGGCATGGCAGGAATGGCACGACCGGGGGTATGACAAGGGGATCGGCTTCGACCTGCATGTGGCCCTCCACCTCGCCCGCGCCAATCTGGACCGTGCCAACAAGGGTCCGCAACGCGGTCAGGCCCTGTTCGATCTCGGCCGCACGCTCCGCCACTTAGGCGAGCGGGAGGGGCTGAATCGATGGCTCATCGAAGCCATCAAGACGTTTCGCGAGATGCTGGCCCAATCCCCCCGCAAACGCGACCCGATGAACTGGGCCACGTCAAAAAACAGCTTGGGCAATGCGCTCCATACCCTCGGCGAGCGCGAGGGCAGCACCGAGCGACTGGAACAGGCGGTGCAGGCCTTCCGCGATGCCCTGCTGGAACAGACCCGCGACCGGGTGCCGCTAGACTGGACCGCGACGCAGAATAACCTCGGCAACGCACTCCAAACCCTCGGCGCGCGCGAGACCAGCACCGACCGGCTGGAACAGGCGGTGCAGGCCTACCGCGACGCACTGCTGGAACGCACCCGCGACCGGGTGCCGCTCGGCTGGGCCACGACGCAGAACAACCTCGGCACTGCCCTGGCGGCGCTGGGCGACCGCGAGGGCGGCACCGCCGGCCTGCATGACGCCGTCACCGCCTATCGCGCGGCGCTGCAGGTCTACACCCGCGACGCAGAACAACCTCGGCACTGCCCTGGCGGCGCTCGGCGCCCGCGAGGGCGACACCGCCCGCCTGCACCACGCCG
>JAYTDA010000295.1:0-3152 GCA_043736155.1 Paracoccaceae bacterium | reverse complement strand
GTGTGGGGGGGCGCGAAGCCCCCCCACCTCGACAGGGCAAGCCGGGATTGCAATGCCAGGCGGGCAGCCGGGTCAGCGGCGGATCACAACGTCGGCGTCATCCTCGGCGTCATCCTCGTCGTCATCCTCGTCCTCATCGTCGGGCAGGTTGAAGAAGCTTTCAGCGTCGCTGAAATCCTTGGCGGTGCGTTCATCGGGCTGCGGTTCCGGGGCAAAGCCGCCGAGGTCGGTGCCGATGCGGGGTTCCTGCGACATGCCGAGCGAGACCTCGGTCGATACCAGCTTGCGCCGTTCGTCATCGGTCATCACATGGCCTTCGGCGGCCTTTTTGCGGGCGGCGGCCTGTACCGCCGCATCCAGTTCGGACTGGCGGCACAGGCCCAACGCCACCGGGTCAATCGGCTGAATCGAGCCGATGTTCCAATGGGTGCGGTCGCGGATCGACAGAATAGTGGGTTTGGTGGTGCCGACCAGTTTGCCGACCTGACCATCGGTCAGTTCGGGATGGAACCTGACCAGCCACAGGATCGCCGCGGGCCGGTCCTGCCGTTTGGACAGCGGGGTATAGCGCGGACCCCGGCGCTTTTCCTCGCCGATTGCAGCAGCGTTGAACTTCAGCTTCATCCGGTAGTCGGCGTTGGCCTGGGCGCGGTCAATCTCGATCTGATCCAGCTGGTTGTTGGCAATCGGGTCAAAGCCCTTGACCCCGGCCGCCACATCGCCATCGGCAATGCCTTGGATCTCCAGCTCATGCAGCCCGCAGAAATCGGCGACTTGCTGAAAGCTCAGCGTGGTATTGTCGACCAGCCAGACGGCGGTTGCCTTAGCCATGAGCGGTTTGGTCACCTTGATCACTCCTTCGTGTCATCTTTCCCGCACATGGCATTTCGGCCGGGAAAACGGTTTGGCCCGAGCATCCCGGGCCACAGTCAGTCGTTTTCGGGGAAGTCAGGGCGGTATATAGTCGCCCGAATGCAAAGAGGGAAGAGAAAATGCGCAAGGCAGGCTGGGTTGTAATGGCGGCGGCGGCACTGGCGACGATGGTGGCAGCCCCGGTCCGCGCCGAGGGCGAACCGGCGGGAGAGTTCGACTATTACCTGCTGTCGCTCAGCTGGTCCGCCAATTGGTGTGCGCTGCAAGGCAATGCGCGAGGCGATGACCAATGCGACCCGCGCCACGATTATTCCTTTACCCTGCATGGGCTTTGGCCGCAGTTCGAGATCGGCTATCCCAGCTGGTGCCACAGCGCTGTCCGCGATCCGTCACGCAGCGACACCGCCGCCTTGGCCGATATCGCAGGCTCTGCCGGGCTGGTGTGGCATGAGTGGAAAAAGCATGGCCGCTGCGCCGGGATGGCGGCGGCGGATTACCTCGACTTGTCGCGAAAAGCCTATGAAGCCGTCGAAATCCCCGCGTTGCTGGCGCGGCTGAACCGCGATGTGAAGCTGCCGGCATCGGTGGTGGAACAGGCCTTTGTCGAAGCCAATCCCGGTCTGACCCCGGCGATGATCACCATCACCTGCGATCAGGGTTATATTCAGGAAGCCCGGATCTGCCTGACCAAAGACCTGGAATTCCGCGCCTGTGGCGACGATGTTGCCCGCGATTGCCGGATGCAGGATGCGGTGATGAAAGCGGTGCGATAGGGTTGCCGGGACGGTGCGTGAAAGCACACACCCTGCGAGGATATGTAGGGTGTGTGCTTGCACGCACCTTTGGTGGATCACAGAAGGACCCAAACATGGCAGGCATCTTTGACAGCAGGCTGGAGGCGCGGCTGTTGCGCTATGCGGCAATTGACAGCCAAAGCGACGAGACTTCAGCCACCACCCCCAGCACCGACCGGCAACTGGTTCTGCTGCGCCTGCTGGCGGCGGAACTGACGGCGATGGGGGCCGCTGATGTGCAGCTGACCCCTTATGGCGTGGTGCTGGCCTCGATCCCCGCTACAGCAAGGGGTCCCACCATCGGCTTTCTGGCCCATGTCGATACCGCCCCCGCCTTCAACGCCACCGGGGTCAAGCCGGTGGTGCATCGCGGCTACGACGGCGGCGACATCCACTTTGCCGATGCGCCGGGGCTGGTGCTGTCACCCGCCGGGTTTCCCTATCTGGCGACCAAGGCGGGCTGCGACATCATCACCGCCAGTGGCACCACGCTGCTGGGCGCCGATGACAAGGCGGGTGTCGCCATTCTGATGGTGATGGCCGAACATCTGCTGGCGCATCCCGAACTGCCGCATGGCAGGATCCGGCTGGCCTTTACTCCCGACGAGGAAATCGGGCGCGGGGTCACGGCGCCGTTGCCCGCCGATCTGGCGGTGGATTTCGCCTATACGCTGGATGGATCGGAACAGGGCATCATCGAATATGAAAGCTTTTCGGCAGACCGTGCCCATGTGACGATTGCCGGTGTCTCCACCCATCCCGGGGATGCGAAAGACCAGCTGGTCAATGCCCTGCATCTGGCGGCGCGGATCGTGGCGCTGCTGGATCAGCCGGGGATGACACCCGAGACTGTCAGCGGCCGGCAAGGCTTCATCCATGCCTATCAGATGTCGGGCACTGCGGCCGCGGCCGAGATCAGCCTGATCCTGCGCGATTTTGAACGGGACGGGCTGGCAGCCAAGGGCGATCTGGTAGAAACCGCCTGTCGCGCCGTCGGGCTTGCCGAACCGCGTGCCCGCATTGGCTGCACCGTCACCGCACAATACCGCAACATGCGCTATTGGCTGGAACAGGACATGCGTCCGGTCGATCTGGCCTATGCCGCAGCCCGCGCCATGGGGATCGAGCCGCGTTCGCAGGCCATTCGGGGTGGCACCGACGGGTCTCGGCTGACCGAAATGGGGGTGCCGTGCCCCAACATCTTTACCGGCATGCAGAACATCCACGGGCCGCTGGAATGGATTGCGGTACAGGACATGGCGGCGGCCACCCGGGTGTGCCTGAAGCTGGTGGAACTGGCGGCGGAGTGAGCTTGCCCGACAGAGGCCGGAGGCGCTGCCCCAAGGCCCGTTGCAGGTCTGAAACGAAGCCGGGGGCGCTGCCCCCGGACCCCCGGGATAGTTGTGAACAGAAAATGGAACAAGGGCAGCAGTGTACAGGACCGGGCACAATGTCAGTAAGTGGCGCGCCCGCCAGACAGGTCGA
>JAYTDA010000294.1:0-41520 GCA_043736155.1 Paracoccaceae bacterium | reverse complement strand
CGCAAAGCGCTGGCGCGGTTCCGGTGGCGAGATTGACCTGATTGCCCGCGATGGTGCCGGCCTGATTTTCATCGAAGTCAAGAAAAGCCGGTCTTTCGCCCAGGCCGCCGCCCGGGTCTCGCGTCGGCAGATCGAACGGATCTATGCCTCGGCTGCGGAATTTCTGGCCGGGGAACCGCGTGGGCAGGATACCGATGTGCGGTTCGATGTGGCGCTGGTCGATCAGACGGGGCAGATCGAAATTCTGGAAAACGCCTTCGATTTCTGATCGGGTCTGCCGCCACCCTCCCGGCCAATTGCATCTGCGGCCCGGCTGCGCCATGTAGGCATGGCACAGGGAGGGTTTCATGAGCCTCAGCATCGCGTTTCAGATGGACCCGATCGGGTCGGTCAACATCACTGCCGATTCGACCTTTCGTCTGGCCGAAGAGGCACAGGCGCGCGGGCACCGGCTGTTTCATTACACGCCGGACCATCTGTCGTTCCGCGAAGGCCGGGTGTTCGCCCGCGGGCAGGATATCACGGTGCGCCGCATCAAGGGCGACCATGTCAGCTTTGGCCCCGACCGCGATCAGGATCTGGCGGGGTGCGATGTCGTCTGGCTGCGGCAGGACCCGCCGTTCGACATGGGCTATATCACCACCACCCACCTGCTGGATCTGATCCACCCGGCCACCCTGGTGGTCAACGATCCGTTCTGGGTGCGCAACTGCCCGGAAAAGCTGCTGGTGTTGCAGTTTCCCGGTCTGATCCCGCCCACCACCATTGCCCGCGATCTGGCCACCATCCGCGCCTTCAAGGCGCATCACGGCGACATCATCCTGAAGCCGCTGTACGGCAACGGCGGTGCCGGGGTGTTCCGGCTTGACCCCAATGACCGCAATCTGGCGTCATTGCATGAGCTGTTTGTCGGCATGAGCCGCGAACCGCTGATTGCGCAGAAGTTTCTGCCGGATGTGTCCAAAGGCGACAAACGGATCATTCTGGTCAATGGCGAACCGGTCGGTGCGATCAACCGGGTGCCGCAACCGGGGGAAACCCGGTCCAACATGCATGTCGGCGGCCGCCCGGAAAAGGTCGGCCTGACCGCGCGCGACCATGAGATTTGCGCCACCATCGGCCCGGTATTGCGGGAAAAGGGCCAGATTTTCGTCGGCATCGACGTGATCGGCGACTATCTGACCGAGATCAACGTCACCTCTCCCACCGGCATTCAGGAACTGGAGCGGTTTGACGGGGTCAATATCGCCGCAAAGATCTGGGACGTGATCGAGGCCAGGCGGGCCGCCGGATGAGCCGCCGCCTGATACCAACGGCCCGCACCCCTGACTCATCTCGAGCCGCGGCGCTGCCGAGAACGGAGATCTAGCAGGCTGCTGAAAAAGGTTTTTCGACCTCAAAGTCAGGCCCATATTTCGTTGCCGTGCGAGTTCCTTATCAACATGTTGTGCCGGAAATTTCAGGAAACACTTCCCTCAGCGAGTTTTTCAGCAGCCTGCTAGACAAATGGCTCTTGACGGATACCAATGCCGCTCAAACGGGCCGCCCCGATGTTTCGGTGCCGACCCGAACCCGCCATTCGGATGAGCGGGAAAAGACGATCCACCGGATCGTCCCGATCACAGCGACCACGGCACGGCTGGACTGGTAACGCACGAAACGACAGAGGGAAGCGCCTGCCCCGGCGAAGCGAAGCGCCCGCCCGTCGTGCTGGAAGCACGCCTCTGGCGTGACGGGGGGGCAGGCGCTGCCCGGTCCTTTGAGGACCGGGGGTGAGGCGGCACTGTTGCTCTGCGGCAGGCCCGATGGGGCCTGCCGGATCGACGACGGTTCCCTGACGAGACATCCCGCCCCGCTTCGTCTGCGGTCAACTCAAAGGGCCGTTGGTATGAGTATGGGGCTGCGGCTGCGGTGGGTGCGGAGGGGGGCCGCGCATGGCCTTTGCCTTTTCGCCGCGGACCGATCCAACCGGGTCCGGCGCGCCGATCCGCATTACTGTGCCGCGCGGTCCGGCAGTACCTGCGCGGCGGTTTCACCACCTGACGGGGCACATCTGGCGGGCCATCCTGCCACCCAAGGTCTATCCGCAGCGAGTTGCACCGAAATCCTGCGCGATGCCACCGACCGGATGGCGGCGCATCTGCTTGCTGGCGGGGCCGGGGTGGCGGTGGACCGCTGGCCCGATGCGCCGCAGGGCTGGCAGCTGTTTGCCGGGCGGTTGGCCGCAGCGCCCCGCCGTTACCGGCGCAGTCACTCTTTCGTCGCAAAGGGCAGCCGGTAGCTGACCGCTTCGGCCACATGCGGCTGGCGCACCGATGCCGCACCCTGCAGGTCAGCGATGGTGCGCGCCACCCGCAGCACCCGGTGATAGCCGCGCGCCGTCAGGCCAAAGCGTTCGGCGACCCGCAACAGCAGCGCCTTGCCTTCGGGATCGGGTTCGGCAATCTGTTCCAGCAGCGCGCCTTCGGCATCGGCATTGACCCGGACATTGGCATGGTCGGCAAAGCGGGCGGTCTGCCGGTCCCGCGCTGCCGCAACCCGCTCCGCCACCATGGCAGAGCTTTCCCCCGAGGCCGGCAGATCCAGATCGCTGTAGGCCACTGGCGGCACTTCGACCCGCAGGTCGAACCGGTCCATCAGCGGGCCGGAGATGCGGCCAAGGTAATCCTCGCCACACAAAGGCACCCGGGCACAGGCCCGGGCCGGGTCGGCCAGATAGCCGCATTTGCACGGGTTGGCCGCCGCCACCAGCAGAAACCGACAGGGGTAGCGCACATGGGCATTGGCACGGGCCACCATCACTTCGCCGCTTTCAATCGGTTGGCGCAGGGTTTCCAGCACGGTGCGCGGAAACTCGGGGAATTCATCGAGAAACAGCACGCCGTTATGGGCCAGCGATATTTCCCCCGGTTTGGCGCTGCGGCCGCCGCCGACAATTGCCGCCATCGACGCGGTGTGATGCGGTTCGCGAAACGGACGCTGGCGGGAAATCCCGCCCTCTTCCAGCAGGCCCGACAGCGAATGGACCATCGAGGTTTCCAGCGCCTCGACCGGGCTGAGCGGCGGCAGAATGCCCGGCAACCGCGCCGCCAGCATGGATTTGCCCGACCCTGGCGATCCCACCATCAGCAGGTGGTGCCGCCCCGCCGCCGCAATCTCCAGCGCGCGTTTGGCCCGTTCCTGGCCCTTGACATCCGCCAGATCGCGGGCAAACGCCGGGGCCACCACTTCGCCGGGTTTCGCCGGGGTCAGCGGGGCCTGTCCGGTATAGTGGCGTACCACCTCCAGCAGGGTCGAGGGGGCAAAAACATCGGTGCCGCCGACCCATGCCGCCTCTGGTCCGCATTCACGCGGGCACAGCAAGCTGCAATCCTGTTCTGCCGCCGCCATCGCCGCCGGCAGCGCCCCGATCACCGGCACCAGCTTGCCATCCAGCGACAGTTCCCCCAGTGCCACCGTGGTTTCCACCTCGTCTTTCGGCAGAATCTCCAGCTCTGCCAGCAGTGCCAGCGCAATCGGCAGATCGAAGTGCGAGCCTTCTTTTGGCAGGTCGGCTGGCGAAAGGTTGACGGTGATGCGTTTGCTGGGCAGCGCGATCGACATCGAGGTCAGCGCCGCCCGCACCCGTTCCCGCGCCTCTGACACCGCCTTGTCGGGCAGGCCAACAATGGTAAAGGCGGGCAGACCGGCCGAAATGGCGCATTGCACCTCGACAATCCGCGCCTCGACCCCTTCAAACGCCACTGTAAAGGCCCGCGCTACCATGTCCTGCCCCGTTCACCTTGGTTAACGGCTAGGCTTCATTGGTTTAAGAATGGTAAATGCGCGGCGGCTTCAGCCCGCCGCTTGCACCATTGCGGTGAACCGGGGCCAGGCCTCCGGGTCCGCCATGGTCTTGTCACGGCAAAAGGCGTTGCAAAAGCCCCAGACCTTGCCGTCAAGTTCCAGAAAATGGCTCACCGGTTTGCCGGAATAGGGGCAGGCGGCGTTGACCGAAGGACCGGATTCAAGCGCCACAGCTTTGGCAATTGCAGGCCCCGGCCAGGGGCGGCGGGGGTAGGGCCGGTCGTAAAACGGCTGATCCGCCCCATCCACCTGCCCCATCGCCCGCCAGCGCCGGAACGAGGGGTGGGCCAGATGCTGCGCCACATAGGCCGCCGCCGCTGACCCCACCGGCAGGTTGTACCCGGCAATCCGCGCCGCCACCGGGGCATAGAACGCATCGGCTGTGCAGTAGGTGCCGCAGAGCCACCGGCCCTGATGCGCAAAGGTGGCGCGGGCATGGGCCCAGATCGCCTCGATCCGTGCCAGATCGGCCAGAACGCCGGCTGGTGGGTCGCAATCGGTGTAAGACAGGCGGAGGTTCATCGGGCAATGGTTGCGCAGCGCCGAAAAGCCGGAATGCATCTCTGACGCCAGCCAACGCGCCAGAGCCCGTGCCGGTGGATCCGATGGCCATAGTCCGGCTTCGGGGTGGCGGCTGGCCAGTTCCTCGGCGATTGCAAGGCTGTCCGCCACCACCGTCCCATCCGGGCAGCGCAGCGCCGGAACCGTGCGGGCCGGGGCAAAATCCTGCAACAGCGTCGGCAAGTCACCGGTGTAAAGCCGCGCCGTGCGGGTGCTGACCGGGATGCCAAAGGCGTCAAACAGCAGCCAGCCGCGCAGCGACCAGCTGGAATAGCCGCGGTCACCGATGGCAAGGGAATAGGTCATGGGCAGGCTCCGGGTTGCACGGAAGAAGCGGGGGTTTCACACTCCCCGAGCCATTGGTTTCTCGGACCAATGGCGCAACCAATGTCTCACCCCGTGGGATATTTGGGAACAGAAAATGCGGAAAAGCGAGGCAGATGCAAATGGCAAATTGTGCGGTGAGGGATCAGGGACTGTGATTGATCCGGGCGACCTGCCAGCCTTGGGGCGTGTGGTGCAATTCGGTGACCGACAGATTGTCGATCTGGGTGCCAAGCGCCTCGGCGGCAGGGATCGCCAGCGCCTGCTGCAGCTGGGTCAGAATCACCCCGACATGGGCCACCGCGATGATGTCGGCATCGGGCCAGGCCGCATTCAGCGCCGCGACCCGCACCGCAACCCGCGCCGCAGTCTGGTTCCAGCTTTCGCCACCGGGGGGGGCCGCATCGCCGGGGTCTTCCCAATAGGCGCGCGAGAGGTCGGGGCAGCACTGGCTGACGGCGGTGAAATCGAGACCTTCCCAGCTGCCAAAATTGAATTCGCGCAAGCCGGGATCATCGGGCAGGCGCTGGCGGCCCCCTGACCGGCCATCAAGTGACAGGCAATCACGTGACAGGCAATCGGCGGTGGCACTGGCGCGGATCAGGTCGGAGGACACCAGCAGCGCAGTGGCTGGGAGCGCGGCGTTGAGCCGGGCGATGGCGGCACGGTCGGACAGATCGGCAGGCACATCGCGCCAGCCGCAAAAGGCTTTCTGATGGGTCGGGCCATGGCGGACCCAATGCCAGGTGGTCATGGCAAGCGCCCCTTGAGCAGCAGCGGCAGCCCCGCCACCACCAGCACCGCCAGATCAGCCTGCGCCGCCAGCCGCTGGTTCAGCAGACCCTGTTCGTCACGGAACCGCCGCGCCAGCGGGTGATCCGGCACCGGTGACAGGCCCAGTTCGTTCGACACCATCACCACCGGGGCCGGGGTTGCGGCGATGGCCGACAGCAGCGCGGCGGTTTCGGCAGCGATGTCGGCATCGGCACCCATCAGATTGCCGAGCCACAGGGTGGCACAGTCGATCAGGATTGCCGAGGCCGGGTCAGCCTGTGCCACAGCCTGTGCCACCGCCAGCGGCGCCTCGACCGTGTGCCAGCCGGGGCCGCGCGCCGTGATGTGGCGGGTGATTTTGGCCTGCATTTCGGGGTCTGACACCAGTGCCGTGGCGATATAGACCCTTGGCCGGTCAGTGGCGGCAATCAACCCTTCGGCATAAAGGGATTTGCCGGAGGCGGCACCGCCCAGAACCAGTGTCAGCTTTGGCAGCGCCATGGCATCCCTTTTCCGCAGCGGCCCGGTGCGGGCGCAAGTGCTTGTGCCGCCCTGTGTGCCGCCTTAACCTGTGGTGAGGCAAGAGGGCAGGCGGGGCAAGAGCGCAGATGGGGCTGGCAGGCAAACGCATTCTTTTGATCATCGGCGGCGGGATTGCCGCCTACAAGGCGCTGGAGCTGATCCGGCGGCTGCGCGAACAGGGCGCCAGCGTTACCCCGGTGATGACGGCCGCAGCGGCGGAGTTTGTCACCCCGCTATCCGTGGCGGCTTTGGCCGGGCAGCGGGTGTACCGCGATCTGTTCGATCTGACCGATGAAGCCGAAATGGGCCATATTCAGCTGTCGCGCAGCGCTGATCTGATCGTGGTGGCACCGGCCACCGCCGATCTGATGGCAAAGATGGCGGCGGGGCTGGCGGGCGATCTGGCGACGACGCTGCTGCTGGCGACCGATACCCCCGTGCTGCTGGCCCCGGCGATGAATGTGCGGATGTGGCAACATGCGGCGACCCGGCGCAATCTGGCGGTTCTGACCGGGGATGGCGTGCGGTTTGTCGGCCCGGGTGACGGTGAAATGGCCTGTGGCGAATATGGCCCGGGGCGGATGGCCGAGGTGCCGGAGATCATTGCCGCCGTGGAAGCGGCGCTGGTGGATGGCCCGTTGGCGGGCAGGCATGTGCTGGTCACCTCGGGCCCCACCCATGAACCGATCGACCCGGTGCGCTATATCGCCAACCGCTCGTCAGGGGCGCAGGGGGCGGCTTTGGCGCAGGCCTTGTTGGGGCTGGGGGCGGCGGTGACCTTTGTCACCGGCCCCGCCGAAGTGCCGCCGCCGCACGGGGCAAAGGTGGTGCGGGTGGAAACCGCGGCCGAGATGCTGGCGGCGGTGCAGGCAGCGCTGCCAGCCGATGCCGCGATATTTGCCGCCGCCGTGGCGGATTGGCGGGTTGCCAATGCCGGGGCGCACAAGATCAAGAAGGGCACCGGCATCAATAAGGGCGCTGGCGGTTTGCCGGTGCTGGAATTTGCCGAAAACCCCGACATTCTGGCAATTGTGGCGCAGATGGTCACTGGCAGACCCCGGCTGGTGGTCGGGTTTGCCGCTGAAACCCGTGATGTGGTGGCCGAAGCCAGTGCCAAGCGGCGGCGCAAGGGCTGCGACTGGATCGTCGCCAACGATGTTTCTGCCGCCACCGGCATCATGGGCGGCACCGAGAATGAGGTGGTGCTGGTGACCGACAGCGGCGCAGAACCCTGGCCCCGGATGTCCAAGGCGCTGGTGGCGCGGCAGTTGGCGGCGCGGATTGCACAGGCGCTGGCATGAGGGACCCAACGGTCAATTTGCTGTGGGAAGACTGGGCCGACCGGTCGCTTGGCCTGCCGCGCTATGAAACCGCTGGCGCTGCCGGGGCCGATCTGCGCGCCAACTTGCCCCCCGATCAGCGCAGCGCGGGGTTCCGGCTGGCACCGATGCAGCGGGCGATTGTGCCAACCGGGCTGCGGGTGGAGATCCCTGCCGGGTTCGAGGCGCAGATCAGGCCGCGATCCGGGCTGGCGCTGCACCACGGGATCAGTCTGGCCAATACACCGGGCACCATCGACAGCGACTATCGCGGGCCTTTGGGGGTTTTACTGATCAATCTCGGGGCAGAGCCCTATGTGATCGGCCATGGCGAGCGGATTGCCCAGATGGTGGTGGCCCCAGTGGTGCAGGCCGCCTTTGCCGAAGTTGTGGGGCTGGGGGGCACCGCACGGGGCAGTGGCGGGTTCGGCTCGACCGGGCGGGCATAGCGATGGTGCTGGTTCTGGCTTTGGCTGCGGCGCTTTGGGGGCTGGGGGCGTTGCTGAAAGCACCGACCCGGCAGCGCTGGGCGCTGATCGGCGGGTTGATGGCGCTGGTTGTGCTGGCACACCTAGTGCTGCCCGACGGGCATGGGCTGCGGCAGATCACCGGTGGGTCAGCCGCACCCTGGGTGGTGCTGGGGCTGCTGGCGGCACTGGTGCTGGCCTATCGTCAGGTGCTGCGCATGCTGCGGCGGCGGGTTGAGGCGTCAGCGGCGCCGGTTGCCCCGGTCAAGCCGGGCAGTTTTGCCCCAGCGGAGCTTGACCGCTATGCCCGCCATATCATCCTGCGCGAAATCGGCGGGCCGGGGCAAAAGGCGCTGAAATCGGCGCGGGTGCTGGTGATTGGGGCCGGGGGGTTGGGGTCACCGATACTGCTGTATCTGGCGGCAGCCGGGGTGGGGACCATCGGGGTGATTGATGATGACCTGGTTGATCTGTCCAACCTGCAACGCCAGATCATCCATACCGAACAACGGATCGGCATGGCCAAGGTGGTTTCGGCCGAGATGCAGATGGCGGCGTTGAACCCGCATGTGGTGGTGCAGCCCGATCAGCGGCGGCTGACTGCAGAGATCGCGGCAGCGCTGTTTGCCGATTACGACCTGATCCTCGACGGCTCCGACAATTTCGACACCCGCTATCTGGCGAACCGGGTGGCGGTGGCCCTGGGCAAGCCGTTGATTTCCGGGGCAATCACCCAATGGGAAGGCCAGATCACCCTGATCGACACTGCCCACGGCGGCCCCTGTTACCAATGCCTCTTCCCCGAACGTCCGGCAGACGGCATGGTGCCGACCTGCGCCGAAGCCGGGGTTGCCGCCCCGTTGCCGGGGATTATCGGGGCGATGATGGCGATGGAAGCGGTGAAGCTGCTGACCGGGGCCGGTGAGGGGTTGCGCGGGCGGTTGTGGCTGTTTGACGGGCTCTTTGGCGACAGCCGGGTGATCGGGGTAAAGCCGCGCAAGGATTGCCCGGTGTGTGGGGCAGGTATTGAGGAACCCGGGTCAGTGCCAAAGATTGTCTGACAAAATGCCTGCCCCGGACCTGAGCCGGAGTGGTGACCGGTTTTGACGCAAGACAGGCGCAAGACAAGACTTCAGACTCTGGCATGCAACGTTTCAAGTGCCGCATTGGTTCAGCCAGAACGGTTTTCACCGCATGAAACCGATGTCAGTCGGGCGGGATGCCCCCCACGGGTGGACATCGGATCGTCGTCAAGAGACCAAGGTTGATCCGCACCCCGGAGCCGCCCACCCGTCCCTATCCACCAAACATGCGTGAAAGCTGCATAAACGCGGCATGCCCCTACCGCTTGGCTTCCCCCTCGGCTATCGTCATCGCAAATCAGGAGCTTTCGATGCCCAACCGTCTGCACCTCGTCTTTGGCGGCGAACTGATCGACCCGACCCGCAATCAGTTCAAAGACCCCGACGCCCTGCATGTCGTCGGCATCTATCCCAGCTATGACAAGGCGTTTTCCGCCTGGAAAGCCGAGGCGCAGCGCACCGTGGACAATGCCCACATGCGCTATTACATCGCCCATCTGCACCGGCTGCAAGACGCCGCCGATCAGGGCAGCGCCACCGAGGCTGCCAGCAGCTGAAGCATGGAAAAGGCACGGAAATGGCGCAGTCTTTCGGGCTAAGGCTGTATGTGCTGGCAAAGGCACGTTTTGCCGTTGCCCGGCCCCTGCCGCCCGCCGCCCCGCCGCGCCCCCAGGGTCCGCTGATCTGGCTGAACGCCCCTGGCGCTTCCTCTGCCCGCGCCATTGCCGAACTGATCCGCCGCATCACCGCAGAACGGGGTGGCCTGGGGTTTCTGGTGACCTATCCACCCGATGCCCCGCTGGAGACCCCCGCCGCCGTTGCGCTGTTTCCGCGCGGTGTCACCCTGCAACCGCTGCCTGCCGAAAGGCTGGGTGCGATTGACGGGTTTCTGGCGCATTGGTCGCCCGATGTTGCCGTGTTTTCCGAAGGGTATCTGCCCCCCGCCCTGATCGACCAGACCCACCGCCGCCGGATCCCGCTGGTGCTGATCGACGCCGTTCCCGATGCCGGTGCCCGGGGCTGGCTGCAAAGCGGCTTGGGGGTGACCCGGGCGCTGTTGCAGCGGTTCACCCGGATTCTGGCGCAGGATGCCGCTGCGGCGCGCCGGTTGCGGCGACAGGGTGCCCCGGCCTGGCGGCTGGAAGTGGCGGGAAAGATGGAAGAAGCCACCGGTGCGATGCCCTGCACCGAGGCGGAGCGCGACGCCATGGCCGGGTTTCTGCGCTCGCGTCCGGTCTGGGCTGCGGTGTCGGTGCCCGAGGTTGAGGAAAGCTCGGTGATCGCCGCCCTGCGCATCGCGCTCGGGCTGTCGCACCGGCTCTTGCTGATCCTGGTGCCGGAGGATCCGGCGCGCGGCCCTGCCCTGGCCGATTTCATCACCAACGACCTGGGCCTGAACGCCTCGCTGCGGTCGCGCGACGAAGACCCGGATGAGGAGGATCAGGTCTATATCGCGGATACCGAAGGCGAATTCGGCCTGTGGTACCGGCTGGCACCGCTGTGTTACATGGGCGGCAGCCTGTTTGGCGGCAACCGCCCGCGCCATCCCTATGAAGCGGCGGCACTGGGGTCTGCCATCCTGTTTGGCGCTGTCACCGGCAGCCATACCGATGCCTATGCAAGGTTGGCCAGTGCCGGTGCCGCCCGTCCGGTCCGCACTGCGCTGGAACTGGGCGAGGCGGTCAGCGACCTGATGTCAGCGGACAAGGCGGCGCTGATGGCGCACAACGCCTGGGCGGTGTCGTCCAGCGGGGCCGAAGTGACCGACAAGGTGGCGGCGCTGCTGCTGGATCTGATCGACGGGGCAGAGGCTGTGCCCGCCTTGCCGGCACCGGCGGCAGCGCTGCCCGATCAGGCACCGGCCTGATGCACCCGCCGCGCTTCTGGCTCAACCCGCCACAGCACCCCGGCTTGCAGTCGCAGCTGCTGGCACCGCTGGCTGCGATTTACGCGGCTGCAACGGCGCGGCGGCTGCGGGCGGGTCCGGGCTACCGTGCCGGGGTTCCGGTGATCTGCATCGGCAATATCAACGCCGGTGGCACCGGCAAGACCCCGGCGGCGATTGCGGTGGTGCAGATGCTGGCGTCACGCGGGGTTGCGGCGCAACTGGTCAGCCGGGGCTATGGCGGCAAGATGGCGGGGCCGGTGCAGGTGTCTGAAATGCGCCACGGCGCGGCGGATGTCGGCGATGAACCTGTGTTGCTGGCCGCCTTTGCCCCGGTCTGGGTGGCGCGCAACCGGGCCGAAGGTGTCGCGGCGGCAGTGGCTGCGGGGGCGCAAGCCGTTGTTCTGGATGATGGCTTTCAGAACCCCTCGGTGTACAAGGATCTGTCGCTGGTGGTCGTCGATGCCGGTCAGGGCTTCGGCAATGGCCGGGTGCTGCCTGCGGGGCCGCTGCGCGAACCGGTTCCGGTCGGCATGGCGCGAGCCGATCTGCTGCTGTCGGTTGGCGATGCTGCGGCACAGGCGCGGTTTGCCGCGATCTGGGGCCATGCGGTCAGCAAGCCGCAGGTGCAGGGTGAACTGGTGCCGCTGGCCACCGGGATGGATTGGGCGGGTCTGCGGGTTCTGGCCTTTGCCGGGATCGGTCAGCCGGAGAAATTCTTTGCCACCCTGCGCAGCCTTGGCGCCATTGTGCAGCGCGCCGAGGCGCTGGCCGACCATCAGCCGCTGTCAGACCGGCTGCTGCAGCGCCTGCTGGCCGAGGCGGCGCAGACCGGGGCGCACCTGGTCACCACCGAAAAAGACGCGGCGCGCCTGCCCGCCCGCTACCGCACCGAGGTGCTGACACTGCCGGTGCGGCTGGTGCTGCGCGACCCACAGCCGCTGGTCGCGGCATTGGAGCGGATCGGGCTGTAACAGCCGGCACCCGGACCTGCCTCTGCTTCTTCCAGCTTGTTTTTCGGGGAAATACTCCGCAGGGGGGTGTGGGGGGGCGCGAAGCCCCCCCCACCCTTTTTCAGTCACCGGCGCCCCGCCAGTTCTGCCGCCAGTTCTGCCGCCACCTCTGCACCATGCTGCCCCAGCTTTGGCGCAGCCCGGTCCAGTGCCAGGGCGGCATCGGAAAACACAAAGGGCGAGCGTACCCCCGGTACCCCCTCGGGGTCGATCCGCAGGCGGCGGTGGATCACCTGGGGGTCAGCAAATACCTCGGCCAGATCATTGATGGTGTCGGCAGGCACATTGGCGGCCTCACAGGCGGCGATCAGGTCGGCCTTGCTGCGGCAGAGGGTGGCTTCGGTCAGGCGGCGGGTCATTTCGCCGCGGTTGGCCAGGCGCAGTTCGTTGCTGGCAAAGCGCGGGTCGGTTGCCATCCCGGTCAGCCCCAACAGGTCGCACAACCGGTGAAACTGGCCGTCATTGCCGGTGGCGATGATGATCCAGCCATCGGCACAGGTGAACACCGCATAAGGGGCCAGGTTGGGATGTTGATTGCCGATCCGCCCCGGTGCGGTGCCGGTGGCCAGATAGTTCATTGCCTGATTGGCCATCACCGAGGTTGCCACATCCAGCAGCGCCATGTCGATCTGCTGGCCGGTGCCGGTCGCGTCGCGCTGGCGCAGGGCCGCCAGAATGGCGGTGGCGGCATAGATTCCGGCAAACAGGTCGGTCACCGCAACACCGACCTTTTGCGGCTGGCCGTCCGCCTCTCCGGTCACCGACATCAGCCCGCACATGCCCTGGATGATGAAATCATAGCCGGGGCGGTGGGCAAAGGGGCCATCCTGGCCAAAGCCGGTGATCGAGCAATAGATCAGCCTTGGGTTCAGCGCCGACAGGCTGGCATGGTCCAGACCATATCTGGCCAAGCCGCCCACCTTGAAATTCTCGATCAGCACATCCGCAGTGGCGACCAGACCGCGCACCAATGCCTGCCCCTCCGGGGTGCGGAAATCGGCGGTGACCGAACGTTTGCCCCGGTTGGCGGCGTGGAAGTAGGCGGCGGTATGGTCGCCCTCGCGCTCGATGAACGGCGGGCCCCAGCGCCGGGTGTCATCGCCCTCCGGAGCCTCGATCTTGATGACATCGGCACCCAGATCAGCCAGGGTCTGGCCAGCCCAGGGGCCCGCCAGAATCCGTGCCAGTTCAATGACTTTCAGTCCGGCAAGCGGGCCGACCGATCCTCGGGTCATTGCAGCTTGTCGTCCAGCACCTTGGCAAATTCCTCATACGACATGTTGGCGAATTTTACCCCGTCGATCATGAACGAAGGGGTGCCTTCGATGGCGTCCGTCGTCATGTTCTTTTGAAAGTTTTCAACCAGCGCATTGGCAAAGTCGCGGTTGGCCCAGCAGGTGTCGATCTGTTCATCGGTCATGCCACCGGTGCGGCCGATCCGTTTCAGGTTTTCGGTGATGACAGCCGGGTCGTCGGCACCCAGCCAGGTTTTCTGGTTCTGGAAAAAGGTTTCGACAAAGCCGAAATAGCGGTCTTCACCACCACAGCGCGCCATCATCCCGGCCAACAGCCCGAACTTGTCGAAATACACCTCGCGCAGGGTGAAATGCACCTTGCCGGTGTCGATATAGTTGGTTTTCAGCTGCTGAAACACCGTTTCACTGAAGTTCGCGCAGTGCGGGCAAGTAAAGCTGGCATATTCGGTCAGTTTGACTGGGGCATCGGGGCTGCCCATGCTGCGGTCGGTCAGCCAGGCGGGATCAATTGCCGCAGCAGCGGCGGTGTCGGCGGGTGCGGTGGTTTCGGCAGAGGCCGAACCCAGCATCGCGCCAGTGCTGGTCGCAGCACTGTCGCCCGGTTGCAGCGCCCACCAGGCGCCACCGGCGATCACAAGGGCGGTTGCGGCTGCGGCTGCAAGTTTCTGTACCATATCAGGTGCCTTTTTGTTTGGTCGGCCGAGTTAAGATGTTTTGCCCCAGCGCTTCAAGAGCCTGGCGCAGGGTTTCATCGCGCACCGGTGCCGCAGCGTCGGTGGCTTTTTGCACAATCGCCGGATCGGGTCTGGCGGGTGCCACCGGTGCCGGGGCAAACGCCGCCTGGCCTTCGGCAAAGCCGGTCGGTGCGGTCTGGGTGATGACGATGCGTGAAATCGCGGAATAGCCGAAACAGGCATTGACCCGTTCCTTGATCTTCGGCTTTTGCATTTCCAGCAACGGCGCTGCGGCACCGGTGGTCAGCAGCGTCAGGCTGGCACCAAAGGCATCGCGGCGATAGCTGATCTTGACCGGGCGGGCGATGCGGGCAATCTCGTCGCCGACAATCTCGGCCCAATGGGTCAGCACCCGGCTGTCGGAAAAACCGCGCGATTCACTGGCAGACTTGATCTGCGCCCGCAGCAGCCCGGCTGCCGGTTCAAAACCGCGTTTGCGGCGGATGGATTTCGGGGGCTGCATCGCGGTTGCGTTCGCCTGTTGCTTCTGCCCTATTCTACCGCCAATGAGACGGCATGCCAGCCCGATGCACAGACCGGAGCATAAAGATTGCGTGACGATACCGGCGCCCTCGGCGGACTGTTGCTGCACTGGTATGACAACCATGCCCGCGAGATGCCGTGGCGCACCTCACCCGCCGCCCGCGCCGCCGGTGGGCTGCCAGACCCCTATCAGGTCTGGCTGTCAGAGGTGATGCTGCAACAAACCACGGTTGCCGCCGTCACCGGCTATTTCCGCCGGTTTCTGGCGCGCTGGCCGACGGTTGGCGCTTTGGCGGCAGCGGCGGATGCCGATGTGATGGCCGAATGGGCCGGGCTTGGCTATTACGCCCGGGCCCGCAATCTGCTGAAAGGCGCTCGTGCCGTGGTGGCGCTGCATGGCGGCCAGTTTCCCCGGACCCTTGCGGGGCTGCAAGCGCTGCCCGGGGTTGGTCCCTATACCGCCGCAGCGGTGGCGGCGATTGCGTTTGATCTGCCGGCAACGGTGGTGGATGGCAATGTGGAACGGGTGATGGCGCGGCTTTATGCGGTGCAGGAACCGCTGCCAGCGGCGAAAAAGCCGCTGACGGCGCTGGCGGCGGGGCTGACGCCAAAGGCGCGCCCCGGCGATCATGCCCAGGCGGTGATGGATCTGGGGGCCACCATCTGCACCCCGCGCAACCCGTCGTGCGGGGTCTGCCCCTGGCGTCCCGCCTGTGCCGCGCATCACACCGGGCAACAGGCTGAACTGCCCCGCCGCTTGGCCAAACCGCCAAAACCGGTGCGGCACGGCATGGTCTGGCTGGCGCAGCGGGTGGATGGGGCCTGGCTGTTGGAACAGCGCCCGCCACATGGGTTGCTGGGGGGCATGCTGGGGTGGCCGGGGACCGACTGGGTAGAGGTGTCGCATGCCGTGCCCCAAGCCCCGGCCCCGATCAAGGCCGATTGGCACGACGCCGGGGCGGTGGTGCGTCACACTTTCACTCATTTTCACCTGCTGCTGTCAGTCCATGTCGCCACTGTCCCACTGTCTGCGACACCACTGCGCGGGTCTTTCACCCCCTTGTCAAACTTTCGCCCCGCTGATCTGCCAACCCTGATGCGCAAGGCGCATGACCTTGCGGCCAGCCTGCTTGCGCCGCATTGAGGGTTGCCCCCAACTTGCTATGATCGGCGCAAACCAAGGATCGCCATGACCGCCCAGCCAGCCACCGCCCCTATGCTGCGCCTGCAGAATGCCCTGCCGTTCTGGCTGTCGCTGGGGGCGCTGCCGCTGGCGCTGACCGGTGCGGCCTTTGGCGGCTGGACTGTGCTGCTGTTGCCGCTGTTCGGCTGGTTTGGCTTTACCCTGCTGGACAGCCTGACCGGGCTGAACGAGGCGAACCAGGATCCCGCCACCCCCGATGCCCAGCTGTTCTGGTACCGGCTGATCACCCTGATCTGGTTTCCGCTGCAACTGCTGCTGGTCTATGGGCTGATCTGGTACGTCACCCGGTCCGACCTGTCGGGGCTGGAAAAGCTGGGGCTGTTCTTTGGTGTCGGTGTCATCACCGGCACCATCGGCATCAATTACAGCCATGAGCTGATGCACCAGAAAGCCGCATGGGAGCGCTGGCTGGGCGATCTGCTGCTGGCGATGGTGCTGTATGGCCATTTCCGGTCTGAACATCTGCGGGTGCATCACCTGTATGTCGGCACCGCGCGAGATACCGTGACAGCGCGCTACAACGAGGGGTTTTACCGGTTTTTCTTGCGGGTACTGCTGCAATCCGCCTGGTCGGCCTGGCGGGCGGAGCGGGCGATGCTGGCGCGGGCGGGCCGGGGCCGGTGGCACCGCTCCAACCCGTTCTGGCGCTATTGGGGGCTGCAAACCCTGTTTGCGCTGCTGGCGCTGCTGCTGGGGGGCAGCGAAGGGCTGGGGCTGTTCGCGCTACAGGCTTTTGTGGCGATCTCGCAGCTGGAACTGGTCAATTACATCGAACATTACGGGTTGACCCGCAAACATCTGGGCAAAGGCAAGTATGATCCGGTGCAGCCGCGCCATTCCTGGAACGCCGCGCACAAGGCGACGAACTGGCTGCTGATCAACCTGCAACGCCATTCCGACCACCATTACAAACCCGATCGCCGGTTCCCGCTGTTGCAGACCTATGCCACTGAACAGGCCCCGCAACTGCCGTTTGGCTACCCGCTGATGACCGCTGCGGCACTGCTGCCGCCTCTGTGGCGGCGGGTGATGAACCCAAGGGTCAAGGCCTGGCGGCGGCAGTTTTATCCCGAAATCACCGACTGGCGGCCCGATGCCAAGGCGCGGAACCCCGCCCCCGCTCGGGGTGAAAAGCGCATTTGATGTCGCAGGCAGGGCTGGATTCTGCGGCGTTTCGGCCTATCAACGGGGAACCCTGACCGGAGGCCACCATGACCACCGCATTCCTGAGCCATCTGACCGATACCCTGCACGGCATCGAAGCCGAAGGGCTGTACAAACGCGAACGCGCCCTGACCTCGGCGCAGTCGGGGCGGATTTCGGTGCTGCAGAACGGGGTGGTGCAGGGGGACATCATCAACCTGTGCGCCAACAATTACCTTGGCCTGGCCAACCACCCGGCGCTGATCGCCGCCGCCACCAGGGCGATGCACGACCACGGCTATGGCATGGCCTCGGTCCGCTTCATCTGCGGCACACAAGATTTGCACCGCGAACTGGAAATGGCGCTGGCAACCTTCCTTGGCAAAGACGATTCCATCCTGTTCGCCGCCTGTTTCGATGCCAATGGCGGGTTGTTCGAACCCCTGCTGGGCGAACAGGATGCGGTGATTTCCGACGCTTTGAACCATGCCTCGATCATCGACGGCATCCGGCTGTGCAAGGCCAAACGCTATCGCTATGCCACATCCGACATGGAGGATCTGGAGCGCCAGTTGCTGCAGGCCCGCGCCGATGGCGCACGGTTCATCATGGTGGCGACCGACGGGGTGTTTTCGATGGATGGCACCTATGCCAACCTGCCCGCAATTACGGCGCTGGCGCAACAGCATGACGCACTGGTGATGGTCGATGATTGCCACGCCACCGGTTTCATCGGGCCAAAGGGGCGCGGCACCCCGGCGCATTTCGGGGTGGATGTGGATATCCTGACCGGCACCCTTGGCAAGGCCCTTGGTGGTGCCTTGGGCGGCTATGTTGCGGGGCCAAAGCCGGTGATCGACCTCTTGCGCCAACGTGCGCGGCCCTATCTGTTTTCCAACGCACTGCCGCCTGCGGTGGTGGCGGCGGGTCTGGCAGCGCTGACACTGGTGGAACAGGGCGATGACCTGCGGGCTGGACTGACCGCCAACGCCGCCTGGTGGCGCGATGGCTTGACCGCGCTGGGGTTTGACCTGATCCCCGGTTCGCACCCGATCATCCCGGTGATGCTGGGCGATGCCAAACTGTCGCAAGCCATGGCGTCGCGGCTGATGGAACTGGGGGTCTATGTCGCCGGTTTCTTCTTTCCGGTGGTTCCGAAAGGTAAAGCCCGGATCAGAACCCAGATGAATGCCGCCCTGACCCGCGCCGATCTGGATCAGGCGCTGGCGGCGTTTGCACAGGCTGGCCGCGACACGGGGGTGCTGTGATGCGACCCAACACCATGACAGCACTGATGAAATCGGAACCGCGCGAGGGGCTGTGGATGCACCAGCAGCCGGTGCCGGAAATCGGCCCCGATGATGTGCTGATCCGGATCCGCAAGACCGGGATTTGCGGCACCGATGTGCATATCTGGAACTGGGATGACTGGGCACAGCGCACGGTGCCGGTGCCGCTGATCACCGGGCACGAATTTGCCGGGGAAATCGTGGAGCTTGGCCGCGATGTCCGCGACCTGAGCCTTGGTCAGCGCTGCTCCGGCGAAGGCCACCTGATCGGCCACCATTCCCGCCAAAGCCGGTCCGGGCGGTTCCACCTCGACCCCGAAACCCGTGGCATCGGCGTCAATGAACCCGGTGCTTTCGCGCAGTACCTGCGGCTGCCCGCCTTTAACGTGGTGCCGCTGCCTGATGAGATCGACGATGAAATCGGCGCAATCCTCGACCCGCTCGGCAATGCGGTCCACACCGCGCTGTCGTTCGACATGATCGGTGAGGATGTGCTGATCACCGGTGCCGGCCCGATCGGCATCATGGCCGGGGCGGTGTGCCGCCACATCGGCGCGCGGCATGTGGTGATCACCGACATCAACCCCGAAAGGCTGGCACTGGCGGGGCGGGTGGCCGACATCACCCCGGTCAATGTGGCAGAGACCGACCTGAAATCGGTGATCGGCCAATTGGGCATGGCCCAGGGCTTTGATGTCGGTCTGGAAATGTCGGGAGCGCCTGCGGCGTTTGACGCGATGGTAGAGGCGATGGTGATGGGCGGCCACATCGCCATGCTGGGCATCCCGCCGCGCCCCGCCCCGGTCGACTGGACCCGCATCGTGTTCAAGGCGCTGACCATCAAGGGCATCTATGGCCGCGAGATATTCGAGACCTGGTACAAGATGATCGCCATGCTGCAAAACGGCCTCGATGTCCGCGCCGTCATCACCCACCGCTTCAAGGTCGCTGACTTTGCCGAAGGCTTCGCCGCAATGCGCGGCGGTTCCAGCGGGAAAGTGGTGCTGGATTGGGACGGGGTGTCCCGGGCCGGGACAATTTCGGGGTGAGGGATTTCAGGGGGTTACGCGGGGGCGTTAGGACGTTGTTAGGGATTGGGGTTCGGGGAAAGGCGTGGGGTGGGGTGGAACGCCACGTTGCCAGGCCGCAAACGGCATCGACGTCCACGCTGTCATCACCCGCCGCTCAAGGTCGCGGAGTTTGTCGAGGGCTTAGCGGCAATGCCCAGCGGTTCCAGCGGCAAGGTGGTGCTGGATTGGAACTTAGAAATTCTATCCCCAGAATTTTCTGAAAATCTATACGGCCAGTTTCCCTTTGGAATTGACGGAAGCGCCCGCCGCATGCAACACTTTTCGTGTGTAGGAAACCCGATACCAGTCTGTTTCCCAACGCGTGCGGCGGACACTCACTCCTGCCAGCGATGACTCGGTGCCATAGATGTTGTGTGCCGAGTCATCGCGTTTACAAGCTGACGTATGTGCAGCCGACTGGTCAACGACAAAATGTGACTTGCCCACAGCTTTTTTCTGTTGACCATTAGGATTTAGTCTTGGCCCCACCCCCAAAAAAACCGCCTTGCCTCTCGGGAAGACAAGGCGGTGCAAGTCGTGCCGTGGCAAGCCACAGGCACCGGCGGTAACATCGTGAAACCGTGAAATCAGTGCGGCCGACCCTGCTGGTCCGCCTCCATCTCTGCCCTGATCTGCTGGCGCAG
Organism: Paracoccaceae bacterium; assembly: GCA_043736155.1. GTDB lineage: Bacteria > Pseudomonadota > Alphaproteobacteria > Rhodobacterales > Rhodobacteraceae > JANNRR01. The sequence goes on along the minus strand of JAYTDA010000294.1, from coordinate 21,904 downwards.
CAGATCAATCGGGATCATCTTGCCGTCGCGCTTGAAATGCCAGTAGGTCCAGCCGTTGCAGCTTGGGGCACCCTCCAGCGCGGCCCCGACCTGATGGATTGACCCCTTGGTATCATGCGACACCAGGGTGCCATCGGCGCGGACCCTGGCGGTGGCGCCGCGCGGCGAAGTCAGCACTTCACCGGGGCTCAGCATGCCGCGTTCGACCACCTGGCCGAACGGCACCCTTGGTTCGGCGCGGCGCGAGCCGGTGACTTCCAGCCCCACCGCATCCAGCCGCCGCACCCGTGAAATCCGCTCCTCCGCCACCAGACGGTAAGCCGCTTCGCGCTCAATCCCGATGAAATCGCGGCCCAGCATCTTGGCAACCGCCCCGGTGGTGCCGGTGCCAAAGAACGGGTCCAGTACCACGTCGCCGGGATGGGTGCTGGCGACCAATATGCGGTGCAGCAGGCTTTCGGGCTTTTGCGTCGGGTGCGCCTTGTCGCCGGCGGCATCCTTGATCCGCTCATGCCCGGTGCAGATCGGAAAGGTCCAGTCTGACCGCATCTGAATCCCGTCGTTCAGTGCCTTCAAAGCCTCGTAGTTGAAGGTATATTTGCTGGCTTCGGACTTTGACGCCCAGATCAGGGTTTCATGGGCGTTGGTCAGCCGCTTGCCCTTGAAATTCGGCATCGGATTCGATTTGCGCCAGACCACGTCATTCAGGATCCAGTAGCGCTGATCCTGCAAGGCGGCACCGACGCGAAAGATGTTGTGATAGGAGCCGATCACCCAGATCGCCCCGTTGGGTTTCAGCAGCCGCCGCGCCGCTGCCAGCCAGTCACGGGTAAAGCGGTCATAGCTCTCGAAACTGGCGAACTGGTCCCAGTGGTCATCCACCGCATCAACCAGCGAATTGTCGGGCCGGTGCAGATCGCCGCGCAGTTGCAGGTTATAGGGCGGGTCGGCAAAGATCAGATCAACCGACGCCTCCGGCAGCGACAGCATCACTTCGGTGCAGTCCCCGGCCAGAATTTGATTGAGCGGCAGCGCATGGGCCACCGGCATTTTCATCACTGTCATCACTGCCTCGTCCCCGCGCTGTTTCGCGCTGTTGGTTGCGACCAAGATGGAGAATAGGTGATTCGCCGTCAAATTCTTTATGAATCAAGGTGTTAGAGAAATACCTTGATACAATATCTTGTGGACGGGTCCGAACGAACGCCTATGGTGAGCGGTTGGCCCTAGCCGTACCAGCGCTGCGCGGTGTTCAGCGGTCGGGTAACCCGCGTTGTGGTCCCAGCCGTAGCCGGGGTGCTGTTGCGCCAAATCCACCATGATGCTATCCCGCATCACCTTGGCAACGATCGACGCCGCCGCAATCGACAGGCAGGTTGCATCGCCTTTGACGATGGATCGCGCCGGAATATCGAGGCCACGCGGCAGTTGGTTGCCGTCGATCAGCACCAGATCGGGGCGCTGCGGCAACCCAGCCAGGGCCCGCAGCATCGCCAGATGGCTGGCACGCAGGATGTTGATCTGGTCAATCTCTGCCACCGTGGCATGGCCAATGCCGACATCGGCCCATTCCAGCAGTTGCGCCGCCAGCGAGGCGCGCCGCGCCGGTGACAATTGCTTGGAATCGTTCAGCCCCAGCGGAATCCGGGCCGGGTTCAACCGCACGGCGGCAGCGGTGACCGGCCCCGCCAACGGCCCGCGCCCGGCCTCATCCACCCCGACCACAAACCGGTAGCCCCCGGCGATGGCGGCGGACTCCAGGCTGAAATCGGGGCGGTTGGCGGGCATGGCGGGATAAAGCGCAGATTGCCGGGTTGGCGCAATAGGTCTGCTTGCGGTCTGCCGGAAAAAAGGCGGGCGAGGGGTTGGTTCCCCCCGCCCAGGTTTCGGCGGACACGATGGGGCGGTGCCACGCCGCTGCCGACAGGTTCCGCCCGGTCAGAGGATCCGGGCGGTGCGCGCCTTGACCGGGCCGGGACAAAGGCCCGGTCAAGGAGTCAGTAGCCGTGCTGGCGCAGGCAATATTCAGCATAGACCTCGGTCCAGCGATTGCCGTGGCGGCCACCGCGGGCACATTGCTGCGGCAAGGCGCGGTGATACCCGGCGCGCCACAGGCAATCGCTGTCATAAGCGCGTTCCCAGCCGAATTTGGTCTGCACCTTGACCAGACATTGGGCGGGCAGACGATAGACCACCGGCGGCGGCACCGGGTGCGGCCGGGGCAGCGGCGGCGGATTGGGATAGGGCTGTGGCACCGGGTGATAGGTCGGCGGTGGCGGACTGCCATTGCCCGCATTGGCAATGATGCCGATGGCGGCAAGTGCCGCCAGCAAAGCGATGATGTCGCGGGCATCCGGTTCTGCCTTTGCAGGCGCTGCACCGGCAACAGCCAGCGCTGCCGAAGCGGCAAAGGCGGTCATTCTGGCGCGAAGTGTCATGGTCGGTTCCTTGTCAGCGCTGCCGGACAGTCCGGGTTCAGCGATACCACCAATAGGAGGGCAACCGGGCCGGACAGGCAATTACACCGCCTGGCTATCGGATAACCGCCCCGGGGCGCGATCTGCGTTATTGAATTACTGCAGCAAGGCCGCCAGATTGACCGCATGGAACATATCCCCCGCCTGTCTCTGTGTGCCGCTGCGCTTGGCCTATTGCTGGCTGCACCGGCCGATGCTGCCTGCTATGCCGATTACAAGGCCAAGCAGGACAACCCTTTGCGGCTGCATTACGGTGTGGTTGAATTGCAGGACCCGGCCTGTACCCGGCCCCGGCTGGCTGAACGGCAGATCGGTGAGCGGATCGCGGTTGAAGGCTGGACATTGCTGAACGTGTTGACCCTGTTTGGGCCAGAGGGACTGGCCGAAAGGAAAGAGAGTGCCGGGCCCTATTTCCTCCGCTATTGAGGCGCGTCTTTCCGGGAACCGGGTTGTTGTGGCAGGGTTGGCGGCCATCGTCACCCTGTTGCTGGGTGCCGCCGTTGTGCTGTTTCTGACTTTGCCCGATGCCAACGCCTTTAACGCCCGGGTGGAACGGATCTTTGTCGAGAATGACGGGCTGACCTCTGGTTCCGACATCCGGTTTCTGGAGATATTGGCGCAATCCGGCACCGCCTTTTCCGAAACGCTTGCCAGCTACCGGGTGGTGATCTTTGTGCTCTTGATCTTTGCCACCGCGATGCTGGTGGCGGCGCTGGTGTTTCTGGCCTCGATGCTGGCCTTGAACCGGCGGATGCTGGATCTGCAGCGCGCCGGGATTCAGATTTCGTCGCTGCTGATCAGCCGGGGCGAAAACATCGTGTATCTGAACAACATGGAATTCAAGCTGACCGAAGCCGCGATTGAAACCCTGGCGGTGCTGGCAGAGGCGCGGATGGACGGCGATGTGCTGTCGGGTGCTGAGATCGAAGCGGTGATCACCGGCAGATCGGCCCATGACTGCGACGAAGCCTCGGGTGCCGTGCGGATCAAGCGGCTGCGCGACATGCTGGGCAACCAGATGGTCAGCGAGTTGCTGGTCCGCAATATCGCCAAAAAGGGCTATATGCTGGCGGTGGCCAAGGATGTGATCCGGATGGTGTGAGCTATTCCACGCCGCCCCTCAATTCCCCAATATCGTCGGCAGCCGCAGCCCGCAGTCGCGGGCACAGTCCACCGCAACCTCATACCCGGCATCGGCATGGCGCCAGACACCCGAGGCGGGGTCGTTCCACAACACCCGCGCCAGCCGCCGCGCCGCTTCATCAGTGCCATCGGCCACGATCACCACCCCGGAATGCTGCGAAAAGCCGATGCCGACGCCGCCGCCGTGGTGGATCGATACCCAGGTCGCCCCCGATGCCACATTGACCAGCGCATTCAGCAAGGGCCAGTCGGACACCGCGTCTGACCCGTCACGCATGCTTTCGGTTTCGCGGTTGGGCGAAGCGACCGAGCCTGCATCCAAGTGGTCGCGGCCAATCACGATCGGGGCTTTCAACTCGCCGCTGCGCACCATGTCGTTGAACATCAGCCCGGCGCGGTGCCGATCACCCAACCCAATCCAGCAGATCCGGGCAGGCAGGCCCTGAAACGCAATGCGGTCGCGCGCCAGATCCAGCCAGCGGTGCAGGTGGGCGTTTTCCGGGAACAGCTTTTTCATCGCGGCATCGGTCTTGTAAATGTCCTCCGGATCGCCCGACAACGCCACCCAGCGGAACGGGCCGATGCCTTTGCAAAACAGCGGACGGATATAGGCGGGGACGAAGCCGGGGAAGGCAAAGGCAGTTTCCAGCCCTGCGTCCTTCGCCACCTGCCGGATGTTGTTGCCGTAATCCAGCGTCGGCACCCCGGCATTCCAGAAATCGACCATCGCCGCCACCTGGGTCCGCATCGAGGCGCGGGCGGCTTTTTCCACCGCTTTGGGGTCAGATTCCTGTTTGGCGCGCCAGTCCGCCACGCTCCAGCCCTGCGGCAGGTAGCCGTGCAGCGGGTCGTGCGCCGAGGTCTGGTCGGTGACGATATCGGGGCGTACCCCGCCCGCCTGCATCCGCGCCACCAGTTCGGGAAACACATCGGCGGCATTGCCCAACAGCCCCACCGACTTCGCCTCGCCCTTGGCGGTCCATTCGGCGATCAGTGCCAGCGCCTCGTCCAAACTGCGGGCCTTGGCATCGACATAACGGGTGCGCAGGCGGAAATCGATCCGGGTCTCATCGCATTCCACCGCCAGACAACAGGCCCCGGCCATCACGGCGGCGAGGGGCTGCGCACCACCCATGCCACCCAGACCGCCGGTCAGGATCCATCTGCCGGTCAGCGAGCCGCCATAGTGCTGGCGCCCGGCTTCGGCAAAGGTTTCATAGGTGCCCTGCACTATGCCTTGGGTGCCGATGTAGATCCAGGACCCTGCGGTCATCTGGCCATACATCATCAGGCCCTTCTTATCCAATTCGTTGAAATGGTCCCAGGTCGCCCAGTGCGGCACCAGGTTGGAATTGGCGATCAGCACCCGCGGCGCGTCCTTGTGGGTGCGCACCACGGCAACCGGGCGGCCGGATTGCACCACCAGAGTCTCGTCATCCTCCAGGTCTTTCAGCGTCGCCACGATCCGGTCGAAATCGCCCCAGCTGCGCGCTGCCCGCCCGATACCGCCGTAGACCACCAGTTCATGCGGGTTTTCGGCGACATCGGGGTGCAGGTTGTTCATCAGCATCCGCATCGCCGCCTCGGTTTGCCAGCTTTTCGCGGTGAGGATGCTGCCGGTGGCGGGATAGATGTCGCGGGAATTCTTGCGGTCCAGCATGGCGGGCTCCGTTCAGGGGGAAAGCGGGGGCAGCGGCAGGCCAGTGGCGGCGGTCAATGCACCGCTGGCGATCAGGCGGGCAGCGGCGGCCAGATCGGGGGCGAGGAAGCGGTCTTCGCCCAAGGTCGCCACCTGCCGGCGCAGACAGGCCACCACCGAGCGCAGCGGGGCAGATGTGGCAAGCGGGGCGCGGAAATCGACGCCTTGGGCGGCACAGATCGCCTCGACCCCCAGAATGACATTCAGGTTCGCCACCATCTTGCCCAGCCGCACTGCACCATGGGCGGCCATGCTGACATGATCTTCCTGATTGGCCGAGGTCGGGGTGCTGTCGGTCACACAGGGCATGGCGATATGCTTGTTTTCCGCCATCAGCGCCGCCGTTGTCACCTCGGCAATCATCAGGCCGGAGTTCAGGCCGGGATGGGGGGTCAGGAACGGCGGCAGGTTGAACGACAGCACCGGGTCAACCATCAGCGCCACCCGGCGCTGAGCGATGGCACCGATTTCGGCCAAAGCCAGCGCAATCATGTCGGCGGCAAAGCCCACCGGTTCGGCGTGAAAATTGCCGCCGGAGACGATCATTCCAGCCTCCGCCAGCACCAGAGGATTGTCGGTGGCGGCGTTCGCCTCGATCTCCAGGGTGCGCGCCGCCATTCGCAGCACATCCATCGCGGCCCCGGTCACCTGCGGCTGACAGCGGATGCAATAGGGGTCTTGCACCCTTGCATCGCCGGTCACATGGCTTTCGCGGATGTCGGAACCCGCCAGCAGGTCGCGCATGAAACCGGCGGCCTCAATCTGCCCGGCATGGCCGCGCAGGGCATGAATCTCGGGTTGCAACGGTGCGGTAGATCCCATGATGGCATCGGTCGACAGCGCCGATGTCACCAGCGCCGACTGCGCCGCGTTCCAGCCATCGAACAGGCCTGCAAGGGCAAAGGCAGTGCAAAACTGGGTGCCGTTGATGCAGGCCAGCCCCTCTTTCGGGCCCAGCGGTATCGGCGTCAGCCCGACCAGGGCCAAAGCCGCTGCCCCCGGCAGCACCCGGCCCTGAACCTCGGCTTCACCCTGGCCGATGATGACTGCGGTCATGTGGGCCAGCGGTGCCAGATCGCCGGATGCCCCCACAGACCCCTGCGCCGGAACCAGCGGGGTGACACCGCGCGCCAGCATCTGTTCCAACAGTTCCACCAGCACCCACCGCACCCCCGAGGCCCCCCGGCCAAGGCTGAGCAGTTTCAGCACCATCATCAGACGGGCATGGGCACGCGGGATCGGGTCGCCAACCCCGCAGCAGTGCGACAGGATCAGGTTGCGTTGCAGGGTGGCGGTATCTTCCGGCGCAATGCGCAGTGACGCGAGTTTGCCAAAGCCGGTGTTCACGCCGTAAACCGGGGCATCGCCCGCAGCGGCGGTGGCAATGGCTGTGGCGGCCCGGTCGATGCCGGGGCGGGCGGCGCGGTTCAGGGTGACCGGCAGTTCCTCGCGGTAGATGCGGGCGAGGTCTGCCAGCGTGGTCTGGCCGGGGGTCAGGGTCAGGCTGGGGGTCAGGGTCCGGCTGGTCACACCGCACCTGCGATAATGCGCTGATGCAGCGGGTTGAAGCCGATGCGGTAAGCCAGTTCGGCGGGGTGGGCGCAGTTCCAGATCGCAAGGTCCGCAACCTGCCCCGGTGCCAGGGTGCCGCGATCGGTCAGGCCAAGGGCGCGGGCGGCGTTGCGGGTGGTACCGGCCAAAGCCTCCTCGGGCGTCAGGCGGAACAGGGTGCAGGCCATGTTCATCGCCAACAGCAAGGAGGCCATCGGCGACGACCCGGGATTCATGTCGGTGGCCACCGCCATCGGCACTGCGTGGCGGCGCAACAGGTCGATCGGGGGCAATTGCTTTTCGCGCAGGGTGTAAAAGGCGCCGGGCAGGATCACTGCCACGGTGCCAGCCGACGCCATCGCCTGTACCCCCGCACCGTCCAGATATTCCAGATGGTCAGCAGACAGCGCACCATGGCGCGCCGCCAGCGCCGCGCCGCCAAGGTTTGACAATTGTTCGGCATGCAGCTTGACCGGCAGCCGCAGTTCCGCCGCCACCGCAAACAGCCGGTCGATCTGCGCCGGGGAAAAAGCGATGCCTTCGCAAAAGCCATCCACCGCATCAACCAGCCCTTCGGAATGGGCGCTGCGCAGGCCGGGGATGCAGACCTGATCCACATAGTCATCGGCGCGGCCGGTGAGTTCCGGCGGCACGGCATGGGCGGCAAGCCAGCTGGTTTTCACCAGCACCTGCCGCACCCGGCCGATTGCCCGCGCCGCCCGCAACATCCGCAGTTCGGTGGCGATATCCAGCCCATAGCCGGACTTGATCTCGATCACCGCCACCCCTTCGGCCAGCAGCGCATCGACATAGGGCAGCGCCGCCGCCACCAGGTCGGCTTCGCTGGCTTGGCGGGTGGCGCGGACGGTGGACAGGATACCGCCCCCGGCCCGTGCCAGCTCGGCGTAACTGGCCCCCTGCAGGCGCAGTTCAAACTCGGTGGCCCGGTTGCCGCCATGGATGACATGGGTGTGACAGTCGATCAGCGCCGGTGTCACCAGCCGCCCGCCACAGTCCTGCCGGGGCCAGTCGGCCCAGCCAGCGGGCAGATCGCACTGCGGCCCGACCCATGAGATCAGACCCCGGTCAACCGCAATGGCCGCATCAGGGATCAGACCATAGGGATCATCACCGGCCAGCAGCGTTGCCGCGTTCAAGCAGGTCAAAACCACAGGTGTCTGCTGCAAAACACATGCCCCCAAAGCCCACTTGCCTGAAGGTTGTATATGCGGCTATGGTTATTATGTCTACACATAATATGCACAAGGAGTCGCCCCGTGATCTTTGCCCAACATGCCTTGCTGGCAGATGGCTGGGTGGACAATGTGCGCGTCACGGTTGCGGGTGGCCAGATCACCGCCCTTGCCACCGCCGCTGCGCCACAACCCGGTGACACCCAGGTTTCGGCGCTGTTGCCTGCATTGTCCAACCTGCACAGCCATGCGTTTCAGCGCGCCATGGCGGGGATGACCGAACATCGCGCCACTGGTCAGGACAGTTTCTGGACCTGGCGCACCCTGATGTACCGGTTCACCGATCACCTGACCCCGGAGCAGATCGAAGCGATTGCCGCCCTGGTGTTCATGGAGATGCAGGAGGCGGGGTTTGCCGCCGTCGGCGAGTTTCACTATCTGCACCACCAACCGGGTGGCGTGCCCTATGCCGACAGTGCCGAACTGTCAGCCCGAATCTTTGCCGCCGCCCTCCAGACCGGCATCGGGCTGACCCATCTGCCGGTTTTCTACAGCCACGGCGGTGCCGGGGGGCAACCGCTGGCCGAAGGGCAGCGGCGGTTTGGCACGGATATCGACGGCTTTGACCGCCTGCTGGAGGCGGCGCGGGCTGCCGCCACGGTGCTGCCATCCGATACCCGCGTCGGCATCGCCCCGCATTCGCTGCGCGCCACAACCCCCGAAGGCCTTGCCCGCACCCTGCCGCTGGCGGTCGGCAACCCGGTCCATATCCATGTCGCCGAACAGCCCCGGGAAGTCGCCGAAGTGTCGGCATGGCTCGGGGCGCGGCCGGTGGAATGGCTGCTGGCCCATGCCCCGGTTGGCCCCGACTGGTGCCTGATCCATGCCACCCACATGACGGGTGCCGAAACCGCCGCCTTGGCGCGCACCGGGGCAGTGGCAGGGCTGTGCCCGATCACCGAAGCCAATCTGGGCGATGGACCGTTCAACGGGCCGGGGTGGCTGGCGGCAGGGGGGGCCTATGGCATCGGGTCAGACAGCAACCTGCGCATTTCGCTGACCGAGGAGTTGCGGACGCTGGAATACAGCCAGCGCCTGCGCGATCTGGCGCGCAATGTGATGGTGCCGGGACCGGGATCGGTGGGGCAGGCGATTTATCTGGCGGCAGCCAAAGGCGGGGCACAGGCGCTGGGGCGCAAGGCGGGGCGGATCGCCGTCGGGCAGCTGGCGGATCTGGTGGCGATTGACCGTCTGCACCCGGCGCTGTGTGCGCTGCGGCCGGGCCAGATTCTGGATGGGCTGGTGTTTGCAGCCCCCGACACTGTGGTCACTGACCTGTGGTCTGCCGGGCGGCATCAGGTGCGGGGCGGGCGGCATGTTCAGCGCGACGCCATTCTGAACGGCTGGCGCACGGCAGTGGCGGGGCTGATGGCGAGGGTCTGAATGGCGGCTGCCCTTTTGGTTGACCGCAGACCGCTTGGACCGGGATGGCTCCTGATGGAACCGCCTTCCGTCCGGCAGGCCCCATCGGGCCTGCGGCAGAGGAGCGGTGCCGCGTCACCCCCGACCCTCAAAGGACCGGGGAGCGCCTGCCCCCCGTCACGCCGGAGGCGTGCCTGCGGCACGACGGGCAGGCGCTTCGCTACGCCGGGGCAGGCGCTCCCCTCCACGGTCCTTTGCTCTACCAGTCCAGCGGCACCTTGGTTGCTGTGAGCGGGACGATCCGGTGGATCGTCGTTTGCCGCTCAGCCTAATGGCGGGTTCGTGTCGGCACCGAAATATCGGGGCGGTCGGTTTTGGGGGCTTTGGTTTCCGTCAAGAGCCGTCCGTCTTGAACCCCGGTCCCAGCGTCGGCGGCGACTCGCTGCGAGTCAGGGGTGCGGGCCGTTGGCATAGGTTTCGGATTTGGCCCTGGCAGCGGTGGGTCAGGCGAGATTGTGACGGGTTGAGTCAAGGGGATACTGGAACACCCTTGAACCCGGAAGCTGTATTACCCCTTGGATCAGGATGTGCCTTGGCGCGGATGGCTTGTTGGCCGGGGGGGAGGGCTGCACCGGCATCGCGCGCTTTGGTGCGAAAAAGCGGGCGCTTTAGCGCCGCTTTCGGTCGCTCGCCTCTTGCCGGGATTGCCCGGAAATCCGCCGCCGGCGTTGCAAATCCGCCCGCAGGGCGCTACCCCACCGACATGCCGCGCTTTGCCCTGATGATCGAATATGATGGTGCCCCGTTTGCCGGGTGGCAGCGCCAATCCGGCCAGCCGTCGGTCCAGGCAGCAATCGAGGCGGCGATCACGGCGCTGGACCCCGATGCCCCGGGTATCGCCGCTGCGGGGCGGACCGATGCCGGGGTGCATGCCCTGGGTCAGGTGGCGCACTGCGATCTGGTGCGCGACTGGCAACCGTTCCGGCTGGCAGAGGCGCTGAATTTCCACCTGCGGCGGCAGCCGGTGGCGGTGCTGGCGGTGGCACCGGTGGCCGATGAATTTCACGCCCGGTTCTCTGCCACCGAACGGCGCTACCTGTTCCGCCTGCTGTACCGCCGCGCCCCGGCAACCCATGGCGCAGGGCAGGTCTGGCAGGTGCGCCACCCGCTGGACCTTGCCGCGATGCAGGCAGCGGCGGCGCATCTGGTGGGGCACCACGATTTCACCACCTTCCGCGCGGTGCAGTGCCAGTCTCATTCGCCGGTCAAGACGCTGGATCAGATCAGGATCGAGGCAGCGCAGGTGCCGTTCGGCACTGAATACCGCTTTCACCTCCGCGCCCGGTCGTTCCTGCACAACCAGGTCCGATCCATCGTCGGCACCCTGGAACGCGTTGGTGCCGGAGGCTGGCAGCCTGTGCAGGTCAAGGTGGCGCTGGAAGCCCGCAGCCGCGCCGCCTGTGGTCCGGTGTGCCCGCCACAGGGGCTGTATCTGGCGGGAGTCGGCTATCCGGTTGATCCGTTCATGGGGGAAAGTGCGCCGCAACGCGGGTAGGGTGTCGTGCTTGCACGCACCATTCCTGCCCCGTCGCGTGGTGCGTGCAAGCACGCATCCTACCCACCGTCACCCCCTGAGCCCCGTCTCTTCCAGCATGCCGCGGCGCTTCGCCTCGTAATAATAGCCCTTGGCGTACCACATCACTGCCCGGTCCTGGCTGCCGTTCGACAACAGCCACGCCCCGCGCAGGTATTTCACCGCGTATTTCAGATTGGTATCGGCATCCAGCAACCCCGAGGCCGGGCCTGAGTAGCCCATGGTCTGGGCGGTCTGTGGCAGGATCTGCATCAGCCCGTAATAGGGGCCGTTCCGCGCCTCTGGCCGGTGGCCGCTTTCGCGCAGGATCACCCGTTGCACCAGCGACACCGGGACATCATACTCCCGGGCGGATCGCTCGATCGACCGGCGCAACGCCGGGGTTTCGTTGGGATAAAGCCCGGCAGCACTGGCGGGGTCATCGTTTCTGGCGATGCCGCAACCGGCCAGACCGGTCAGGCCAACCAGCCCGGCCAGCCCTGTCAAAACAAACATGCGGCGGTCCATGGTCATGCATCGGCTCCCTGTCATGGTGCCGCTATCGATAGCGTCAAATGTCCGGTTGCGAAACCCGTGGTGCGGCACCCTGACGCTGCATCGGTGATTTGTCGCTGGATCTGGCGCCAATGCAGGTTGCACCCTCGCCTTGGGGATTGCCTTGCCAGTGCCGGATGCTTTGATAGAAGCATCCGCAAAAAGGAACAGACATGCCAGCCCGCAACCAGGCCGCCCTCGATTTCCTGCTGAGCCGCGGCTCTTACCCCGCCAAACTGATGGCGGGGCCGGTGCCGGGCCGTGCGGAGCTGACCCTGCTGCTGACAGCCGCGTCGCGCAGCCCCGATCACGGCAAACTGGTGCCCTGGCGCTTTGTGGTGCTGCAAAAACCGGCGTTGCAGCGGTTGGCGGCTTTGGCCGGGGCGCGGGGAACCGCGCTGGGCAAAGATGCGGAACAGACCGCCAAGGGATCGGGCCAGTATGACCGCGCCGATCTGGTGGTGGTGGTGGTGTCCAGCCCGAAAGCCTCGCCCAAGGTGCCAGCGGTGGAACAGGTTCAGTCGGCATCGGCGGTGTGCCTGGCCCTGATCAATGCGGCGACGGCAGCGGGATGGGCCGCGTGCTGGCTGTCAGGCTGGCCAAGTTATGACCGCACCTTTGTCGAACAGGGCTTTGGTCTGAACCCGGACGAAACCGTGGCAGGGGTGATCCATATCGGCTCCGAAACTGCGCCATCGGTCGACCGCCCCCGCCCCGACATCGCCACCCTCACCACCTGGCATGACGCATGATCTTTGCCGATTTCGCCAAGGCACTGCGGCAATTGACCGACCGCCGGTTCCGCAGGGTACTGTGGCTGGGTCTGCTGTTGACCTTTGCCCTGCTGATCGGGAGCTATGCGCTGTTTTTGTGGTTCATTCAGAGCTTTGCCGCTGACCCGGTTTCGCTGCCGGTGATTGGTCAGGTGGAATGGGTCGGGGCGCTGCTGTCGGTCGGCTCACTGCTGATCATGGTGGCGCTGTCGGTGTTTCTGATGGTGCCGGTGGCATCGGCATTCAGCGGGTTGTTTCTGGAGGATGTGGCACAGGCGGTGGAAGACCGGCACTATCCGCAGCTGCCGCCGGTGCCGCGCCAGTCCTTTGGCCAGACCCTGATCGACACGGTGAATTTCTTTGGCCTGCTGGTGGCGGTCAATCTGGTGGCGGTGCTGGCTTACGGCTTTGCCGGACCGGCGGCACCACTGATCTTTTGGGCGCTGAACGGGTTTTTGCTCGGGCGGGAGTATTTTCAGCTGGCAGCGATGCGCCGGTTGGGGCGCGCCGGGGCAAAGGCGTTGCGTCGCCAGCATCCGTTGCAGATCTGGTTTGCCGGGATTCTGATGGCGGTACCGTTGTCGATACCGCTGCTGAATTTCCTGGTGCCGGTGCTGGGGGCTGCGACCTTTACCCACCTGTTCCATCGGTTGTGGCGCCAGCACCCCGGTTGAAGATGTCGATGGCATCAATGCTGATGACGCCCGAATTGACGACAAGATAGAAGATCACGGTCAGCACCAGCGCCACAACCGTGGTGATCCGGGCTTTGCGCCCCACCACATCATGCGCCGGTGCGCTGCGCGGAGTGCCGGGGACCACAGAACCCTCGTCATCCTGACTGACAAAGCGCAGCGGCAGCACCACGAAAAACGTCATGAACCAGGTGACGGCAAACACCACGATGGCTTGAACGATGCTCATGCCTGCTCCAGTTCGATCAGGGTTCCGGTGAAATCGGCGGGATGCAGGAAAATCACCGGTTTGCCATGGGCACCGATCTTGGCCGGTGCCAGAACCCGGGCACCGCCCGCCACCAACTGGTCACGGGCGGCAGCGATGTCTGCCACTTCATAGCACAGATGATGAATGCCGCCGCCGGGGTTTTTCTGCAGGAACCGGGCAATCGGGCTGGCGTCGCCCAGCGGCGACAGCAATTCGATCTTGGTATTGGGCAGGGTGATGAAGACGACGCGGACCCCGTGGTCGGGTTCATCCTGTGCAGGTCCGACCTCGGCCCCCAGCACCTCGCGGTAGCGCGCTGCGGCGGCATCCAGATCGGGAACCGCAATCGCCACATGGTTCAGCCTGCCGATCATCGCACCCTCTGCCGGTTTGCGCCTTTATGGCTTTTGCCCGCCGCCGCCGCAAGCATTCGCAACGGCGGCTGCCGCGTTTACCGAACGTTAGGCAATGCGCTGGTTAACTCCGACTCAACCACAAGGAGGACCAAATGGCCGATGATCTGTCTGACTTCCTGATGAGCCGCCCGCCAACTGCCCAACGCCCGCTGCTGGGATTGACCGTTCTGCTGGTCGAAGACAGCCGCTTTGCCTGTGAAGCGGTGCGCTTGCTGTGTTTGCGGTCAGGGGCGCGGATCCGGCGGGCCGATTGCCTGAAATCGGCGCGGCGGCATTTGCAGGTCTATCGGCCCACGGTGGTGATCATCGATCTGGGCCTGCCCGATGGCAACGGCCTCGAACTGATCGAGGAGCTGGCACGCGCTACCCCCCGGGTTCCGGTGCTGATCGCCACCAGCGGCGATGACGGCCTGCGCGATCAGTCGCTGGCGGCGGGGGCCGCTGATTTTCTGGGCAAACCGATTGAAAGTCTGGCGCTGTTTCAGGAACGCATTCTGGCGCAACTGCCCGAAGGGGCGCGGCCCACCGGGCCCCGGCTGCTGCCCGATGACCGGGTGGTGCCAGACCCGATTGCGCTGCGCGATGATCTGACCCTGGTGGCGGATGTGCTGGCGACCCGGTCCGATGGCGACACCCTGGACTATATCGCCGGTTTCCTGTCGGGCATCGCCCGTTCGGCGCATGACGCCCCGCTGCAAGCCGCCGCTGCGTCGCTGGCCCAGGGCCGCGCCGTGGGCCGTGAACCCAAAGGCGACATCTCCGTCATTGCCGGGCTGCTGCAGGCACGGCTGACCGAAGGGGTGCCATTCTGACAGCGGCTGTGGTTGGCGCAGGTCATCCCTGCTGAAACGGTGGGGGCTTTGTTGCACTTCACCGGGGCTGACGACCACGGAATCTCGGGGTCTGTGACGCCGTCCCGGCGCAAGCCGGACGCTGGTGAAGCAGGCGACGCCCGGCCCTCCGTCATCCCTTTGCGCCAGCTCCGCACCTGTGTGTCCCTGTACAGCGCCGGAAACTGGCCGGTCCGCTGCGCGACGGCCCCAAAGAAACGGCGTGGTGCGGGGCGCCGATCTGCCGGTGACAATCGACAGAACCCGCGATCAGGCTGCGGAACCGACCCTGCGGCCCTGGGGTGTCAGCGCCGGGGTGGCGGTGGCTTTCAGTCTGCAGCGCCGCCTTTGCCCCACCGCCCCAACGCCGCTTCATCCTGATCCAGCGCCGCAACCCAGGCGGTGCCATCCTTGCCGGTTTCCTTTTTCCAGAACGGGGCGCGGCTTTTCAGGTAATCCATCAGGAACTCGGCGGCGGCAAAGGCGGCACCCCGATGCCCGGCGGCGGTGGCCACCATCATGATCGGGGTTCCCGGTGTCAGGATGCCATGGCGGTGGATCACCAGCACGGCCTTCAGCGCCCAGCGCGCCACGGCTTCGGCCTCGATCGCGGCAATCGCACGTTCGGTCATGCCAGGATAATGCTCAATCTCCATCTGGCGCAGGGTACCGGTCTCATCACGGACAATGCCGGTAAAGCTGACAATCGCCCCCAGATCGGCCCCCCCTGACTCAGCGTAGCCGGCAGCAAAGCCGGTCAGTTCCGCCCCGGGATCAAACGGCTCTGCCTGAACCCGCACCGCCATTTCAGCCCCCGGTCATCGGCGGGAAAAACGCCACTTCGCGCACGCCTTGCAGGGATGTGGCAAAGCTGGCCAGTTCCTGATCCACCGCCACCCGCAACGAGGCCAGATCGGCAAAAGCGGCGGCATAGCGCGGTTCGCGCGCCGACAGTTCCGCCACCAGCTCGGCCACAGTTGCGGCCGAGCTGTCCACCCGTTCGCGCGGCACCCCGATCCGTTCCCGCACCCAGGCGAAATACAACACGTCGATCACCGCTTGTCATCCCGCAGATGCGGCAAGGCTTTCATGAAGTAATCGATGCCGGTGACCAGGGTCAGCGCTGCCGCGATCCAGATCAGCACAGTGCCGACACTGGTCGCCGCAGATCCCGACCACAGCGGCACCTTGCCGGAGCTTTGGGTTACATAGTCAAGCCCGGTGCCCAGAAACAGCACCGCAATCGCCACCATCTGCGCCGTGGTTTTCCACTTCGCCAGCCTGGTCACCGCCAGCAGCCCCGCCTTGGCCCCCAGATATTCGCGCAACCCCGATACACAGACCTCGCGGAACAGGATCACCGTGGCCGGCAGGATCAGGCTGGGTTTCATCCCGGAATAACCGGTGATGACCACAATCGCGATCAGCACCATCGCCTTGTCGGCAATCGGGTCCAGCATCGCGCCAAACCGGGTCTGTTGCCCCCAGGCGCGGGCCAGATAGCCGTCGATATAGTCGGTCAGCGCCGCGCCGACAAACAGCACCAGCGCCAGCCAGTCTGCCCATGGCCGGTCGAAATACAGAAACATCACCGCAACGCCGGGGGCTGCAAACAGCCGCAGCGTGGTGAGGATATTGGGGATCGTCCAGTTCATCGGGCCAGTCTAGCCGACAAGGCGCGGGGGGGAAATGGCGATTTCTGCCGGGTGCCGGGTGCGGTGCGCCCAACGGCACACCAAAGCGGTGCGCCAGAAGGCACAGGGTACGGACTGGTCTGCCGGCCCTGGCGGGTCGGCTTGAGTGGCTGCCACCGGGCGCGGATGGCAGCCCCCGCCGCACCATCCGTGCCTGGTGGCGACCAGCCCCCCGCACCGGTCTGGTGGCGCCGACAAACGCCCAATGGGTCGCGGTGGCAATCGCGACATAACCGCCGACAGTGCCACCAGGACCATCCGTTTGCAGTCTGGCTGACAACGTTACACCACCGCTTGCAGCCGCTGACCGGTGCCAATGGCCGGTGTTTCAGGCCACCACCGCCCAATCTTCACCCGCTTTGCCCGACGGCATCGATCACGGGCACCTTCCAGAACTGTCGCGGACTTGGTATCGCAGTGGTGCGCCGCCGGGGGGTTGAGCAGGCAGATCGCGATGGGACCCGATGACTGACAGGATCTGGACCGACATCGAGCGGCTGATCGGCCGCGTCTATGCCGAGCGCGGGCTTGCCTATTTTAGGCAGGGACGGGTTCTTGATGTCAGTGTCGACAAGCTGTCCGGGCTGATCAGCGGGCGGGTCAGGGGAAGCGACTACGGGGTATATGCGCTGCAGGTCGCACTCGACTGGTCTGCTGCTGGCCGGATCATCGCGATCAGCGGTGACTGCACCTGCCCGATCGGCGAGAATTGCAAACATGTGGCAGCCTTGCTGCACGCCGCGTTGCCGCTGTTCGACGCACAGGCGCAACCCGCCATCCGACCGCCCGCGCATCACACCGAAGATTTGCCCACAGCCCTGTCGGCGCCGGTTCAGACCTGGCTGCGGGCAGTGCAGATGGCAGGCATGCCGGACACCGGCGACTATCCGCCGCAGGTTCGTGACCGGATCATCTATGTCTTGTCGCGCCAGAGCGACCGGCTGGTGGTGCAGACCTGGAAAGGCCGGGTTGGCGTGGATGGCAGCCTTGGCAAGTCGCTGACGCGTTATGACTTTGCCAATATGGACAGCCCGACCCCGCCCAAATTCCTGCGGCCGCTGGATCGCCGGATCCGCAGGCTTCTGAACCTGTCGGGGTGGCATGGCGGCGTGGACGGCAGGCCCTTGCCCGAGGCGGAAGAGGGCAGCCGGACGCTGGCGGTGATCCTTTCGTCAGGCCGCGCCCGCTGGCAGACGGCGGGGTCAGCCGCGCTGTTCGAAGCGCCTGAACTTCAGGGGCGGTTTGTCTGGTCGGCGGATGCGGCTGGCGGGCAGGAGTTGCGGGTCGAAACGCCGGACGGCAGGCAGGTCATGCCGTTGCCGGTTGAGCCGCTGTGGTATCTGGATGCGGCGACCGGTGCCTGTGGTCCGCTGGCCACCGATCTGCCCCAAGACCGGGCGCGCTGGCTGGCGACGGCACCGGCGGTCAGTGCCGCCGAGACGGCGGCGATGTCAGCGGCACTGGAACGGCTGCCCGGCCCCGCCGTGCCGCTGCCCAGGGTCATTGGTCAGACGCTGCGGCGCAACGTGCCGCCGCGCCCGGTTCTGCAGCTGCACGGGGTTCAGGGGCAGCCGGTGCTGCCCTATGACCGGCGGCGGTCCTATTACACACCGCTGGGCACCCCACAGATGTTTCCGGCTGTGTCCCTGAGCTTTGATTACGATGGTCAGCGCATCGACGCGGGCGATCCGGCACCGAGCCTTGATCATTTTGACGGCGAGGGGTTGCAGAAAATCCTGCGCGACCGGCGGGCGGAATCCGGCCATCTCAAGGCGCTGACCGGTCTGACCGGGGCAAAGGGGTTTGCCCCGGCCCGCGACGCCGCACCCGAAGTGCGCCTGTCAAAGGGCCGCACCGCCGATCTGGTGCTGTGGCCGTTTGATGCCGACGATGGCACCGGGGTCGCCCCGGCGCTGGAGTTTGCCCAGTACAGTGTCGCCCAACTGGTTGGTTTGGGCTGGCAGGTCGAGGTTGACCAAAGCTGGCCCTGCCTGCTGGCACAGGGCGCGCATCCGCTGACCGCCGGGGTCACGGACGGCGGCGACTGGTTCACCCTGGCGCTGAACATCGAAGTTGACGGCAAGGAGATCGACCTTGTCCCCGCCGTGCAGCAATTCCTGCGTCAACTGCCACCCGAGGCGGCCGACCCCGGATTTGACCTCGACGGGTTTCTGGCCGGACGGATCTTCAGCCTGCGGCTGGCCGATGGCCGCTATCTGGCGCTGCCCGCCCGCCAACTGGCCCCGGTGCTGCGACTGTTCATCGAAATTCACCTGCGGTTCCATCCGGCAGAGGCCGGGGTGGCGGTTGAACTGGCGGAGGCACTGGCCGGATCCGGCATTGCGTTTCGCGGCGGGGAAAAGCTGCTGGAACTGGGTCGGCGGCTGCGCGCTCTGGTGCTGCCAGCCGCTGCGCCAGAGCCGCCACCGGGGTTTACCGGCACCTTGCGGCCCTATCAGAAGGTCGGTCTGGGCTGGATGTCGGCGCTGGCCGAAACCGGCTTTGGCGGGGTGCTGGCCGATGACATGGGACTTGGCAAGACCGTGCAGACCCTGGCCTTTCTGGCGGCGCGCCGGGGTGTGGCGGGTCTGCCCAGCCTGCTGATCGTGCCAACGTCACTGGTCGGGGTCTGGACCCGCGAAGCCGCGCGGTTCGCGCCCGACCTGGCGGTGCTGGCGCTGCATGGCCCGGAGCGCAAAGCGCAGTTTGGCCAGATCGCCAGCCATGATCTGGTGCTGACAACCTATCCGCTGCTGCACCGCGATATTCAGATACTGGCCGCGCAGGACTATGACTGCGTCATCCTGGATGAGGCGCAGGCGGTGAAGAACCCGGCGGCACAGGCGGCCAAACTGGTGCGCAACTTCAAGGCGCGCCAACGGCTGGCGCTGACCGGAACCCCGATGGAAAACAATCTGCAGGAGCTGTGGGCCCTGTTCGACTGGCTGGTGCCGGGTCTGCTTGGCGATCGCAAGGCGTTTCAGAAGCTGTTTCGCAGCCCGATCGAAAACGGTGGCGACCGGGCGGCGCGGGCCCTGCTGTCGCGCCGCATCGCCCCGTTCCTGTTGCGCCGGACCAAGGATCAGGTGGCCCCGGACCTGCCGCCCAAAACCGTGATGACCGAGAGTATCAGCCTGAGCGGGGCGCAGCGCGCGCTTTATGAAACCATCCGGATCGCGATGGATCAGCGGGTGCGTGACGCCTTGCAGCGCAAAGGCCTCGCCGGGGCGCATATCACCGTACTGGATGCGTTGTTGAAGCTGCGGCAGGTCTGCTGCGACCCGGCCCTGGTCAAACTGCCGGTCGCCGCCGATATCACCGGCAGTGCCAAACGCAGCCACCTGATGGCGATGCTGGAAGAACTGCTGGCCGAAGGGCGCCGGGTGCTGATCTTTTCGCAGTTCGTTGAAATGCTGCGGTTGATCGAGGCGGATGTGCAGGCGCGGGGCTGGGACTATGCGTGGCTGAGCGGCGAGACCCGGGACCGCGATGCTCTGGTTGATCGGTTCCAGACCGGAACGGTGCCGATCTTTCTGATCAGTCTCAAAGCCGGGGGTGTCGGCCTGACCCTGACCGCCGCCGATACCGTCATTCTGTATGATCCATGGTGGAATCCGGCGGTAGAGCGCCAGGCCATGGACCGCACCCACCGCATTGGCCAGGATCGCCCGGTTTTCGTCTATCGTCTGATCACCGAAGGCACCATCGAGGCGCGGATCGAAGCGATGCAGGCGCGCAAACAGGCGCTGGCCGACGCCGTGTTCGATCCGTCGCACAGTGGCCCTGCGATCCTGTCAGAGGCGGATATTCTGGCGCTGTTTCAGCCGATCGCCTGACAGGGGGCAGAAGAGCTTTGCAACCATTCCGTTTTGGCGCCTCCGCGTCGCAAGTCCTGGCAAGGCTTTGCGCTGCGTTCGCGCGATGATCGGGCGGCGGGCGTGGTCAACGGTATCCGGCCGGTGGCGCCGGTTCCTGTCGATCAGCCGGTGCGGGCGATCCGGATTTTGACGGCAGCGGTTCCGGCTGCGTTGGGCGGGCGCCGGGGTTACAGGCGTTTTCTCGGTCAGAGCCATGCCGGAGGCTCGCTTTCAACACGATCCGCCACCGCATGGAACAGATCGGCGGGAGCCCGATGAAGTCCTGCCCGATGAAGTCCTGATGGCGATGGCGCTGCACAGTCTGCCCGACCCCCGCGCCGTCCGGCACATTGAGCGCCGCGAACAGGGTGGGTGTGCCATTGCGCGTGCCATCATGGGTCATCTTGCCGAAGGCGTGTTTCCGACACGAGGTGGGTCCGCGGCCCTGCTTCAGCGGCCCGGTTTTCGTGACTGGCCGGGCCGGGTTCTGCCAAGGGCCTGAATTTGCGACGTCGCATCGACCGACAGCACCACCGCATGGCCGGGCGGCGCGACATGGCGCCCGACCACATCGCGCAGATTTTTCGCAAACTCCGGGTCGTTCGACCGCTTGAACTGACGCCAGCGATGCGGCGACAGGCCGTGGGCTTTCCAGATCGTCTGCAGGCTCGATGCGGCCAGACCCACGGCCTTTCCCATCGCCCGGATGGTCCGGTGCGCCGCCTGATGCGGTGGCGGGGCCAGGGTCCGGCGGCCTTGTCTCTCCCGCAGCACGCTGCCTGCGCCCGCGCGCATGACCCGATCCTGCCAGCGCCAGACGCCGGTCCCGGATTTGCCGGTCCCGGATTTGCCGGTCATTGCCATGATCGCCGAGGTGCCAGGACCGTCTGATCTCCGCAGGACACTACGACAGCCCAGACATGCTTTTGCGGCGAAGACGGATGGCAGATCACCGCACCAGGGCGCGCGCGATCCTCAGTTGAAAGGATGTACGGTATTCCTGTAGGCATCCCCCCGGATTCGCATCGCCAAAACCAAAAGGGAATCCCCATTCGGACTCCCGTGTTCCGTGCAATCCAGGTGGGCCGTCGGGATAAGACACCAAACCGCCGCCACCCGGTCCGAACGCCCCAAAATCCGGCAGGGCTCCCCTCAGGCTCCGATTCAGGACCCAATGCACCCCCGCCCTGATCCACCGCCGTAACCTATTGTCGTGATTCCGTCGCAATCCCGCTTTTCCGGGTTGCGCTTCCCCCACATCCCAACTACACGACCCCCATCGTCGCGGGGTGGAGCAGCCCGGTAGCTCGTCAGGCTCATAACCTGAAGGTCACAGGTTCAAATCCTGTCCCCGCAACCAAAATATACAACGATATCAGGTAATTAGAACCCGACTTAAACAGTCGGGTTTTTGCTTGTGCATTTTGTGTCAACGCCATGTCAACGTTTGACGAGTCGCGCTGAAAAGCGGGTTTTTCTTGCGTTTGATTGCTGCCAGCGCAAATCAACAGGACGCCTAAAGACTATCCGGGCCAGTGGAACCTTTGCGCGGCCCGAACCATGGAGGCGGTGGCCGGGCTATAGGGCCGTCCCGGCACGCTGAGCAGCGAAATCGTGCGACTGACCTCGGGGTCGATCAAGGGGCGTTGCAGCAGGTCTGGCAGGGTCACCGAACATTCCGGCATGAAGGCGAAGCCGATCCGCGCCAGCACCATGGCCTGCACCCAATCCTCGCGCTCTGACCGAAAGCGCGCATAGAGAGTGACATTGTGGTTG
>JAYTDA010000293.1:0-8100 GCA_043736155.1 Paracoccaceae bacterium | reverse complement strand
CTGCACGATCATGCCCGGGCAATGCGCCTCGAGTCCTTCTTTGAGACGCGCAAACCTCTCCGGGTCGGCGGTGGGCTTGCCTTCGTCGTCGCGGACATGGCAGTGCGCGATGGTTGCGCCTGATTCGAACGCTGCATGCGCGCTTTCAATCTGTTCGGAAATCGAAATCGGCACAGCCGGGTTGTCGTCCTTTGTCGGCAATGACCCGGTGATCGCGACACAGATGATGCAGGGATTATTCACGATGTCACAACAGCCTTTCAGTGTTTCGCCGGGAAAGTTGGCACTTTACAGGACGGATCATTCGGCGCATTTCCCTTACCCCGCGTTCGGGGACCAGAGCGAGCCGGGAGCGGTATTTTCGACCGCCAACCCGGCGGGATAGCTGACCAGTTCAAGTTGCATCCCCCAGGGCGACAGGAAATAGACCCAGGTCAGACCCTGCGTCGGCCCGCTGTCCATCGTCACAGGCTGTCCCTGAATCCTGATGCCGCAGGATTTCAGATAGTCGACAGCCGCCCCAATGTCGGTGACATAAAATCCCAGATGGGTGGCGCCCGCATCGCTGTTCGGCGCTGGGGTCGCATTGGCACCGGCGGTGTCGTATTCGAACAGCTCAAAGCTCGGGCCGTTCTTGCAACTGAACATCCGCAGACTGCGCAGGACCGACCGGGCAGGAACCCCAAGCTGGACCTGCATCCAGTCATCTTGTGCGCTGAATGGCCCGATGTCAAAGACCAGCGTGCAGCCGATCACGTCGACAAAGAACCGTGTCGCGGCCTCCATGTCGGGCACGGTAAAGCCGATGTGGTCGGTGCCCGCCAGACCCGGAAGGCCCTGAAATCTGGTTGAACGGGCTTTCATCGCGCGCTCACCGGATCGCAGATCATGGTCATCAGGCGCAGCTTCTGCAATTCGAACACCTTGTCCTTGACCTCGGCAAAGGCGGCCAGATGCGGCAGGGTCATGTGGATGTCCCATTCGCCCCGGTTGGTCCAGTTTTCGTAGAACGTGAACTCCGCGGGGTCGTCATTGTCTTGATGCAGCCAGTATTCGACACAGCCCGCTTCCATGCGGGTCGGCGCGATCAGGCCGGTCAGAAAGGCGCGGGTTTCCTCGATCTGCCCGTTCAGGGCGCGCAGATGGGCAATTACGGTCAGTTGTTGGGTCATCACGGTCTCTCCTGTTTCCTGGGTGGCGAAATGTAGTCTTCAGTCACATGGGTCAGGCCAGGTCCCCGGCTCATTTCAGCGCGACGTAAGCATCGGGAACCAGAGTGGCGATGCGTACGGCGGTGTGGGTGCCGGTGACGGCTGCGATCAGGGACTGCATCTCTGCCGCAAGGGATTTCAGCATGTCTCGGGTGCGGTCGGGGTGGGGAAGCAGATGCATCTCGACATTGACCCGCGGCAGATCGGGCATCGCGATCACCGACAGGATGGCGAACTGGCAGGCCGCTCCATCCACCCTCAGCGTGTCGCACAGCATCGTCCGCAGGCCGGGCAATGCGGCGATCAGGCCCGTGCGACAGCAGGGCAGCACTGTCTCATCCACATAGAGCTTGACGTTGGGAATCAATGTTCTCCTGCTGTTGCTGCAAACCCGGATCTAGTCACCTTTTCCATTCGCTGGCCTCATAGGCCGCAATCATCAGGCCTGAATTCTCGGGCCTGGGTTCCAGAAGCCCGGCCTCGATCTGCAGCGCGATCTCGACCACGCGGCGGTTGATCGGTGCGTCGCGGCCGGCGCGGACCAGCACGTCGACCACCAGACCGTTCACGTCCGCCACCTCGGCCCGCCGCCCCTTGCGCCAGTCCTGCAGGGAACAGGTCAGCGTATCCTCGCGCGAAAAGGTGCTGAGGACCTTTTCGAAAATCTGATCGACATAGCGTTCGGGATGGTTGCTCATCACCGGCGGCATCCCGATGATTGGCATGATCGTGGCCCCGTCCGCCAGCGCCGCCTGCATCGCTTCGTATCCGGCCGCGCGCATCACCTCGAGCATCCCCGGTGCGCGTGCGGCGTCATTGAGGGCGGTATTGATGATGGCCGACGGGATCAGTTCGGCGGCGTTTACCACCAGTTTCATCCATTTGGCGGAATGGACGTCGTCCGTCACCTCGACGGTGCCCGAATGGCGCAGAAGGTCCGCCACGGCCTCGACCCGGTGCTGCTGGGCGGGGTCCAACGCGCCCATGGCGAACCAGCTTTCATCGTGGTCGTTCTGGCGGTTGGTGACGCCGGGCACCCACATGTTGGACGCAATCTCGATCACTGCGCCAAGGGTGCGATGCCGCCCGACGATGGCGGCGATGTTCTCATGCGTCATGCCGTTCTGCAGGCCGATGATGAAGCCGTCGGTCGCCAGAACCGGCTTGATCAGCTCGCAGGCCCAGCGGGTGTCATAGGCCTTGACCACCAGGAACACGAGGTCGAAGGGCGTCTTCACCTCGGCCACCTCGCACAGGTGCAGCGCCTTGACCGGTGTGTGTAACGTCCTGGTGGGCATGTTGACGGTAAGGCCACCCGCCCGCATCGCCTCGACATGGGCGGGCCACTGGTCGATGAAGGTCACGTCCAGCCCGGCAATGGCGAAGTCGGCGGCAATCGAGGCGCCCTGCGCCCCGGTTCCCAGAAAGGCGATGCGCGGGCTGGTCATGTGTTGGTCCTTTGGGTCATTGAAGTGTCATCCCGCCGTCGATCATCAGACACTGGCCGGTCATGTAGTCGGAAGCGGGCGAGATCAGGAATGCCACGGTGCCGGCGATGTCGCGCGGCTGCGAGACCCGGCCCAGCGGGATGCCGGCAGCGAAATTCTTCATCGCCTCGCCGGGGGCCGAGGAAGCTCCCATCGCCATCAGGTCCTTGTCAAGCTGGGTCCACAGGTCGGTTTCCACCACCCCCGGTCCGAAAGCGTTGACACAGATGCCATGCGGGGCCAAAGCCCGCGCCGCTGCTTGAGTCAGGCTGATGACGGCGGCCTTGCTGGCGCAATAGGGCGCGAAATCGGGGAATCCGGTGCGCCCGGCCATCGAGGCGGTGCTGACGATCTTGCCCTTGTGACCGGCGGCGATCATTGCCTTGGCCGCCTCCTGGATGCCGATCATCACGCCCAGACCGTTCACCGTCATGATCCGTGTCCAGTTGTCCTCGGTCGTCTCCAGAAACGGCTGCGGGCGGTTGAACCCGGCATTGTTGACGATCCCGTGCAGAAAGCCAAAGGCCCCCTCACACGCCTTGATCGCTGCCGCGACCGAGGCGCGGTCGGATACGTCGGAGCGGGCAAAGAGCGCCCTGCCGTCGATGTCCTGCGCCGCCTTCCGCCCCGCCGCTTCGTCGATATCGGCGATCACCACGCCGTAACCGGCCTTGGCCAGCGTCTGCGCAATCGCCAGCCCGATGCCGCGCGCCGCCCCGGTGATCACCACGCCGCCAAGGTCCTGCACAAGGTCCTGCGCTGTCATGACCGCCTCACGCCGCTGGAGCCAGGACGAAATCGAAGGGCGAGCGCCAGAGCGTCTTGCCCCCGGCGACAGGTTCGAAGGGCGCGATGAGCGAGGCCTTGACACCGAACACGGCATCCGAAGCGAGATAGGTGTCCCCGCCGACGAACGTATGGGTGACCAGCTTTTGAAACCCCGGCGCGGAGATCAGGTAATGCATGTGGGCGGGGCGGTAAGCATGGCGGCCCAGCGCCGCCAGCATCTGCCCGACCGGGCCGTCGTCGGGGATCGGATAGCAGACCGGCTTGATGCCGACAAAGCTGTAGCGCCCGTCCGACCCGGTCACAAAGACACCGCGGTTGTTGCCGGGCGGCTGGATGCCCGGTTGCTGGACATCATAGAATCCCTCGGCATTGTCGGACCACACATCGACCCGCGCCCCCGCGACCGGCGCGCCGTCCAGGTCCAGCACCCGGCCCTCGAAGAGGCAGGTTTCGCCCTTGCCGTCCAGACAGATGTTCTCGCCCATCGCCCTGATCGGCACACCATCGACGTGGAAGGGGCCGAAAACGGTATTCTCGGTCGCCCCCGGCGGGCGGCGGTTGTTGATCGCATCGACCAGCATGGAAAGGCCCAGCGTGTCGGACAGCAGGATGAACTCCTGCCGCTGGTCCGAGCACATCTGGCCGGTGCGGGTCAGGAATTCGATGCCCATCTCCCATTCGTCTTGGGTCAGGTGCACTTCCTTGGCGAAGACGTGCAGGTGGCGGACGAGGGCGGACATCACTTCGGCCAGCCGGGGATTCGTGCAGCCGTCGTGGCGGGCGTTGACGGTCTCGGCCGACGTGGCTTCACTGAAGGTGCCGTAAGGGGCGGAATGGTTCAGGGTCTGAGTCATGGGGCGGGCCTTTCTCAGGGTTGGGCCGGGGCACCGGCAAAGGCGCGGGCCAGGAGGGCGGCAATTGCGTCGCGCTCGATGGATCTGGGGTTCCAGTAGGGGTTGGCGGTGGCCAGATCGACGGCGCGCGGCAGGTCGACTTCCTGCAGGCCAAGGGCGGCAAGGCTGATCGGCGCGCCGATGCGGCGGGCAAGGCCGTCAACACCCTGATACGCGGTGGCGGTGCCGAAGATCTCGGCCACCGGGCGCAGAAGGTCGGGCACGGCGGCCTCGGTATAGGCGACGGCATGGGGCAGGATCACGGCGTGGGTCTCGGCATGGGGCAGGTTGAAGCCGCCGCCAAGGGCGTGGCACAGCTTGTGGTGCAGGGCCATGCCGACCTGGCCCAGCACCGTGCCGCAAATCCAGGCGCCATACAGCGCCTCGCCCCAGTCTTGGTCCTGCGGCGCGCCGCCGGTCAGGCGCGGCAGGGAGGCGGCCAGCGCGCGGATGCCTTCCAGCGCCATCAGCGAGGAGATCGGGTTGCGGTCGCGGGCATAAAGCCCCTCGACCGCATGGGCGATGGCGTTCATCCCGCTGGAGACCACCAGATGCGGCGGCAACGAGCGCACGAGGGTCACGTCATACAGGATCACGGTCGGGCGCACGCGCGGATCGGTCAGCGTGGTCTTGCGGCCGCCTTCGGTCTGGCCCAGGATCGGCGTGGCCTCGGACCCGGCAAAGGTGGTGGGGATGACGACCTGCGGCAGGCCGGTGCGCAACGCTAGCGCCTTGGACAGTCCGGTGGTCGAGCCGCCGCCGATGGCCACTAGGCAGTCGGCCCCGCTGGACTGCAGCACCGCAAGCGCCCGCTCGGTCACCTCGACCGGCGTGTGCATCGTGGCACCGGAATGGACCCCGGCCGAGGCGGAGCCCAGCGCAGCCGCAACCCCCTGACCCGCCGCCGCCTGTTCGGGCGTGGTCAGCACCAAGGCGCGCTTGCGCCCCAGCGCCGCCACTTCCTCGGCCACGCGGGCCTGACAGCCGGGGGCGAAGACCACCCGCTGCGGGGCGGCGGCATAGGCGAAGTCGGGTTGGAACAGCGATGCGGTCAAGGTTTTCTCCGGCCAGGGGTTCGTCGGTCAGGTGCGCACGACGATCTTCAGATGGTTGCCGGCCGGATCAAGCAGCGCCTCGAAGCCTTTGGCAACCACGTCGGCGGCGTCGATGCGGGCGGTGATGACCTTTTCCACCGGAAATTCGCCGGAAGCGATCAGCCGGGCGATGCGCGGCCAGATCTGCACCGGATAGCACCAGGTCGCCTCGACCGTGATGTCCTTCAGCGCCCATTGCATCGCGTCGATGCTGGCGCGCTTGATGTGCAACCCGACCTGCACCACCGTGCCCTGTCGGCGCACCGCGTCGACACAGGCGTTCAGCGAGGCTTCCATGCCGACGCATTCCAGCGCCACATCGACGCCCACGCCCTCTTCGGTAAGGTCGCGGACGATTTCGGCCAGCTTCTGGGTCTTGGGATCGACGACGACGGCATAAGGCGCAATCTCGGAAACGATGCGACGACGGTTCGGATTGGGTTCCGAGACAATGATGACCGAAGCCCCCGCCGCCTTGGCGGCAAGGATGGTCAGCGCGCCAATCGGCCCCGCCCCCGAGACCAGCACCGTCGAGCCCGCCTGCACCCCGCCCCGGTCCACCCCATACATTGCCACTGCGGCAGGCTCGATCATCGCGCCCTGCTCGTCGGTCAGATTGTCGGGGATGGGTTGCGCGTTGTAATCCTTGATCACCGCCTGTTCGGCCATGCCGCCCCAGGCCCAGCTAAGGCCCACGCAGCCCATCTTGGGCGACAGGTGATAAAGCCCGCGCTTGCCGAAATAGTCGTCGCGCGGAAACAGCAGCGGCTGGACCGAGATGCGGTCGCCCGGCTTGACATGGCTCACACCCGAGCCGACCGCCTTGACCCGCGCCGAGAACTCATGCCCCAGGATCTGCGGATTGGTGGCCCCGGTGTAGACATGCGGCTGGGTGGGCGTGACGATGGGACCGGCGATGTATTCGTGCAGGTCGGTGCCGCAGATGCCGGTCACGAACGGCTCGACCAGCACATCGTCATGGGCCAGCGCCCCGGACGGCGGGGCCACATCCTCGACCCGGATGTCGCGGGCGGCGTGAAAACGGACGGCTCTCATGGTCTTGTCCTCTCGGGTCTGGGTCGGATCGCAGGGCACGACGTCCGGAAACGGCGGCAACGGGCGAAACCGCCTGCCACCAACCAGGCGTGCATCGCAGACCGGCTCGTCTCGGATCTGTCAAGGAAACGCTAACAAAGCCCGGCGGCGCAGCGGGAGGTTTTTCATCCATTCCGGATAAATCGCAGCGCTCGGCGCGGCGCGCCCACGGCTATGGTCGGCAAAGTGCAACTCTGATCGGAGCTGATGGCGTGGCGACAACGGAACAATCCCAGCCCACAATCGGCTGGATCGGCGTCGGCAAGATGGGCAATCCCATGGCGACGCGGCTGATCGAGGCGGGCCATGCGCTGACCATCTGCGACCCTTTGGCCGAGAACCGGGCGAGCCTCGTTGCGCGTGGCGCCAGAGTGGCGGCCAGTCCCGGCGATCTGGCGGCGCGCTGCCGGATCATCTTTTCAACGATCCCCAATGACGCGGTTCTGGCCGAGATGATCTTCGGTGCCGAGGACCGCTCGGGCTTTCTGGCCCAGGTCACTGCCGGAACGATCCTGATCGAGATGAGCACGGTGTCGCCGCAGATTTCGGCCAGGGTGGCCGCTGCCCTGGCGCTGCGCGGGGTGGTCTATCTGCGCTGCCCGATCTCGGGCAGCACGGCGCTGGCGCGGTCGGGCAAGCTGACGGCGCTGGCTTCGGGCGATCCGGCCGCGTGGGAGACGCTGGGCCCGCTGATGGAGGTTCTAGCGGCGCGCCGGTTCTACCTTGGGCCGGGTGAAGAGGCGCGCTACATGAAGCTGGTGCTGAATGCGCTGGTGGGCGCCACGTCCTCGATTCTGGGCGAGGCACTGGTGCTGGGGGAAAAGGGCGGCCTTACGCCGGACCAGATGATGGGGGTGATCTTGCAAAGCGCTGTCGCCTCGCCGCTGATGGACTACAAGCGCGAGATGATCGCGACGATGGATTTCACCCCGGCCTTTTCGGTCCAGCAGATGCTGAAGGACTTCACCCTGATCACCGACGCGGCCCGCGACAAGCAGGTGCCGATGTTCGTCGCCAATCTGATCTTGCAGCAGTATACTGCCGCATCGAACGCGGGATATTCCGAACTGGATTTCTTTGCGTTGTTCGATTGGATGCGCCGGACCAGCGGCTTGGGCAAAGACGCCTGACCGCGCACCGCGCGAGGATGGCACAGATGACCCAGACCCAAGACAAGCTATCGGATCACGAACTGTCGCGGGTGATCGACTTTCTGCGCAAGATCCGCGCACCGTTTGACGCAGGCATCCCCAGCGCCAAGCCTGACCCCTATTGGAACATTGTTTTGGAACTGGTGGACAGCCATCTGCAGCACTTGCCGGTGGATATGTCCACTTTGATCGAGTTGTCGCAGACCAGCTATGGCACTGGCAATCGGCTGATCACCCGGCTGATCGACGACGGCCTGATCGACCGGGTACCGCGCGGGCCGCGCCACAAGACGACCTTCCTTGCCCCCAATCCCCGGCTGATCGCCGCCTTTGTCGACTATGCCACCCAGATCAAAGCGCATCTGGCCAAGACCTTCGGC
>JAYTDA010000292.1:0-5074 GCA_043736155.1 Paracoccaceae bacterium | reverse complement strand
GCCCCGACCTACGTAGGTCGGGGCCTGCCCCGACTCGGGGTCAAAATTGGTCCTCGAACCGCTTGGCCAGATCTTCGATGTTCTCCGGCGGCCAGTCTTCGACATCCATCCCCAGATGCAGCCCCATGCCCGACAGCACTTCCTTGATTTCGTTCAAGGACTTGCGGCCAAAGTTCGGGGTGCGCAGCATTTCTGCTTCGGTTTTCTGGATCAGATCGCCGATGTAAACGATGTTGTCGTTCTTCAGGCAGTTGGCGGAGCGGACCGAAAGCTCCAGTTCGTCGACCTTTTTCAACAGCAGCGGGTTGAATTCCAGCCCGTCTTCGTCGTCCATCCGGGTCGCCGATTCCGGCTCGTCGAAGTTGACGAAAATGCCCAACTGGTCCTGCAGGATGCGCGCGGCATAGGCCACGGCGTCATCCGGGGTCAGAGAGCCGTCGGTTTCCACCTTCATCGTCAGCTTGTCATAATCCAGTACCTGACCTTCGCGGGTCGGGGTAACCTCGTACGACACTTTGCGGACCGGCGAATAGATCGCATCAATCGGAATCAGTCCGATCGGCGCATCTTCGGGGCGGTTCTTGTCGGCGGGCACATAGCCCTTGCCGGTGTTGACGGTCAGTTCCATGAACAGATCGGCACCGTCATCCAGATGGCAGATCATGTGATCCTTGTTCAGAATCTCGATGCCGTTCGATTCGGAAATGTCGCCAGCGGTCACGATGCCCGGCCCCTTGGCAGAGATCGACAGCCGCTTCGGCCCTTCGACTTCCATGCGGATCGCGACGCCTTTGAGGTTCAGCACGATGTCGGTGACATCTTCGCGCACCCCGGCCACCGAGGAGAACTCGTGCAGCACGTTGTCGATCTGGATTGACGTGATCGCAGCGCCCTGCAGGCTCGACAGCAGCACCCGGCGCAGGGCATTGCCCAGCGTCAGGCCAAAGCCACGCTCCAGCGGCTCGGCAATCACCGTCGCCTGCCGTGCCGGATCATTGCCCAGCTTGACTTCAAGCTGTGCCGGTTTGATCAGTTCCTGCCAGTTTTTGTGGATCATGCGAGTTGCCTCCATACCAGTCTCCTGCTCATGTCCCAAGCCGGAAACGCCCGAGGATCAAATGGATAAACGGGCCACGCCAAGGCGTAGCCCGGTGTTGTCAGCGTAGGCTCAGACCCGGCGGCGTTTCGGCGGGCGGCACCCATTGTGCGCCATCGGCGTCACATCGCGGATCGAGGTGATGTTCAGCCCCACGGCGGCCAGCGCGCGCAGTGCCGACTCGCGGCCTGAACCCGGGCCCTGCACTTCAACCTCGATGGTCTTCATGCCATGTTCCTGGGCCTTGCGGGCAGCGTCTTCGGCGGCCATCTGCGCGGCATAGGGGGTGGATTTCCGGCTGCCCTTGAACCCCATGGTGCCGGCAGA
Organism: Paracoccaceae bacterium; assembly: GCA_043736155.1. Taxonomy (GTDB): domain Bacteria; phylum Pseudomonadota; class Alphaproteobacteria; order Rhodobacterales; family Rhodobacteraceae; genus JANNRR01. Next base: position 3,651 of record JAYTDA010000292.1, on the reverse strand, counting down.
CGACCAGGCGATCGCATTGCCCTGCACATCGGAAATCAGGATTTTTGTGTTGTTGAAGCTGGAGTTTACATGCGCCACACCGGCGGCAATGTTTTTCCGTTCCTTGCGCTTTGCGCGAACCTTGTCTCGTGCCATGTTCCGCGCCCCTTATTTCTTCTTGCCGGCAATGGCCTTTGCGGGGCCTTTGCGGGTGCGTGCGTTGGTCGAGGTGCGCTGGCCACGAACCGGCAGGCCACGACGATGGCGCAGGCCGCGGTAGCAGCCCAGATCCATCAGACGCTTGATGTTCATCGACACTTCGCGGCGCAGATCGCCTTCGACGGTCAGATTGGCATCGATATATTCGCGCACTGCCAGAACTTCGGCATCGGTCAGATCATTGACGCGACGGCTACGGGCGATGCCGACCGATTCGCAGATCTGTTCGGCGATTTGCGGGCCGATGCCATGGATATAGGTCAGTGAAATGGGGACGCGTTTCCCCGTTGGGATGTTTACGCCAGCAATACGTGCCACGCGGTGGTTCCTTTGGTTGCGGTTCCGTAATGCCGGAACCTTTTTTCACAACTGCCCGGGGTCAAACCCGGGCGACTACACTCTGACCCTGTCAAGCCGTTTTGAACCGGCATCGCAGGGACGAATCTCTTGCGAGACGCCGTGACTTATGGGGTTTTGCCTATGGCGTCAAGGGCTGGTGCTGGCGCTTTGCACCGCATCGGCCATTGCTTTGGCTACTGCGTCCATTTCCCCCAGACCGTCGACCGGATGCAGCAGCCCCTTGGCGTAATAGTAGCCGATCAGCGGCGAGGTCTTTTTGTAATATTCCATCAGTCGGACCTTCAGCGACGCCTCGTTATCATCGGCGCGGCGCTTCAGGTTGGTCGAACCACAAACGTCACAAACCCCCGGTTTGGCGGTCGGATGGGTCACATCATGGTAGACCGCACCGCAATTGCCGCAGGTAAACCGCCCGGTGATCCGCGCCATCAGCGCGGCATCATCGACCTGCATCTCGATCACCAGATCAAGCTTTTGCCCCATGCTGACCAGCAGATCGCCAAGCGCATCTGCCTGGATCAGCGTTCTTGGGAAACCGTCAAAGATGAATCCGCCCTCGGCCTTTCCGCCCAGCTTTTCCATGATCAGGCCGATGACAATCTCATCGGTGACCAGATCACCCCGGTCCATGATTTCGGCGACATGGCGGCCGAGTTTGGTGCCGGAGCTGCGGGCCTCGCGCAACATGTCACCGGTGGACAGCTGGACCATGCCGCGTTCATCGACCAGCCGCTTGGCTTGGGTTCCCTTGCCGGCGCCCGGAGGGCCCAGCAGGATCAGGTTGACCGGCTGTGGTGTCATCGACGCACTCTCATCGACGCGCTGGCAGTTTGGGGGCACCGGTGCGTTTCTTGCCGCGCAGCTGCGACCGCTCGATCAGCCCTTCATACTGGTGCGCCAACAGATGCGACTGAACCTGATTGATGGTGTCCATCGTCACCGACACCACGATCAGAATCGACGTGCCGCCAAAATAGAACGGAATGGCGAACTGGCTGCGCAGCACCTCGGGCAACAGACAGACAGCGGTCAGATAGGCCGACCCCAGCACCAGTATCCGCGCCACGATCCGGTCCAGATAATCCACGGTTTGCTGACCGGGGCGGAAACCGGGGATGAAACCGTTCTGGTTTTTCAGGTTTTCCGCCACATCCTCGGTCTTGAAGGCGACGTTGGCGGTGTAGAAATAGCTGAAAAACACGATCAGCGCTGCGTAAAACAGCATGTGCAGCGGCTGACCAGGGCCAAAGTAGGCCAGCACGTACGACATCACGGTGCCGGTATTGCCCCCCGAAAAGGTCGAAACCGTGGTGGGCAGCAACAGCAGGCTGGAGGCGAAGATCGCAGGGATCACACCGGCGGGGTTGACCTTGATCGGCAAATGACTGGAACCGCCGTCATAAACCTTCATCCCGACTTGCCGCCGGGGATACTGGATGTGGATCTTGCGCAACGCGCGTTCCATCGTCACCACAAACCCCAGCACAACCACCACCATCACTGTCACAGCCAGAATGACAAAGGGCGAAATCGCCCCGGTGCGGCCCTGTTCCAGAAACTGCACAATCGCCTGCGGAAAGCTGGAAACGATGCCGACAAAAATGATCAGCGAAATGCCGTTGCCAATGCCGCGCGCGGTGATCTGTTCGCCCACCCACATCAGCAGCAAGGTGCCGCCGACCAGGGTGATGACACAGGACATCTGGAAATACAGCCCGGGGTTCTGCACCAGTCCACCGGCTTCCAGGCTGCGCGCCAGACCGTAGGCCTGAAACAGCGCCAGAAGCACCGTGCCATAGCGGGTATATTGGTTGATCTTCTTGCGCCCTGCCTCGCCCTCTTTCTTCAGCGTTTCCAGTTGCGGCACCATCGAGGCCAGCAACTGCACGATGATCGAGGCGGAAATGTAGGGCATGATGCCAAGGGCAAACACCCCCATCCGGCTGATCGCGCCACCCGAGAACATGTTCAGCAAGCCGCCGATGCCCTGGTTGATCTCTGCCATATAGCTGCGCAGCGCCAGTGCATCGATGCCGGGCACCGGAATATAGGTGCCGATCCGATAGACGATCAGCAAGCCGACGGTAAAGAAGATGCGGCTGCGCAGGTCCGTGGCTTTGCCAAGGGCACTCCAGCTCAGGTTTGCCGCCATTTGCTCTGCAGCAGATGCCATGCTCGGTCTCTTTCATGACTGCGCCGCCGGACCGTTACCCGGTCGGCGGCGCGGGAAAACTAGGGATGATGTATGCGGGCGGGGCCTCGCATACAACCACTATTCAGCCGCCGCGACCAAAGGTGCCAGCGCGGTGAGCGTCAGCGTCCCACCCGCCGCTTCGACCGCCGCAATGGCGGGGGCAGAGGCACCGGTGACGGCGATCCTGACCTTGGCGGTGATCTCGCCCTTGGCCAGAATCCGGACACCGTCGAGCACCCGGCGCACCAGGCCGCACTCCAGCAGCACAGTCTCGGTGATCTCTGCCTTGGCGTCGATCTTGCCGGCGTCGATGAATTTCTGGATCAGTTGCAGGTTGACCACGGCGTAATGCAGCTTGTTCGGCTTGGTAAAGCCGCGCTTGGGCATCCGGCGATACAGCGGCATCTGCCCGCCTTCGTAGCCGCCGATGGCGACGCCCGACCGCGATTTCTGCCCCTTGATGCCGCGCCCTGCGGTCTTGCCCTTGCCCGAACCCGGCCCCCGCGCCACGCGCTTTTTGGTCTTGGTTGCCCCGGGATTGTCGTGAAGCTCATGCAGTTTCATGTCGCATTCTCCTTTGCCGGAACTGCCCCCGCTGCGACGGCAGGGCCAAACACGGCTCTTCTTGTTGATTCTGTGGCGATGGAGGCCACCGGGGGCGTATAGAGGGGATGGGACCATTCAGCAAGAGGGTGCTGCTGCGGCGCATCCGCCCTTCCGTTTGCGACGCACCGCTCAGCAAACGTAGGGTGGGTGAAACCCACAAACCTTATCCCAGTCGGGCGCAATGGTGGGTTGCACCCACCCTTGTGTGTCTCGCTTGTGGTAAGAATTGCCCCTGCACGCGGTCCAAACGGGTGCAGGGGCATGTGCGCGCCGTCCCACCCTTGGGGTTTGGC
>JAYTDA010000291.1:0-1592 GCA_043736155.1 Paracoccaceae bacterium | reverse complement strand
TGGGGCAGCGCCAGAGGGGCGCAACAGTGCCCCATCCGGTCGCGGAACACCCCGTCCGCCCGTTCATCCAGATGCTGGCAGGTCTCCCGGCTTGCAGAGCGGGTTTCCCCCCGGTCCCGGCCTTCCCGACATCACGTCAGTGGCATGGGACCTCTCCGGTCACGGTCGCGGGGGCGGCTGCGCTTCGGCTTTCGACATTCGCATGTCGCAAAACCCGTCGCATTCCCTCTTCGCCTGTCTTAGGACAGGCACCAGCATCGGGTCACTTGCCGCCGGATGCCCGGACTTGTCAAGCAAAGGAACGGCAGATGACGGACGTCCGCGACATTCCCGAGGCGCAAACGGCAGAAGCGGCGCGTCATGCGGTGAAGATGGCCAGGAAGAAAGCCGCCCGCGACAAGATCATGGCGACCAAGGAGGGCGAAAAGGGGCTGATCCTGGTTCATACCGGCGCGGGGAAGGGCAAAAGCTCGTCCGGGTTCGGCATGATCCTGCGCTGCATCGCGCATGAGATGCCCTGCGCGGTGGTGCAGTTCATCAAGGGGGCCTGGGACACCGGCGAGAGGCGGCTGATCGAGACGCATTTCTCTGGCCTGTGCGCGTTTCACGCGATGGGCGAGGGGTTTACCTGGGAAACCCAGGACCGCGCCCGTGACGTGGCGATGGCGCAGAAGGGCTGGGAGATGGCGAAATCCCTGATCCGCAACCCCGCCATCCGCTTTGTGTTGCTCGACGAGATCAACATCGCGCTGCGCTACGACTATCTGGATGTGGCCGAGGTGGTGGCCTTTCTGAAGGCCGAAAAGCCGCCACTGACCCATGTCTGCCTGACCGGGCGCAATGCCAAGGAGGCGCTGATCGAGGTGGCCGATCTGGTGACCGAGATGACGCTGGTCAAGCATCCGTTCCGGTCGGGGATCAAGGCGCAGAAGGGGGTTGAGTTTTGAGGGTTTGCGCCAGGTGGCAGCCAACGGGGGGCCAGCCCCCCGCACCCCCCGGGATATTTGGGCCAAAATGAAAGCAACGAAGTGTTAACCAATGGATGGCACGGTGGCGGCGCGGTACAGGGAGGGATCCCGATGACCGCCCGAAGTGAAAGCGCGGCACCTTTTTGGAGCAATCCCCCCGAGGTGTCGCGCCCCTCATCTTTCAATTTCATTTTGGCCCCAAATATCCCCGCCGGAGGCTCCCACCATTTCAACCAGTACAACGGTGGGTGCATCCGATGACGGCGCTGATGATCCAGGGAGCCGGCTCCAACGTCGGCAAGTCGCTGCTGGTCGCGGGCCTGTGCCGGGCGGCGCGTCTGCGGGGCATGTCGGTCGCGCCGTTCAAGCCGCAGAACATGTCCAACAATGCGGCCGTGACGGTTGATGGCGGCGAGATCGGCCGTGCGCAGGCGTTGCAGGCGCTGGCATGCGGGCTGGAGCCGCACACCGACATGAACCCGGTGCTGCTGAAACCGGAGAGTGAGACCGGGTCGCAGGTCATCGTGCAGGGGCAGCGGGTGGCGACGGTGAAGGCGCGGGACTATGCGGCGCTGAAGCCCGGGCTGATGGCTCCGGTGCTCGACAGCTTCAACCGCCTGAAAG
>JAYTDA010000290.1:0-13933 GCA_043736155.1 Paracoccaceae bacterium | reverse complement strand
TGCCACCATCCAGGAACGCGGCGGTGCATTGATCCAAGGGCTGCTGTCTTCGGCGCTCGGGGTGATCAATGCGGTGGTGTTCATCATCGTGGTTCCGGTTGTGGCATTCTACATGCTGCTGGATTGGGACGCCCTGGTGGCCAAGGTCGACAGCTGGCTGCCGCGCGACCATGCCCCGACTTTGCGCAAACTGGCGCAAGAGGTGGATGCGGCACTGGCGGGGTTTGTGCGCGGGCAACTGACGGTCTGCGGTATTCTGGCGATCTACTATGCCGCTGGTCTGATGCTGACCGGGCTGCAGTTCGGGCTGGTGGTCGGTGCCGTGGCGGGGATGATTTCGTTCATCCCCTATGTCGGTGCGATCATCGGCGGGGTTCTGGCGATTGGTCTGGCGCTGTTCCAGTTCTGGGCAACCCCGGTCTGGATTGCCGCAGTGGTGGTGGTGTTCGTGATTGGTCAGATGCTCGAAGGCAATTTTCTGGTGCCGAAACTGGTCGGCAAATCGGTCGGGCTGCATCCGGTGATCCTGCTGTTTGCCCTGTCGGCCTTTGGCACCCTGTTCGGCTTTACCGGGATGCTGATTGCGGTGCCGGTGGCGGCGGGGCTGGGGGTGCTGTTCCGGTTTGGCGTCGATCAATACCGCCAAAGCCCGCTGTACCGTGGCTTGGTGCAGCGTGAGGATGAACCGGGCAGCGATCTGTAGGGGATGCAGCGGCAACTGATCTTTGATCTGGCGGTGCGTCCGGCGCTGGGGCGCGGCGATTTCATGGTGGCAGCCTCGAACGCTGCGGCGCTGGCGGCGATTGACAGTGACTGGCCTCAGGGCAAACTGGTGCTGACCGGACCGCGCGGCGCGGGCAAATCGCATCTGGCACTGGTCTGGGCAGCAGAGCATCCCGCCTTGGTGCTCAGCGGGCATGATCTGGCAGAGGCGGCGCTTGGGCAGATCGATCCCCACGTCGTGGTGGTCGATGATGCCGATGCGGTGGCGGGCAACCCCTTGGCCGAACAGGGGCTGTTTCATCTGCATAATCTGGTGATGGCGGCGGGTGGCAGGCTGCTGTTGACCGCCGCTGCCCCCCCGGCACGCTGGCCGATCGGCCTGGCCGATCTGGCCAGCCGTCTGGCTGCCACCGTCACCGCCAGACTGGAGCCGCCGGACGATCCGTTGTTGTCGGCGCTGTTGGTCAAGCTGTTTGCCGACCGGCAACTGCGGGTGCCCGTGACACTGATCCCCTATCTGGTGGCGCGGATGGACCGGTCTTTTGCCGCCGCCGGCGCCTTGGTGGCGGCGCTGGATGCACGCGCCCTGACCGAGGGGCGGGCGATCACCCGGGGCCTGGCGGCGCAAGTGCTGGACTCCGTGCCGCAAACCCGGCCATGATGTCATAAAGGCGTTACAGTGATCGCCGACAGAAAGCCCATGACCCCAGCAGATTTCCTTTCCGCCCCGTTCGCAGACCCCGTGGTGTTGTCTGAGGCCGAGACCACCGGCGCCAAACGGTTTTTCAACCGCGAAATGTCCTGGCTCGCCTTTAACTGGCGGGTGCTGGATGAGGCGCGCAACCCGCAGGTGCCGCTCTTGGAACGGCTGCGGTTTCTGTCGATCTCTGCCGCCAATCTGGACGAGTTCTACATGGTCCGGGTGGCCGGGCTGCGCGAACTGGCGCGGGCGGGCAATGTGACCAAGGGGGCTGACGGCTCCTCTCCCACCGAGCAACTGGTGCTGATCAACAACGATGCCCGCCGCCTGCTGGCCGAACAGCAAACCGAATGGAACCGGCTGAAGACCGAAATGGAGGCTGCCGGGATTTCGCTGCTGAAAAGCAGCAAACTGACCAAATCCGACAAGGCGCTGCTGGAAGAGCATTTCCTGACCAAGGTGTTTCCGGTGCTGTCGCCGCTGGCCATCGACCCGGCGCATCCGTTTCCGTTCATTCCCAACATGGGCTTTTGTCTGGCCCTGCAATTGGAACGGATGGCCGATCACCGCACCCTGCTGGCGCTGCTGCCGATCCCGCAGCAGATCCGCCGGTTCATCGCACTGCCGGGCAAATCCGGCGAGGCGCGGTTCATCTCGTTGGAAGAGCTGCTGCTGATGCATCTGAACGAACTGTTCCCCGGCTATGAAGCCAAGGGCAGCTGCGCCTTCCGGGTGTTGCGCGATTCTGATCTGGAAGTGGAAGACGAAGCCGAGGATCTGGTGCGGGAGTTTGAAACCGCGTTGAAGCGGCGGCGGCGCGGCCAGGTGATCCGGCTGAAGATCAGCGCCGGGGCACCGGACCTGTTGCGCGGCCTGATCATGGAAGAACTGGGTGTCACCGCCGATGAAGTGGTGGAGGTGCAGGGGTTGCTGGGTCTGGCCGACACCAAGGAACTGGTGCTGGATGCCCGCCGCGATCTGCAATGGCCGTCGTTTACCCCGCGTGTCCCGGAACGGGTGCAGGACCATGGCGGCGACATGTTTGCCGCGATCCGGCAAAAAGACATGCTGCTGCACCACCCCTATGAGACCTTTGACATGGTGGTCCGGTTTCTGGATCAGGCGGCGCATGATCCCAATGTGCTGGCGATCAAGCAGACCCTGTACCGCACCAGCCAGGACAGCCCGATTGTGGCAGCACTTTGCGAAGCCGCCGAGGCGGGCAAATCGGTCACGGCGCTGGTGGAACTGAAAGCCCGGTTCGATGAAGCCGCCAATATCCGCCAGAGCCGCCGGCTGGAACGGGCCGGGGCGCATGTGGTGTACGGTTTTGTCAACTACAAGACCCACGCCAAGATCAGCACCGTGGTACGGCGTGAAGGCGAAAATCTGGTGACCTATACCCATTATGGCACCGGCAATTACCACCCGATCACCGCCCGGATCTACACCGACCTGTCGCTGTTCACCTGTGACGCGGCGCTGGGGCGCGATGCCACCAAGGTGTTCAATTACCTGTCAGGCTATGTGCAGCCCGAACGGCTGGAAAATCTGGCGATTTCGCCGATCAACCTGAAGCCAAGGTTGCTGGACTGTATCGCCGCCGAGGCTGATCATGTCAGGGCGGGACGCCCCGGTGAAATCTGGGCCAAGATGAATTCGCTGATCGACCTCGATATCATTGATGCCCTGTATGCGGCCAGCCGCGCCGGGGTCCGCATCTCGCTGGTGATCCGTGGCATCTGCGGTCTGCGCCCCGGGGTTGTCGGGCTGTCGGAGAATATCCGGGTGAAAAGCATCGTTGGCCGCTTTCTGGAACATTCGCGCATCGTCTGTTTTGGCAATGGCTCGGGTGTGCCGTCGAAAAAGGCGCGGGTGTTCATCTCCTCGGCGGACTGGATGGAACGCAATCTGAGCCGCCGGGTGGAAACTCTGGTGGAAATCAAGACCGATACGGTGCGCGATCAGATCATGGCGCAAATCCTGGCCGCCAACATGCATGACGAGGCGCAAAGCTGGGTTTTGCACCCCGATGGCAGCTGGCTGCGCGAAGCGGCGGCGCTGGATGGCAAGCGGTTCAATTGCCACCAGTTCTTCATGGATAACCCCTCGCTGTCCGGGCGCGGCTCTGCCGGGGCAGGCGATGTGCCAAAACTGGCCCGGGCCAAGGATCAGGCCAAGGATCAGGCCAGGGATCAGGCCAGGGATGGTGCCCGGGGTCCGGTCAGCGATCCGGGCACGGCTCCTGCCACTCCCCCCGATTGACGGCGGCGCTGTCAGCAGCCAATGATGGCGCTGCAACCGGGCTTGCAAGACTCATCCGGGGGGATGCACAGATGGACGGCAGCGCAGAGCCGCCTGGCGACGACTGGGGCCCGTTTGGCCGTCCGTTGTTTGATGACCCGTCTGCCCGCGCGCTGAGCCGGGTCGGGGTGGTGGATGTCGGCTCCAACTCGGTCCGGATGGTGGTGTTTGACGGCGCTGCCCGCTCACCTGCCTATTTCTACAACGAAAAGATCATGTGCGGTCTGGGGGCGGGGCTGGCGGAAAGCGGCCGGCTGAACCCGCTTGGCCGGACAAGGGCTTTGTCGGCGCTGAAACGCTTTGCCCTGCTGGCAGACGGCATGAAACTGCCACCCCTGACCGTCGTGGCAACGGCGGCGGTGCGCGAAGCCAGCGATGGCGACGATTTTCGCGAGGACGTGCTGCGCGAAACCGGCCTGCGGCTGTTTGTCATCTCCGGCGATGAAGAGGCGCGGCTGTCGGCACAGGGGGTGTTGCTGGGCTGGCCCGAAGCTGAAGGGCTGGTTTGCGACATCGGCGGGTCGTCGATGGAACTGGCGGTGATCGGCAACGGCACAGTCGGCAAACGCAAGACCTCGCCACTCGGTCCGTTCCGGTTGCAGCAGGTGCCGGGCGGGGCGCGGGGGCTGGACCGTCATATTACCGGCATTCTGAACGGGCTGAAGGCGGAACTGGGCGGCAATCATGACCGGATCTATCTGGTCGGCGGCTCGTGGCGCGCCATTGCCCGGCTGGATATGGAGCGCAAGGCCTATCCGCTGACCGTGCTGCATGAATACCGGATGAGTGCGCGCTCGGTGATCGAAACGGTGAACTGGATCGAAAAGGCCGATCTGACCGCGCTGCGGCTGAAAACCGGCACCTCGCTGGAACGGATGGAACTGGTGCCGCTGGCCTGTGAGGTGCTGCGCCATCTGGTGCGGGTGTTCAAACCAAAAGAGATCGACATCTCGTCTTACGGCATCCGCGAAGGCATGTTGTACGAACAGATGCCTGACCTGTTGCGCTGCCGCGATCCGCTGATCGAGGCCTGCCGTTTTGCCGAACAGTCCGCCGCCCGCATCCCCGGCTTTGGCAAGAAGCTGTTCCAGTTTTTGACCCCGCTGTTCCGCGCCGCGCCACCCCAGCGGATGCGGCTGATCAAGGCGGCGTGTCTGCTGCACGACACCACCTGGCGCGCCCATCCCGACTACCGGGCCGAGGCCTGTTTTGACAATGCCACCCGCGCCAATCTGGGCGGCCTTGACCATCCGGGGCGGGTGTTTCTGGGGCTGGCGCTGCTGCACCGCTACAAGAACAGCCGCGCCGGTTCGCGGATGGAGCCGCTGTTCAAGCTGTTGACAGCGCCCGAAATTGCCGATGCCGAGGTGCTGGGCAAAGCCATGCGGTTTGGCGCCATGCTGTCGGTCGATGCCCCCGAAGCCGCAGCGGAACTGCGCTATTTCCCCAAAAAGCGCGTGCTGGAACTGGTGCTGCGCGCCGACAAGCAGGGGCTGTTCGGTGAAGTGGCGCAGGGCCGCTTTGCCTCGCTGGCGGCGTCGCTGAAAGTCGCGACCAAGGTGCGGGTGGCGCGGAAGTAGCAGCGATCTGCCACGAGACCCGGTCAGTTCCCGATACGACCGGGCTTTCAGCTTACTCAAACAGCTTTACAGATCGTTGTCATGACCCGAACCGATCAGAAAACTCTCCAGTGGAGAGTTTTCCGGTTCGTTCCCCGAGAGCGCAAGCGAAGGGGAAGGGGCGTTGTTCCGGGTGCTGTGGGCGGGAATTCGGGCGCGACTGCCTGGGCGGGCGCACTACCCGCGCCTGCCTCACGGCAGGCAGGCGCGACCGAATTTGTCTCCGCCAATTCCGGCAAGAAACAGGAAAGGCCGTGCTATCGTCAGTTGATTTGTAATGCCTGCGAAACCGTTCGCCAACATTTAGCGCAGCCTACAGCTCGATGTCACCTTCTGGCTCGCCCCCCGGCAGCACCGGCAGCGCCGGCACCACAGGCAGCTTGCGGCGCAGGATGATGTCGCCGTTGGGCAGCAATTCGGGGGCGTGGTAGTTGGACAGATCGCCCACCATCCCCTGCAACCGCAGCAGGGCTGGCCCCATTTCCAGCGCCAGCGCCCGCAGATCGGGTTCGAACCGGTCGATCAGCCGCTGCATCAGCAGCTTTGAGCCCTGTTGCAACAGGCGCAGCCCCTGATCCACATCGCCTTCGGCAGATGCAGGTCCGGCCATCAGGGCAACGACAAGGCACAGTGGTTTCATCGTGCCATCCTACCGCATTTGCCGCTTTGGGAAAAGCGGGCAGTGGCTGGTCGATGCGGATCGCCTGCACCATCAGGGGGTGCCGGATCAGGCCGTGCCGGTGCGTTGAATGGCATCCCAGGCCTGATTGATGGTGGCCAGCCGCTGTTCGGCCAGCCGCACTGCCTCGGGCGGAACCCCGCGTGCCAGCATGCCATCGGGGTGCATGTCGCGCACCAGTTGCCGCCAGGCGGCGCGGGCCTGTGCCGGGCTGGCACCGGGGCCGATGCCCAGAATGGCGTAGGGATCAAATTCCTCCGCCGCAACGTGCCGCGCCTTCAGCGACTGAAAACAGCCGTGATCCAGCCCGATCAATTCTGCCACCCGCTGCAAGAACACATCTTCGCCGGGGTGAAAATTGCCATCGGCCAGCGCGATGTGAAACAGCCCTTCCATCAGGTCGATCCGCAGTTGCCTGTCCTGTTGCAACAGCGACCCGATCCGGGCGGCATAGGATTCGAACCCGGCGATATCCTGACGCGCCATGTTGAACACCCGGGCGGCGTTGTCGGCCTCGTTTGGGGCGATCCTGAACACTCGGCGAAAGGCCGCCACTTCATCCCGGGTCACCTGGCCATCGGCTTTGGCCATCTTTGCCCCCAGCGCAATCACCGCGATGGTAAAGGCCACCGAGCGTTCCGGCGGTTTGGCAAATCCTTCGAACAGCGTGGCAAGGGTCTGCCCCCTGGTCAGCGCGTCAATGGCCTTGGCGATGCGGGTCCAGATCGACATGGCCGCACCTTATCCGCTGATGCCAGCGGCTTCACCCAGTTTTTTCTGCATCAGCACAAGGTCGATCCAGCGCCCGAATTTCCACCCCGCTTCTGGCAGAACCACCAGTTCCATGGACCCGAGTGCGGCATGAAAGGCGCGGCCTTCGGGGTTGGCGGCACTGACCCCGGCATAGATCGTGTGGGTCCCGCGGGCAGCCGCATGATCCTCCACCGCCGCCATCAAGGCACGGCCAATCCCGATGCCCCGCGCCGCCGGCGACAGGATCACCGTATGTTCCATGGTGCGGGCATAACCGTCACCGCCACGAAACTGGGCATAGGTGGCAAAACCGGCGATCTGGTCCGACTGTTCCGCCACCAGAAAGGCAAAGCCGTCGCCGGTGCGGTTATGGATCATTTGTGCCAGGGTTTCCGGGGTCTTTTGCACCGAGGCAAAGGTGATCAATGTATCACGGATCACCGGGTTCCAGATCGCCAGCAGTGCCGCAATGTCGGCCTCGGTTGCCGGGCGGATCATTGCAGCACCCTGGGGCCCGACGGCGTGTCGATCTCTGCCATCATCGCCTTGTCCCCCGCCACGATCTCGACCCTTGGGTCAGTCAAAGCCGCCAGCGCCTGCCGCAGCGCCGGAGCCTCTGGATGCGCCACCACCAGACGGCGCAACCGGCAGCCGCTGTCAGGCAACGCCTGCGCCGGGTGCAGCGCCCCTTGCCACGCGATCAGCGCCGGGTGGGCATCGTCAAACGGCAGGATCCCGGTCGGAGGAATCGCAAAGCGCCAGCGATAATCGCCGCGCGACAGCGCCACCGCAGGCCCGATGCCGGGCGGAGCCGCCGCCAATGCCGCATCCAGATCATCGCTGCGGCAAATCCAGTTGGTCAGGCGGGGTGGCCCGGTGAAGCGGTCCAGATCGAACCATCGCGGGTGTTCGGGCTTTGCCGCTGCAGGGTCAATGGCGATCACCTCCAGATAAAGGCCGGGGCCAAGGCTCAGCAGCCGGTTGTGGGTTCCCATCTGCGGATGCACCCCACCGGGTGCCAGTTGCACACCGAGCAGCGCCTCGACCCCGGCGGAGCCTTGCGCCAGGCTCATGGCGCTGACCGCCAGATGATCCAGGTCCAGTCGCATCTTTGCCGCCATCCAAGGTTGACACTGCCGCCACCGCCCGTAGCTTTGACGGGCACACGCCGGTTTCCGGCGACACTCATCACCAGGCGATCGGAATGTTCAATGGTCTTTGCCGAAACCCTGCGGCGTCTGAGCCGACACGAGGCTTTTGGCGGCATTCTGCTGATGGCTGCCGCAGTACTGGCTTTGCTGGTCGCCAATTCACCGCTGCTGCCGGTCTATGACGGGTTTTTGGCGGCGAAACTGGCGATCACCATCAATGGCACCGGTCTGGCCAAGCCGCTGATCCTGTGGATCAATGACGGGTTGATGGCGGTGTTCTTTCTGCTGGTGGGGTTGGAGCTGAAGCGGGAAATGCGCCAGGGCAGGCTGCGCAACCCGCGCGATGTGGTGCTGCCGGGAATGGCGGCGCTGGGCGGCATGGCGGCACCGGCGCTGGTGTTTGTCGCACTGAACTGGGCCAGCCCCCTGACCCTTGGCGGCTGGGCCATTCCCACCGCCACCGACATCGCCTTTGCCCTTGGGGTGCTGGCGCTGGCGGGTCCAAGGGTGCCGCCGTCGCTGAAGATCTTTTTGCTGACGCTGGCAATTCTGGATGATCTGGGAGCCATCATCATCGCGGTGTTTTATACCCACGGGTTGAACCTGCAGTATCTGGCGCTGGCCACGCTGCCCCTGGCGGGGCTGTTGCTGTTGAACCTGCGCGGGTCGCCCATGCTGGCGCCTGCGCTGATCCTGGGGGCTGTGATGTGGGTGCTGGTGCTGAAATCGGGGGTTCATCCGACGCTGGCGGGGGTTGTCACCGCCTTTTGCATCCCCCTGACCGCCCGCACCGGGGCTTCGCCCTTGCACCGGCTGGAACATGGGCTGACGCCATGGGTGAATTTTGCCATCCTGCCGCTGTTCGCCTTTGCCAATGCCGGGGTGGTGCTGGCGGGCCTGTCATTGGCCGATCTGGCGGCACCTTTGCCGCTGGGTGTCGGGCTCGGGCTGTTCTTTGGCAAGATGGTCGGGGTGTTTGGCGTGACCTGGGGCATGATCCGGCTGGGTCTGGCGCAGCTGCCCGAAGGGGCGGACTGGGCGCAGATTTTTGGCGTCGCCTGTCTGGCCGGGATCGGGTTCACCATGTCGCTGTTCATCGGAGGCCTGAGTTTCGAGGATCAGGCCCTGATGAACCAGGTGCGGCTGGGGGTTCTGGCCGGGTCAGGTCTGGCAGGGCTGCTGGGCTGGGCAGTGCTGCGGTTTTCGCGCAACCCTGCTTGAATGCGCCGGGGCAATTGCCTACACCGCCACAAGCCCTTGTCTGATGGAGCCGCCATGCGCCTGACCCGCTATTTCCTGCCCGTTCTGAAAGAGACCCCTGCCGAGGCGCAGATTGTCAGCCACCGCTACATGCTGCGCGCCGGGATGATCAAGCAGCAGACCGCCGGGATCTATTCCTGGCTGCCGCTGGGCTACCGGGTGCTGCGCCGGATCGAGGCGATCGTGCATGAAGAGCAGATCCGGGCGGGCCACATCCCCCTGCTGATGCCGACGCTGCAACCGGCGGACCTGTGGCGCGAAAGCGGGCGGTACGATGCCTACGGCGACGAGATGCTGCGCGTCACCGACCGCCACAAGCGCGAGTTACTGTATGGCCCGACCAATGAAGAGATGATCACCGACATCTTCCGCACCCATGTCGAAAGCTACAAACAGCTGCCGCTGACGCTGTATCACATCCAGTGGAAGTTTCGCGACGAGGTCCGCCCCCGCTTTGGCGTGATGCGGGGCCGCGAGTTTCTGATGAAAGACGGCTACAACTTCGACATCGATAAAGACGCGGCGCTGCATGCCTATAACCGCCACATGGTTTCGTACCTGCGGACTTACGAACGGATGGGGCTGACCGCCATTCCGATGCGCGCTGATAGTGGCCCGATTGGCGGCGACAATACCCATGAGTTTCTGGTGCTGGCCGCCACCGGCGAGTCCGAAGTGTTTTATGACAGTGCTGTTACCGAGTTGCGGCTGGGTGCGCGCGATATCGACTATTCTGATCGTGCAGCGGTGAAAGCGGTGTGCGACGAATTTACCAGCGTCTATGCCCGCACCGATGAAACCCATGACGCCGCGCTGTTCGACGCCATCCCGGAGGAGCGGCGCAAGGTGGCGCGGGGCATCGAGGTTGGTCAGATCTTCTATTTCGGCACCCAATATTCCGACCCGATGAAGGCCAATGTGGTCAATGACAAAGGCGAACGGGTGCCGGTGCATATGGGGTCGCACGGCATCGGTGTGTCACGCCTGCTCGGGGCGATCATCGAGGCGTCGCATGATGAGCGCGGCATCATCTGGCCCGAAGGGGTGACGCCGTTTCCTTGCGGCATCGTCAATCTGAAACAGGGTGACGGTGCCGCCGATGCCGCCTGTGAAAGCCTCTATTCAGCGCTGACCAAGGCGGGGCTGGAGCCGCTGTATGACGACCGTGATGAACGGGCCGGGGCAAAGTTCGCCAGCATGGATCTGATCGGCCTGCCGTGGCGGATCACCGTGGGGCCACGCGGGTTGGCGAATGGGGTGGTGGAGCTGACCTCGCGCCGCACCGGGGTGTCGGAAGAGCTGACGCCGGAGGCGGCGGTGGCAAAGGTGGTGGCGATTTACGCCGGGGTCTGATCCGCCTTTGGCAGCGCGCGGCGCGCGGCGCGCGGCTTTGGTCTGCAGGTAGGGCTGTGGCCCGAGCGGCACCGGTCTTGCGGCCCGGGTGTCACCGGTTCAGCCATCCCTGCGGGCAAAAGTGATCACCGTGTTTGCGCGCTTGCGGCCGGTATCGGCCAGGCCATGTGCTTCGACAATGCGTTCAAACGGAAGGCTGGCCCCGATCTGCGGGCGCAGGGGGCCATGGGCGGCAAGGTCAGCCAGGTAGCGCAGGTCTTCGGGGCTTTCCATGCCAACTCCGGCAATGATCTGGATCCCGAAGCGGCGCGATTGGCGCTGTGCGGTCAGTTGGGTGCCAAGAGAGGCGACGACAAGGCACAGACGCCCCCCCGGCACCAGTGCGCCTGCGCAGGTCGGCGCCGTCGCCTCTCCCACACAATCCACAATCAGATCATATCTCTGTCCAAGTGTGCGGAAGTCGCGTTGGTGGTAGTCGATCACCTGTGCCGCGCCCAGACCAAGCACCAGACCCGCATTGGCGGCTGAGCATATTCCGGTGACTTCTGCCCCCATGTGCTGCGCCAGTTGCACCATCGCCGCACCGACTGCGCCCGACGCCCCGATGACCAGCACCTTTTCCCCGGCCTTCAGCCTTGCCCGGTCGCGCAGGTAATAAAGCGCGGTCAAGGCCCCAAACGGCAGGGCAGCGGCCTCGATCATGCTGAGGCCTTGCGGCAGGGCGATTGCACGGCTGGCCTTGATGGCCACATATTCAGCATGGGCGCGCATGGCAAAGCCGGTGGTGGCCAGGATGCGGTCGCCCACCCTGGGACTGGAGACGCCAGCGCCCACCTCTGCCACTTCGCCGGCGATGCAGGTGCCAAGGATCGGTTGGCGTGGAGCGGTGAAGCCGAAGACCAGCCGCGCGACAAGGCCGAAGCCCCGGGGCATTCTGGCCGCTCTGATGCGGCTGTCACCGGACGTGACCGAAGTGGCGTGCTGGCGCACGATGACCTGGCCGGCTTTGGCCTTTGGGGTTGGAACCTGCCGGATCACGACAACGTCGGGCGGGCCATAGCGGGTGACAACGGCGGCTTGCATCAGGATTCCTTTGATCAGGCGGTTGATGGGTCAAGGGGACAGCGGGCCGGGTGCAGAAGCCGGAAGGCGCAACTGGCGGCCCCGGCGGCCCCGATCCCCGCGCCGCAGGATCAGTTCGCCAACACCGAGATTGATCCCCCAGCCGGAAATGAAGACCAGATCGACCAGCAGACCCTCGGGCAGGCCGAACAGCAGGAACACCGGCAGCAGCATCACGGTTTGCGTGGCTGCCCCCAGCGTGATGGCATAAGAGCGCAGCATCCAGACCCGGTGCCGTGCGATATCGCCGCGGCGGATGGCGGCCACACCAAGCCCGAGAACGATCAGGAACAGCACGGCCACCAGATTCTGCGCCCCGTCATGCAGGGCGGACCCCGGCATGGCATTGGCGGAAAAATTCATCCAAAGGCTGGACAGGGCGAAAAACACCCCCAGCAGGATCAGCGCCCGCCCGGTCCAGCGGTGACAGGCGGGACAGGCGCGGCGCAGGCGGGCCGAGAACTGCGCGAAACCGAGGATCAGCAGCGCCGAACCGCCGATGATATGGCCGCTCAAAGCCCAGGGGTAGCTTGCGCGGCGGATCAGATCCTGAGGCTCGGTAAGGGAGTTCAGCGTGCCCTGTTGCATCGAGAACAGGATGCTGATGCCGGTCAGCACCGGGATCAGCGCCAGCAGAAACAAGGCAATGCGGGGCAGGCCTGCGAACAGGGTACGGATCATTGTGACGCTCCTTTGATATTTATTCCGGTGATATCTATTCCGGATCGGCTTCGAAGGCGAAAACCTCATCCAGTGGTTTGTTAAAAGCCCGCGCGATCAGAAAGGCCAGTTCCAGCGTCGGCGAATATTTGGCATTCTCGATGGCGACAATGGTTTGCCGCGTTACCCCGACTTTCTCGGCCAGGTCCTTTTGCGTCATCTCATCGGCATCGAAACGCAGACGGCGGATTTTATTGGCGATATGCATGCGGGCCATTTCAAATCCGGGTCATCAGCTGCCGAACCGGTACAGCGCCAGTTTCGTGATATCCCCGGCCAGCGCGCCAAGCGCAAAGCCGGCGAGCATGATGTTGAGCCCGGTCACCACCGGCCAGGCCAGCGCCAGCGCACCGACGCCGAGCAGAAAGCCAACGCTTGCGGCCACCATCGCCACCCGCATCCCCCAACCCCGGATCATCCGGTCGCGTTCATCAACCAGGCCGGATCGGTCCTTCTCGCCGGTGAGGATCGCCGTGGCGATGGACGCGAGGATGGAGATGGCGATGATGAACCCGATCCCAGCCACCATCATCCACACCACCGCCCGCGCCCAGTTGACGATGGCATCCGGGCCGGAAAGCCGCCCGTCAGCCGCCATGCCGTTGAGGTGGATCGCGTAGTAACTCAGCACAAACAGGCTGCTGAGGATGGCAATGAGGGTGTTGCGTTCTTCGGGGGGCATTGGCAACCTTGCATGTCCAAGTGAGTCGGATAAGTTGGTCACTGTGTATGATAATATGTATGTAAAGTCTAGTATGTTAGACACGCAGACTGAATTACTTGACCTGACTGCGTCTTGGTGGCAAGGTGGCATGGCAGCAATGGGGGCAATCATGGCGCGTCTGCGGGTGGAAAGTTTCTCGATCTCGGCCGACGGCTATGGCGCGGGGGTGGAGCAAAGCCTGGGCGACCCGATGGGCAAGGGCGGCATGGCGCTGCATGGCTGGGCCTTTGCCACCCGCACCACGCGTGCGATGTTCGGGATGGACGGCGGCGACACCGGTATTGATGACCGCTATGCCAGCCGGGGGTTCGACACCATCGGGGCCTGGATTCTGGGGCGCAACATGTTTGCGCACAGCCGGGGGCCATGGACCGACGATGGCTGGCGCGGCTGGTGGGGTGACAATCCGGTTTACCATTGCCAGGTGTTTGTGCTGACCCACCATGCCCGGGCGCCGCTGGTGATGGCGGGGGGCACCACGTTCCACTTTGTCACCGAAGGCATCCATGTGGCTTTGGCGCGGGCGATGGCAGCCGCCGGGGGCCGGGACGTACGGGTGGGCGGCGGAACCGCGACTGTGCGCGCCTATCTGCAGGCCGGGTTGGTCGATGAGATGCATCTGGCACAGTCGCCGGTGCTGCTGGGGCAGGGCGAAAGCCTGTTTGCCGGGCTGGACCTGCCTGCGCTGGGCTACAGCGTGGCCGAAACCGAGGCGGGCGAGGCGACCCGCCACCTGATCCTGCGCCGGGTTTAGACGACTGTCGATTTGGCGGGCCGTCCTGTAGGGTGTCGTGCTTGCACGCACCTCTGGCCGGTTGGTGCGTG
>JAYTDA010000289.1:0-3858 GCA_043736155.1 Paracoccaceae bacterium | reverse complement strand
CCCCGATACCGAGCGGTTGCAGAAACCGGACTGGATCCGGGTCAAGGCACCGACCTCCGAAGGCTATCGGCGGACCCGTGACATCCTGCGCGATACCATGGTTCCTCGATTCTAGGGGCGGCGATTCTGGGGGCAGCAATTCTGGGGGCGGCGATTCTGGGGGCGGCAATTCTGGGGGCGGCAATTCTGGGGGCAGCAATTCTGGGGGCGGCGATTCTAAGAGCGGCGGTTCTGAAGACTGGCCACACTTCGGCCTTTTGTTAGCGCAAACAGGAGTGTTCTATCCGCCGCGCTGCGGCAAGTCTAGCATTGTGGGCGGGACAGGGAAACCACAACGGGGTTAATGGTGCGCCACCAGCGGGCTGCGGGTGATACCCGCCCCGATGGCTGCGGCATCTTCCGGTACAAGGCAAGGTGTGGCCGGACCAGCCCCAAAAGCTTCAGGCGTCCAGTTCGGCGTCCCAATAGAGGTAGTCGAGCCAGCTGTCATGCAGGTGGTTTGGCGGAAATTTGCGCCCCATGTTCTGCATTTCCTCGGCCGATGGCTGGCGCGGCGGGTGGCGCAGGTTGAACCCCGCCTGTTTCAGGGATTTCGAGCCTTTGCGCAGGTTGCAGGGCGAACAGGCCGCCACCACGTTTTGCCAGCTGGTGATGCCACCCCGGGAACGCGGTACCACATGGTCAAAGGTCAGATCGCCGCGTGCCCCGCAATATTGGCAGCAAAATTCGTCGCGCAAAAACAGGTTGAACCGGGTAAAGGCCACCCGTTTTTGCGGCCGCACATATTCTTTCAGTACCACCACCGACGGTATCCGAATCTCGGTCCGGGGGCTGCGGACCACGGCGTCATATTCGGCGATGATGGTGACCCGGTCCAGAAACACCGCCTTGACCGCCTCTTGCCAGGGCCAGAGCGACAGCGGGTAATAGGACAACGGGCGGTAATCAGCGTTCAGCACCAGCGCCGGGTAATGGCGTAGCGCCCCCGGTTCCCGCACGAAAGTCGTTCTGAAATCACCGTCCATCAAAGACCCCGTTTCCGGCTTGCCTGTCAAGCCGGCCCGGGCAGGACGCACCCGCCCGTAAGCCGACTATATATGGCGTAAAGCCCAAGGCAAGTCCCGCAACATGCGGTATTCCCGCCAGACAGCTAGGTGTGATGCGTGACAGGGGTATGACGACCGGCGCGCGAAAATCGCCGGGGGTTTCAGCTCATGGGCAAGCAGCGTTGCAGGAATTGCAGGGCAATACCAAGCCCATCCGGGGCAATGCCATGGCCGGTGCCACGGCTGGTATGGGCCTGTACCGGCACACCGGCAGCTTTCAGCCCGGCTTCGGCCTTGGCCAGATCGGCGTATGGCACCACCTGATCGGTATCGCCATGCACCAGCAACACCGGCGGGCGGGCGGTAATGGCTTGCGCCAGGGTCTCGGGGCGCAGCAACCGCCCGGAAAAGCCGACCACCGCCGCCAGCGGCTCGGCCCGGCGCAGCGCCACATGCAGCGCCATCATCGTGCCTTGGGAAAAGCCGACCAGTGCCGTGGCGGCAGGCAACACACCCTCGGCCGCCATGGCAGCATCGATGAAGCCGTTCAGATCGCCGCTTGATTGCACCAATGATGCGGCAAAGGCGGCCTCGGATGAGCCATCGAGCCAGGGGATCGGAAACCATTGGCGGCCAAACGGGGTACCGACACAGGGTTCCGGGGCATCCGGTGCCATGAACACGGTACCCGGCAAATGCGGCGCCAGGGGATCAGCCAGCCCCAGCAGATCCGCCCCATCGGCACCATAGCCATGCAGAAAGATCACCAGGGATCCGGTCCTGCCGCTGGAAGCCCGCCGCCCGAACTGCAGTACCCGCATCACCTGACCCCTTCCCGCGCCTTGGCCACGCGGTAATAGGCCCAAAGCAGCCGCGCCGCAACCGCACGCCACGGGGCCCAGGGTTCTGCCAGCTGCCGCAGTGCCTTGTCAGTGGGGCGGGCGGGCAGATCAAACAGCAGCCGTGCCGATTCCTGCAACGCCAGATCGCCGGCGGCAAAGACATCGGCGCGGCCCAGGGCGAACATGGCATAAATCTCGGCGGTCCAGACCCCGATGCCCTTGATCGCCACCAGATGGGCAATCACCTGATCCGATGGGGCAAGGCGCAGCGCCTCATAATCCAGCCCGGCCTCGGCCAGCGCCCTGGCATAGGCCATTTTCTGGCGTGACAGACCACAGGCCCGCAGATCGTCGTCATGGGCGCGCAGTACCGCCCCGGCATCGGTCAACCCCGCCTGATCCAGCCGCCGCCAGATCGCATCGGCAGAGGCGACCGAAACCTGTTGGCTGACAATCGCATCCAGCAAGGTGGCAAAGCCATCCTTGTTGCGACGCAGCGGCAACGGGCCGGTCTGGCGCAAAGCATCGGCCAGTCGCGGGTCAACCGCAGCCAGCCAGGCTGCGCCTTCGGCGACGCAAGCCTCGGTTTCGATGATGCGGCCAACCATGATGCCCCCCCGGGATACCCCAATGATGTCAGAGCATAATCGGTGACGGCGACTGATGGAACCGCTGACTGGTATGTCAAGGCAGCAGACCCCGGGCGATCGGATCTACCGATTTCTGTCCAGAAATCGGGCCGGAATTTGATAAATTCCGCGGCACCCGGGTCGCCGGGGGCACCCGATCCCGGATCGCGCCTCCGGTCCCGGAGCGGAGCGGCCCAGAAAAGCCCCGCCCCCCGGAATTTGCCCTTTTATGCTGCACCAAGCGGCGCTAGGCAGTGCCATGACACCTGCATCGCCCCAACCCGCCTCTGACGCCATAGCCAAGCGCAACCTTCTGGTTCTGGTCGCAGCCCAGGCGATCATCGGGGCGCAAATGCCGATGATCTTTACCATCGGCGGGTTGGCGGGGCAGTCACTGGCGTCAAACCCCTGCTGGGGCACCTTGCCGATCACCATGACGGTGGTGGGGTCAATGCTGTCGGCGACACCGCTGTCGGCGATCATGCAGCGCTTTGGCCGCAGCACCGGTTTTGTGATCGGGGCGGTCGGCGGGGCCTCTGGCGCTACTGTCGGGGCCTATGGTTTGTACCTGCAGTCCTTCACCCTGTTCCTGGTGGGGGCGTTTCTGACCGGCATCTATATGTCGGCACAGGGTTTTTACCGGTTTGCCGCCACCGATACCGCGTCTGACGCCTTTCGGCCCAAGGCGATTTCCTATGTGATGGCGGGGGGGCTGTTGTCGGCGGTGTTTGGGCCGCAACTGGTGAAATACACGGTTGATGCCTTCCCCATCACCTTTCTCGGTACTTACCTCGCGGTGATCCTGCTCAACATCGTGGGGATGCCGCTGTTTGCCCTGCTGAAGATTCCGCGCCCGGTGGCAGCGGCGGCGGGCAGCCCTGCCGGGCGCAGCCGGATTGAGCTGCTGTCGGATCCCCGGATCGCAGTGGCGGTCATTTGCGGCGCTGTCAGCTATGCCCTGATGAATCTGGTGATGACATCGACTCCGCTGGCGGTGGTCGGTTGCGGCTTTGCCAAGGCCGATGCCGCCAACATCGTCAGTTCCCACGTGCTGGCGATGTATGCCCCCAGCTTTTTCACCGGCCACATCATCACCCGGTTTGGGGTGGAAAAGGTGATGGGCACCGGGTTGCTGATCCTGGCCAGTGCCGGGGCGGTGGCGCTGATGGGGGTGGAATTGCCGAACTTTTACGGTGCCCTGATCCTGCTGGGCATCGGCTGGAACTTTGCCTTTATCGGGGCCACCACGCTGTTGACCAGCGCCTACCGTCCCGAAGAACGCGGGCGGATGCAGGGGTTGAACGATTTGATCGTGTTTGGCGGTGTCACCGTTGCCAGTCT
>JAYTDA010000288.1:0-1702 GCA_043736155.1 Paracoccaceae bacterium | reverse complement strand
ATGACCCCCAACGCCAACATTCTGCGCCTGCGCGATGCCCTGCATCCGGAAGAGGTCAACACCCCGGTGCGCCGGGTCTGCTACATCGCGCAGCTGGTGCTGTCCGGCGATGCGAACCCGGCCGATGCAAAGCTGCAATTGCTGCGGGGCATCGAACAACTCAGCCAGGTGTTGACCGACCATGACAGCCGAACCCAGCTCAATCTGGCAACCGATGCGGTGCTGGAAGATCAGCATTACCAGGCGCTGAAAGCCCTGCGCACGCTGCTGCCGCGCGAGGAGCGGCTTTTCGCCGCGCATCCGGCATGACCTTTGCGCCGGTCTTGCTGGGCAGTGGCTATGCCGGATGGACGTTCCTGAAGAAGACCATATCCAGCCAGACCGCCGCCTTCAGCAAGGCGCCCGAGATCAAGCGCGACGAGGATTATTTTCGCGCCAACATTGGCAAGGCGAAAACCGCCGACGATCTTGTCAACGACCGACGGCTGCTGCGGGTCGCCCTGGGCGCCTTCGGGCTGGACGCCGACATCAACAGCAGGGCCTTCATCAGGAAAGTGCTGAGCGACGGCACTCTGACCGAGGGCGCCTTGGCCAACAAACTGGCCGACAAGCAATATCTGAAACTGTCCGCTGCGTTCGGCTACGGCGATTACACCACGCCGCGCACCGCGCTGTCGGATTTTCCCGACAGGATTCTGGCGGATTACAAGCTCCGGCAGTTCGATACGGCGGTGGGTTTGCAATCCGATGACATGCGCCTTGGTCTGAATGCCGAACGGGAACTGGCGACACTCGCCGCGAAACCCAACAGTTCGGAGAATACCAAATGGCTGACAATTCTTGGCAACACCCCGCTGCGCCGGGTGATGGAAAAGGCACTTGGCCTGCCAGGGTCCATCGCCGCGCTGGATCTTGACCGCCAGCTGGACGTCTTCAAGACCAAGGCGCAGCGGGTGTTCGGCGACGCGACCGTCTCGCAATTCACCGATCCCGCCAAGGTCGAGGTTTTGCTGCGCCGTTTTCTGGTGCGGTCCGAAGCGGAAGCCACGTCGTCGCAAGCCGGCAGCCAGGCCGCTGCCCTGCAGATGCTGCAAAACAGCGCCGCTTTTGCACGGCAACGGTTTTAGGCCCCCCCGCGCCCGCCAATGCCCGCGCCCGCAAAGCCCGCGCCTGCGAAGCCCGTGCCTGGTGGTGCCGGTCTGCCTCGATACACCCGGGGCCTTTCGCACTTCCGCCTGATCTGATCCGGCCCGGCGTGGGGTCACGTAGACAGCGGATGGTTGGAGTTGGTTGCAACGGGTGGGATTCTTCAGGCCCGCCCCGACCTGACCCATGCCGAGTTTCCCCTGACGATCCCCACCTTTGGCAACGCCTGCCCGCGGACTGCCCTTGCGCCGAAAACTGGCGCAACCGCTGAAAGCACCGCACCGGCACAGTCGGCCATCCCATGCTGGCGGGTGGCGCCGCCGACATCGGCAGCCCCTGCGACGGGCACCGGTTGACCGGTGGTTTCACGGACGTTGACCGCGTGTTCAGCGGCTTCGATTTGATCCTGGCAGGGGAAAAGCGTCATGCGACCGGGCGCCGACGCCGCCGGGCCCCGCACGGAAATTCTGACGGTCCCGGTAACCTGTGCGTTGGTGCTGAAAGGCTTGTGAGAATGGTTCGATCCTGCGCTACAACGACAGGATCAGTCCGGCAA
>JAYTDA010000287.1:0-1513 GCA_043736155.1 Paracoccaceae bacterium | reverse complement strand
CGCCCTGCGCCGCGACAAGGCCAGTGATGCGGTGATCCGGGGGGCCTTTCAGGTCGGGTTGTCGATGCCGGTGTTCTACCTTGGCCTGATCTTGCTGACGATCTTTGGTGCGGAACTGGGCTGGTTCCCGGTGGGCGGCTATGGCGAGGGGTTCTGGGACCATGTCTATCACCTGTTCCTGCCTGCGCTGACGCTGGCGCTGAGCCTTGCGGCCATTTTGATGCGCAACCTGCGGTCGGCCATCATCGGTGTGGTGGATGCCGAATATGTTCAATTTGCCCGTGCCAAGGGCCTTGCCCCCCGTCTGGTGATGCTGCGCCATGTGCTGCGAAATGCGCTGATTTCAACCGTGGCGTTGTTCGGACTGTCGATTGGCACGCTGCTTGGCGGGGCGGTGATCACCGAGACGGTCTTTGCCATCCCGGGGGCCGGACGGTTGATGATCGACAGCATTTATGGCCGCGATTATCCGGTGGTGCAGGGCATGACGATTGGCCTTGCGGTTCTGGTATCGCTGACCTTTCTGGTCACGGATTTGTTTCAGGCCTGGCTTGACCCAAGGGTGGCCCGTTGAGCGCCGCCGTGACGCGCAAGGCCGGATTGCCGCGCCCTTTGTGGCTGGGCGGGGGCATTCTTGCCATCAGCATGGCGCTGGCGGTGCTGCCTTGGGTCTTTGCCCCATATGACCCGGTGGCGTTCGACTATATGGCGCTGCTGGCACCGCCCAGTCTTGCGCATCCTTTTGGCACCGACAATTTCGGCCGCGATGTGCTGAGTCGGGTGATCCATGCCTATACGATCGACATGCAGATCGCCTTTTTCGGCACGGTGTTTTCCTTTGTGGTCGGCACCTTTGTCGGTGCGCTGGTCGGCTATGCGGGCGGTCTGGCCGAGACGATCTTTGGTCGGATCGTCGATGCAGTCATCACCTTTCCCTTTCTGGTGCTGGTGATTGCCATCGTGTCGGTGTTGGGGCCGGGGCTGATCAACATGTATATTGCCGTGGGCGTGGTCGGCTGGGTGTTTTACGCCCGGATCATCGCCGCCGAGGTCGTGGTGCAAAAGCGGCTGGATTATGCCGATGCGGGCCGTGCGATGGGCTACAGCCCGCTGCGGGTGATCTTTCGCCATCTGCTGCCCAATTCCATCACGCCCGCCATCGTTTATCTGATGACGGATATGGCGCTGGCGATCCTGCTGGGGTCGAGCCTGGGCTATCTGGGTCTGGGCGCGCAACCGCCGACCCCCGAATGGGGGGTGCAGATCGCCGAGGGCAAGAATTTCATGACGACGGCGTGGTGGATATCAGTGTTTCCGGGCGTGGCCATCGTGGTGACGGGTCTGGGGTTCAGTCTGCTGGGTGACGGGTTGGCCGAAGTGTTGAGGACGCGCAAATGAGTGCCGCGCTGGAAGTTCGCAATCTGACAACGACCTTTGCCACCGGGGCGGGGCCGATCACGCCGGTGGATGACGTGTCGTTTGCCGTCATGCCGGGCGAGGTGATGGGGCTGGT
>JAYTDA010000286.1:0-29587 GCA_043736155.1 Paracoccaceae bacterium | reverse complement strand
ACCCCGACTGGGACCATGCGGCGCGCCGCGTGATGTCGCCGCCGTTCCGCGCCAAACATCATCAGGACTCACTATGGGCGGGGTTGCAGTCGGGCTCGTTGTCGGTGGTGGCAACGGATCATTGCGCCTTTACCACGGCGCAGAAACGCTTTGGCATCGGCGATTTCTCCAAGATCCCCAACGGCACCGGCGGGCTGGAGGATCGGATGCCGATGCTCTGGACCCACGGCGTTGCGACCGGGCGACTGACGATGAACGAGTTTGTCGCGGTGACATCGACCAACATCGCCAAGATCCTGAATTGTTACCCGAAAAAGGGTGCGGTGCTGGTGGGGGCGGACGCCGATCTGGTGGTGTGGGACCCGTTGAAGGAAAAGACCATTACCGCCGGGGCGCAACAATCCGCGATTGATTACAACGTGTTCGAGGGCAAACATGTCAAGGGGCTGCCGCGTTATACCCTGACGCGTGGGCAGGTGGCGATTGAGGATGGCGCGGTGAAAACCCGCGAGGGCCATGGCCAGTTTGTCGCCCGCGAGGCGCGACCGGCGGTGAACCGGGCATTGAGTGCATGGAAAGAGCTGACGGCCCCGCGCCCGGTGGTGCGGTCCGGCATTCCGGCGACGGGGGTGTGATGGCGCAGGGGATCGACGCAAGGCTGGAGGCGGCGCTGAATACAGCGTTGGACCATGCGATTGCCTATCGCGGCGATGTCGCAAACCGCCCGATTCCGCCGCAGATCACCCCGGCAGAGGCGGCGCTGCGGCTGGGGGGCGATTTGAACCGCGAGCCGTGCGACCCGGCGGCGGTGATTGATGCCATGGTGGCGGCGATTGAACCGGGGTTGAACGGCATGACCTCGCCGCGGTTTTTCGGCTATGTCATCGGTGGCTCGCACCTGGCGGGGGTAGCGGGGGAGATCTTGACTTCTGCCTGGGGGCAAAACACCGCCTATGCGACCTTGGTACCGGGAGTGACTGCGGCGGAAAACGCGGTGTATCGTTGGGTTATCGACCTTTTGGGCCTTCCCGCCAATGCGGGTGCCGGGCTGGTCACCGGGGCAACGCTGGCCAACACCGTGGGCATCATGGCGGCGCGTTCGGCGCTGCTGCGCCGCGCAAATTGGGATGTCGAGGCCGACGGGCTGTTTGGCGCGCCCGAGATTCAGGTGGTGATCGGGGAGGAGGCGCATTCCTCGCCCTATGCCGCACTGCGCTATGCCGGACTTGGCTCAAAACGGGTGCATAGGGTGGCGGTGGACGATCAGGGGCGGATGCTGGTGGATGATTTCGCCCGGGTGATGGCGGGGCTGAAGGGGCCGATATTGGTGGTGCTGCAGGCAGGCCACATCAATTCCGGGGCATTTGATCCGTTTGCCGAACTGATCCCGATGGCGCAGGCACAGGGGGCCTGGGTGCATGTCGATGGCGCCTTTGGCCTGTGGCTGCAGGCAGTGCCCGGGCTGCGGGGGCGCACGGCGGGGGTGGAACTGGCCGACAGCTGGGCGGTTGATCTGCACAAATGGCTGAGTGCGCCTTATGACAGCGGCGTGGTGATCGTGCGCAACCGCGCCGATCTGGTGCAGGCGATGACGGCCCCTGCCGCCTATCTGCCGGCAAGCGGCGACGCCTGGAACCCGTCGGACTCGGTGATGGAACTGTCGCGCCGGGCGCGGGGGGTGGCGAGTTACGCCATTCTGCGCACCCTGGGCCAGGATGGTGTGCGCGCCCTGATCGCCCGGCATTGTGCCATGGCGGCGCGGGTGGCGGAAGGATTGGGCAAGGTTGAAGGGCTGGTGGTGATGAACCGACCCTGGTCCAATCAGGTGGCTTTCGCCTGTGGCGAAGGGGCTTCGGCGGATGGATTGACGGGTGCCTTGCTGGCTGCCATCCATGCCCGTGGACGGTGCTATCCGTCGCACGGGGTCTGGAAAGGCCGCGCCATCATCCGGGTGTCGATCAGCAGTTGTGCGACAGAGGATGCGGATATCGAGGAATTGTTGAGCGAGATTGAGGAATGCTGGCGGGAAGTGGGGCGGCGGTGATGGTCAGCGGGAACGGCGGAATGATCGGATGAGAGATACGACATCGCCACCGGTGATCGAGGCACGCGGCCTTGATCTGGTGTTTCAGACCGCCGACGGGCCGGTACAGGCACTGAAGGACATCAACCTGACCATCGGCAAGGGTGAGTTTGTCAGCTTCATCGGGCCGTCCGGCTGTGGCAAGACCACGCTTTTGCGCGCCATTGCGGCGTTGGAACAGCCCACTTCTGGCACGTTGACGGTCAACGGCATGACCCCCGAGGCGGCGCGGCAGGCGCGGGCCTATGGCTATGTGTTTCAGGCGGCGGGGCTGTATCCCTGGCGCACGATTGCAGGAAATGTGAGGTTGCCGCTGGAAATCATCGGGTTTTCCAAGGCGGAACAGGAGGAGAGGGTTCGAAAAGTGCTGGCGCTGGTCGAGCTTGACGGCTTTGGCGGCAAGTTCCCCTGGCAGCTTTCCGGCGGTATGCAGCAGCGCGCCTCGATTGCCCGCGCACTGGCGTTTGATGCCGACATCCTGCTGATGGATGAGCCGTTTGGCGCGCTGGACGAGATTGTGCGGGACTACCTGAATGAACAACTGCTGGCCCTATGGAAACGCACCGAAAAGACCATCGGCTTTGTCACCCATTCGATCCCGGAAGCGGTCTACCTGAGCACCAGGATCGTGGTGATGAGCCCGCGTCCCGGCCGCATCACCGATGTGATCGACAGCCCGCTGCCCCGCGACCGGCCCTTGGAGATTCGCGATTCAGCCGCGTTCATCGCAGTAGCGCAACGGGTGCGTGAAGGGCTTCGGGCGGGGCATGGCGATGTGTGATCGCCGCGGGATACGGCCATGAGCGGGGGCGCGATGCTGTGGCTGGGCGGCGCAATGGTGATCTTTCTGACCGCCGCCAGTGCGATCCGGTCCTATGTGGCGACGGATCAGGTCTGGCTGATGGTGGCCTCGCTGGTGCTGTATGGTGTCGGCAATCTGATGATGGTGCGGCTGATGCGCGAAAGCGGGATGGCGGTGGCAATATCGGTGTCGGCGGTGCTGCAACTGGTGCTGGCGACGCTGGTTGCCGTGGTGTTTTTCGCCGAACGGCCAACAGCGCTGCAATGGGCGGGAATTGCCCTGGGGGTGGTGGCAGTGGCGCTGATCGTCTGGTCACAGGGGCGCGGGGCATGAGGCGGTTGCTGCCGATCCTGACGGTGCTGCTGGTCATTCTGGCCGGTTGGTATCTGGCCTGCATCCCGCTGAACGCCGCCTGGACCCGCGATCAGGCGGCGCGGGCGGGGGTGGAGGTGTCGTTTGCCCAAGTCATTGCCGCCAGCTACGATCAGGAACGCCCGGTGCTGCCCGCGCCGCATCAGGTGGCGCGGGAATTGTGGAACACCACGGTGATGAAAGCGGTAACCTCAAAGAAATCGCTGGTCTATCATGCCTGGATCACCCTGTCGGCAACGCTGCTGGGGTTTGCCATCGGCTCTGGCGCGGGCATCCTGCTGGCGATCGGCATTGTACACAACAAGGCGATGGACCTTTCGGTGATGCCCTGGGCGATTGCCAGCCAGACCATTCCGATTCTGGCGATTGCGCCGATGGTGATCGTGGTGCTGAACTCGGTAGGGATTTCCGGGCTGCTGCCCAAGGCAATCATTTCCGCCTATCTGTGCTTTTTCCCGGTGGTGGTTGGACTGGTCAAGGGAATGCGCAGCCCGGATGCGATGCAACTGGACCAGATGAAGACCTGGAACGCCTCGGCCCCGCAAACCCTGTGGAAATTGCGGTTTCCGGCGTCGCTGCCCTATCTGT
Source organism: Paracoccaceae bacterium (assembly GCA_043736155.1). Classification (GTDB taxonomy): domain Bacteria; phylum Pseudomonadota; class Alphaproteobacteria; order Rhodobacterales; family Rhodobacteraceae; genus JANNRR01. Next base: position 25,742 of record JAYTDA010000286.1, on the reverse strand, counting down.
TCACCTCGCTGAAGGTGGGGATTGCGGCGTCACTGGTCGGGGCCATCGTCGGCGAATTGCCCACGGGGGCGGTGGCGGGGCTGGGGGCACGGCTGCTCAGCGGCAGCTATTATGGCCAGACGGTGCAGATCTGGTCAGCGCTGTTCGGGGCGGCGATTGTCGCGGCGGCTTTGGTCGGGGGGATCGGGCTGATCCAGCGGGTGACACTGAAGCGGATGGGGTTGGCGCGATGATCTGGGTGGTTCTGGCGCTGCTGGTCTGGGCCGGGGGCTGGTGGGCCAATGCGCGGCTGTCGCATTCGGCGCTGGTGCAAAGCCGGCAAGGCCGGTTGCTGGTGCCGGCGATCTTTGGCGTGACCCTGCTGGTGGTGTGGGAGGGCATGGTGCGCGGGTTGCAGGTGCCCGGCGTGATCCTGCCGCCGCCAACCGCCATCGCCGCCGCATTCGCCGCCAACCTGCCGATCCTGTGGGTCGATTTCATCCAGACCTTCGTCAAAGGGGCGCTGTCGGGCTATGCCATCGGTTGTGGTGCGGCGTTCGGGTTGGCTGTCGCCATCGACCGCTCGCCCTTTCTGCAACGCGGGCTGTTGCCGGTGGGCAATTTCGTCGCAGCCCTGCCGATCATCGGCATCGCACCCATTCTGGTGATGTGGTTCGGGTTCGACTGGCACAGCAAAGCCGCGGTGGTGGTGGTGATGGTGTTCTTTCCGGTGCTGATCAACACCCTCGAGGGGTTGCGCGCGTCAGATGCGATGCAGCGCGATCTGATGGCGACCTATGGGGCAAGCTACCCACAAAGCCTGCTGAAACTGCGGCTGCCTGCGGCGATGCCGTTCGTATTCAACGGGTTGAAGATTGCCACCACGCTGGCGCTGATCGGGGCCATCGTTGCCGAATTTTTCGGCTCGCCGATCCGGGGCATGGGGTTTCGCATTTCAACCGAGGTCGGCAAGCTGGGCCTCGACATGGTCTGGGCTGAAATCACCGTGGCGGCCCTTGCGGGTTCGGCATTTTACGGCATTGTAGCATTGATAGAGAAGGGGGTCACGTTCTGGCACCCCTCGCAACGGGGGCGAGCGTGAAAACTCAAGGTAAACAAGGGAGTACAACAATGAAGAAGATCTTGACCGGGGCGGTTGCCGCCTCTTTCCTCGCCGGTGGGGCCTGGGCTGCCGATGATGTGACGCTGCAACTGAAATGGGTCACCCAGGCGCAGTTTGCCGGGTACTATGTGGCTGCGGCCAAAGGGTTTTATGGCGAAGAAGACCTGAATGTCACGATCAAGCCGGGCGGCCCCGACATTGCCCCCGGCCAGGTGATTGCCGGTGGCGGTGCTGATGTGGTGATCGACTGGTTGCCATCGGCGCTGGCTGCCCGCGAACAGGGTCTGCCGCTGGTGAATATTGCCCAGCCGTTCAAATCTTCGGGTCTGATGCTGACCTGCCTGAAGGAAAGCGGCATAACCACCCCTGCCTATTTTGCCGACAAGACGCTGGGGGTCTGGTTCTTTGGCAACGAATATCCGTTCCTGTCGTGGATGAGCCAGCTGGGTCTGAAAACCGATGGCTCTGCCGGGGGTGTGACGGTGTTGAAGCAGGGGTTCAACGTCGATCCGCTGTTGCAAAAGCAGGCTGCCTGCATTTCCACCATGACCTACAACGAATACCATCAGGTGCTGGAAGCCGGCGTCAGCGCCGACGATCTGGTGACATTCAAATACGAGGAACAGGGCGTCGCCACGCTGGAAGACGGGCTGTATGTGCTGGAAGACAATCTGAAAGATGCGGCGTTTGAAGACAAGATGGTGCGGTTTGTCCGCGCCTCGATGAAGGGCTGGAAATATGCCGAAGCCAACCCGGACGAAGCCGCGATGATCGTGCTGGAGGCCGATGAAACCGGTGCCCAGACCGAAGGCCACCAGAAAACCATGATGGCCGAAGTGGCCAAGCTGACCGCCGGCAGCAACGGCGCACTGGACGAGGCGGATTACAAACGCACCGTCGCCACCCTCTTGGCTGGCGGCTCCGACCCGGTGATCACCAAGGAGCCGGAAGGTGCCTGGACCCATGCGATCACCGACAAGGCGCTACAATAGGCCCTGACACACGACAGGGGCGCGCCAGAAATGGCGCGCCTTTGTTTGCAATGGGTATTTCAAGTCTTTGCCATCAAGTGTTTTTCCTGTAAAATTCCGAGCATAGGGAATTGTAAAGGTTTTCATGCCCCGCTCCGCCCTGACTGGCAGCCGTATCCGCGAACGCCGTCAGTTGGCGGGGATGAAACAGGCTGAACTGGCGCGCCTTGCCGGGGTTTCCGCCTCGTACCTCAATCTGATCGAACATAACCGCCGCCCCGCCAGCGATACCTTGTTGGCCGCGGTGGCACAGGCCTTGGGCGTGGAACGGGAACTGCTGCGCGAAGGTGCAGAGGCGGCGCAACTGCTGCTGGTGCGTGACGCGGCGGCACAATCCAGTGGCCGCGCCATGCCGGAACTGGACCGGGCCGAAGAGTTTCTCGGCCGCTTTCCCGGTTGGGCGGCGCTGTTGGCGGAAACTCAGGGCAAGGCGGCGCTGCTGGAACGCAATCTGGCCGATCTGAATGACCGGATGGCGCATGACCCCTATTTGCCCGCCGCCCTGCATGAGGTGCTGTCGGCGGTGACCTCGGTGCGGGCCACTGCGGGGATTCTGGCGGATACCGACGATCTGGACCGGGAATGGCAACAGCGGTTTCACCAGAACCTGAACGCCGACGCCGTGCGGCTGGCCGATGCGGCATCGGGGTTGGCGGGCTATCTGGCCAGTACCGGGGCCGATCAAGGTGCCGCCGCCACCCCGCAGGAAGAGGTCGAGGCCTGGGTCTCCCGCACTGGCAGCCATATCCCGGCGCTGGAGGTGGGTGGATCCGTCGATGCCCTGCTGGCGGCACCGGAACTGGCCAGCCGCGCCGGGCGCGACATGGCGGCGCGGTGGTTCCGCCTGTACGCCACCGATGCCGCCCGCCTGCCGCTGGCACCCTTCCGCGCGGCATGGGCGGCAACCGGCGGTGATCCGTTGCAGGTTGCGGTGCAATTTGATGTCGGGCTGGCGATGGTGCTGCGCCGCGCCGCCACCCTGCCAGAGCTGGACAGCGGGCTGGCGATTGCCGATGGGTCCGGGGCGCTGACCTGGCGCAAACCGCTGGCAGGCTTTGCCTTTCCGCGTTTTGGGGCAGCTTGCCCCTTGTGGCCGCTGTACCGCGCCCTGCCCCGGCCCGGTCAGCCGATCCGGGCGGAATTGCACTTGCCCGGGCCAATGGCGGCGCGCTATCTGGCCTATGCGATCAGCGATATCGCCTATCCCGCCGGGTTTGACGGGGCGGAAGTGGTGACGGCCACCATGCTGATCCTGCCCTTGACCGGTGCGGTATCTGTGCATGGCCCGACCATCGCTGTCGGCACCTCTTGCCGGATTTGTCCGCGTGCCGGATGCCCGGCGCGGCGGGAAAGCTCTATCCTGACGCAGGAAACCTAGGGGGTTTGCGCCCCGGCCTGCAGGCGCAACAGGCAGGCCAGCGCCGCCGGTGCCTGCGCCTCTGGCACAAAGGCGTGGTCGTGGTGGAAAGCCGCCACCATGTTGCAGGGTATCCCCTCTGCTGTCAGTGCCGAAGCAACTGCAGCCGTCAAGCCAACACCGTCCAGCGCCGAATGCACCGAAAGGGTGATTTGCCGCATCACCTGCCCATCGGGGGCCATGGCGGCAGGCAGGATCAGTGACAGCCCCTCGGCCTCGCGAAACAGGGCCAGCGCATGCGGCAGCAAGGGTGCTGCTTCGGGCGCAGGCATCGAGTTGAAACACCAGCGCCCCTCGGCCAGAACCGGTGTCATCCCCGCGAGCATCGCCGGTAACGCCCGGACCACCGCCATGTCACTGCCTGCCTTTCAGTTCCACCTCGACAAACGACATCGGCAAAGCGCCATCGTTGATGACATTATGTTCCACCCCCTCCAGCCGCCGATAGGCGGTACCGGCCGGGACCAGAACCCGTCGGGTTTCGCCACCCGGTTCCTCGATCAGCATCTGGCAATCGGTGACAGCGGTGATGACATAGTCGAACCGATGCCGATGCCAGCCGGTTTCGGCATTGGGGGCAAAGTCGAACCTTGTGACGCGGACAAGGGTGTCATCAATCATCTGGGTCGCAGTGCAGGGTGCCCTCATTCTTCCGGCCCTCCCAGCCGCCCGCCGATGTCGGCGCTTTGGTGGATGAAGTCGATGATGGTGACGCCAGACGGAGTTTCAACGAAAATCACGTTATGGCTGCCCGATCGCACAAAGCGCAGATCGTCGCGCAGATCGTCGCCGAACTGGGACCGGCAGGGCCTGGTCTGCAATTGTCCCAACGCGATCTTTCGGCACCGTTCCAGCAAGGTTGCAACATACGCTTGTCCGCGAATGTTCCCAAAGGTTTCGCGCGAAAAAGCGGCAATGGCATCAAGGCTGAACTCAGCGCGGTATGAAAGCCGAAAGGACCTCATTCGCTGGCAAAGTGTTTTTCACGGATTCGCTTGAAAGCCTCTTCCCCATCCACAAACTCCCCCCGTTGCACCTGTGCCAGCCCTTCCAGCACGCCGCGCCGCACCTGATCCCACGCCGCCTCTTCCTTTTCCAGCAGGCGCAGACCGGCGCGCAGCGCCTCGCTGGCATTCTGAAACCGGCCGTTCCGAACCACTTCATCGACAAAGGCGGATTGCTGATCGGTCAGCACGACATTGCGGGTTACCATCGGGGCCTCCTGTTTGTTGGCAGATTATGCCAATAAACAGGAGGGCTGTCCACTGCTCCTAAGGCAAGTCCCTCAACACCTCCCGCAGGGTGCCGATCAGGGTGTCGATATCGTGTTTCTCGACGATCAGCGGCGGCGACATGGCAATGATGTCACCGGTGGTGCGGATCAGGATGCCCTTGTCATAGCCGCGCAAAAACGCCTCGAAGGCGCGTTTGGTCGGCTCGCCGGCAATTGGCTGCAATTCCACCGCACCAATCAGGCCCATGTTGCGGATGTCGATCACATGCGGGCAATCGGCCAGCGAGTGCAGCGCCGCTTCCCAATAGGGGGCAAGATCGGCGGCGCGTTGAAACAGCCCTTCGTCCTTGTAGGTTTCCAGCGTGGCGATGCCGCAGGCCGAGGCGATCGGATTGCCGGAATAGGTATAGCCGTGGAAAAGTTCGATCAGATGCTCGGGCCCTCCCATGAAAGCATCGTGAATCTGCCCGGTGGCCAGCACAGCGCCCATCGGAATGACGCCGTTGGTCAGGCCTTTGGCGAGCGTGATCATATCCGGCATCACGTTGAAATGCTGGGCGGCAAAGGGTGAACCAAGGCGGCCAAAACCGGTGATTACCTCATCGAAGATCAGCAGGATGCCGTGTTTGGCCGATATGGCGCGCAAGCGTTCCAGATAGCCTTTTGGCGGCATCAGCACCCCGGTTGACCCCGCCATCGGTTCAACAATGACTGCGGCGATGTTTTCCGCGCCATGCAGCGCCACGATGCGTTCCAGATCATCGGCAAGCTCGGCGCCATGTTCCGGCTGACCCTTGGTAAAGGCGTTCTTGCCGGGCAGATGGGTGTGGGGCAGATGGTCCACCCCGGTCAGCAGCGAGCCGAAGACCTTGCGGTTGCTGACGATGCCGCCCACCGAAATGCCGCCGAAATTGACCCCGTGATAGCCGCGTTCGCGCCCGATCAGCCGGGTGCGGGTGCCTTCGCCCCGCGCCCGGTGATAGGCGATGGCAATCTTCAGCGCGGTTTCCACTGCCTCCGACCCGGAGTTGGTGTAAAACACATGGTCCATCCCCTTGGGGGCAATCTCCACCACCCGGTTGGCCAGTTCAAACGCCTTGGGGTGGCCCATCTGGAACGCGGGTGCATAGTCCAGCTCGCCTGCCTGCTGGCGGATCGCTTCAACGATCTTGGGCCGGTTGTGACCGGCGTTGCAGCACCACAGACCGGCGGTACCATCCAGCACCTTGCGACCGTCGGAGGTGGTGTAATGCATCCGGTCGGCGGATACGAACATCCGTGGCGCCTTCTTGAACTGCCGGTTGGAGGTGAACGGCATCCAGAAGGCGTTCAGATCATTGGGAACGGCATTGCGATCCAGCGCCATGGGGCACCTCCATAGGCCGCACCGACGCCTATCGGGCGTGGCAGGGCAAGTTTTGTTTGACCAGATGGTCAGACCAAGGCTAGCAGAGAGCCAAGGGGCGTCAAGGCAATAGCCCGGAAACCGCACGACAACAGGCAGCAGACGCATCGATGACCAGACCCCGCGCCAATACCCGCATCCAGCAAAAGAACACCGGCACCATTCTGGAAGCGGCACTGGAGGTGTTTTCGGCACAGGGGTTTCGCGGCGCGACGCTCGATCAGATTGCCGAAGTGGCGGGGCTGTCAAAGCCAAACCTGCTGTATTACTTCGCGTCAAAAGAAGCGATCCATGTGGCGCTGCTCAGCCAGATGCTGGCGATCTGGCTGGCACCTTTGTACAAGATGGATGCAGACGGCGATCCCCGGGCCGAGATCCTGGGCTATGTCCGGCGCAAGTTGCAGATGAGCCGCGAGTTTCCACGCGAAAGCCGGTTGTTTGCCAATGAAATCCTGCAAGGCGCCCCCAGGATCGAAGCCGCGATCAGGGGAGAGTTGAAAGAGCTGGTCGACGCCAAGGCTGCGGTGATCCGCGGCTGGTCGGCCGCAGGGAAAATCGCCGATCTGCATCCACACCATCTGATCTTTTCGATCTGGGCCCTGACCCAGCATTATGCCGATTTCGATGTGCAGGTGCGGCTGGTGCTGGGCAAGGAAGGGGCTGACCCCTACCCCGAGGCGGAACGACATCTGGAGATGCTGTTCACCCGGATGCTGACCCCGGCGGGTCAGGGGTAATGGGGGCCGTGGCCCGGCCACGCAGCGCCTGCCCGTTGCACCGGCACCAAATGCCACCTTGTTGTGCCGCACCGGCGTCGCTATAAGCGCGACTCTGTCTGCCAAGCGTCAGAGAACATGACCGCGCCAAACCTCGCCAACGGCGGTACCCATTCCCCAAAATCGAAACTGTGGAAACTCGTCCTGGGGTCCATTGGGGTTGTCTATGGCGACATCGGCACCAGCCCGCTGTATGCCTTGCGCGAATCTTTGCATGCGGCCAGCTATGACGGATTGACGCGGGCCGATGTGATCGGGGTGATTTCGCTGCTGATCTGGACGCTGATCCTGATTGTGACGGTCAAATATGTGATCCTGATCATGCGGGCCGACAACCGCGGCGAAGGCGGCACCCTGTCGCTGGTGGCATTGGTACAGCAGGCGCTGCGCCGTCGCCCGGTCTGGTTGCTGGCGATCGGGGTTGTGGGGATATCGCTGTTTTTCGGCGATGCCATCATCACCCCTGCCATTTCGGTGCTGTCGGCGGTAGAGGGGCTTTCGCTGGTGGCACCCGGCTTTTCGCCCTTTGTCATTCCGGTGACCCTGGTGATCATCGTGGGTCTGTTCATCTTTCAGAACAAGGGCACCGAAAAGGTATCGACCTTTTTCGGCCCGATCATGGTGGTCTGGTTCATCGTGATGGCGACCATGGGGCTGATCCATCTGTTTGACGACCCTTACATCCTCGTGGCCCTCAACCCCGTCCATGCGCTGGGGTTTCTTGTGCACAACGGGTTTGCCTCTTTCATCGTGCTGGGGTCGGTGTTTCTGGCGGTGACGGGGGGCGAGGCTTTGTATGCCGACATGGGGCACTTTGGCCGCCGCCCAATCCGGATGGCCTGGGCCTTTCTGGTGTTTCCGGCGCTGACTCTGAGCTATCTCGGTCAGGGCGCACTGGTACTTTCCAACCCCGAAGCAGCGGAAAATCCGTTTTTCCTGATGGCACCGGACTGGGCACTGCTGCCGCTGGTGATCCTTGCCACCGCCGCCACCATCATTGCCAGCCAGGCGGTGATTTCCGGTGCCTTTTCGATGGTGCAACAGGCGGTTCAAATGGGGCTGCTGCCCCGGCTGGAAATCCAGCACACCTCTGAAACCCAGTATGGCCAGATTTATCTGCCGCGCATCAACATGATCCTGGCGGTGGGCGTTGTGGTGCTGGTGGTGGCTTTTGGCTCTTCGTCCAGTCTGGCCAGCGCCTATGGCATTGCGGTCACCGGCGACATGGTGATTACCACGATCCTGGCCTTTGCGCTGTTTTACAAGGCGTGGAAATGGCCGCTCGGTCTCGTGCTGGCGGTGATCGTGCCGCTATTGATGATTGAAGGGACCTTCCTGATCGCCAACCTGTTGAAGGTGCTGGATGGCGGCTATGTGCCGCTGCTGATGGCGGCAACCATGGTTCTGATGATGTGGACATGGGTCAAGGGCACGCTTTATGTGCAGAAAAAGGCGCGGGCAGGCAATGTATCGCTGGAAACCCTGATCGGGATGCTGAAAAAATCGCATCCGGCAGCGGCGCCCGGCACAGCGGTGTTTTTGACATCGGACCCGGAAATGGCGCCATCGGCGCTGATGCACAATTTGAAACACAACCATGTGCTGCATGCGCAGAATTTTATAGTGACCGTTGGCGTTGCCACCACACCCTTGGTGCGCGATGCGGAGCGGATCACCATCGAACGGCTCAGTGACAATTTCGCCCGGATCAAGCTGACCTTCGGCTATATGGAACAGCCGAATGTGCCAAAGGCGCTGGCCTTGGCGCGCAAGGCCGGGGAAAAGTTCGATATCATGAGCACATCGTTTTTCCTCAACCGCCGGTCATTCCGCCCGGCGCGCAATTCCGGTTTGCCGGTCTGGCAGGAACGGCTGTTCATCGCCATGACCAAAAGCGCATCGGACGCTACCGATTTCTACCGCCTGCCGTCAAACCGGGTGGTGGAAATGGGGCAACAGCTGGCGATCTGAACCGCTGCTGCACCGGATTTGGCTGCATCTTGCGCGTTAACCAATGCCCCAGATTGCCGGTCGCCATTAACCCCCTGCAAAGATTCGCGGCGCACACTGATAATGGGTCGGGGTCTGTGGATGGGAGCGCCAAATGTCGGATATGATCGGGCTGTTACGCTTCGGGATGCCGGTATCGCTGGCACCCGTGGCACATTTGGGTGAAGTGCAAACGCAAAAGGCGGCGCCAGAGATTGCCGCCGTGGCGGCATCGTCAGGTGGCGGGCAGGCGTCGGCCAATTACACCGCCACACCCCGGCCGGCGATATCCCCGCAATTCGCCTATGCCAGCGCCGGTGAACCTGTCAGTGGCAGCGGAACCTCCAGCCTCATCGCCTTGCCGGAACCGTTTGACATCAATGTTCTGACCGGCCCGCCGCCGACGTTCGAGGCGACACTGCTGGAACTGGAGGCGCATCTGCGGATGTCGCTGGCCCGGATTGATGCCGCGCGCAATGTCCATGCGATGGACCGACCTGTAGCGGCTGAAAAGCCGAAAATCGGGGAGGCGAAACCGGATGCCGGTGTCACAGACGGGCAAAAGGCGGCAACCGTCGTGATGGGCGACACCAAACCGGCCCCCCAGCCAGTGCCGCTGATCGGCCGGGCCCCGGCACCCGGGGGGCTGCGGGAAACCGGCGGGTCTGCCGCCGTTGCCAACGGCGATGGCAGTGCTGCAGGTCCTGCCGCCGATGCCACACCAAAAGCCGCTGCGGAGCCTGCGGCGGCATAGATCACCTTATCCAGGTTCCGGATTGGAACCGGAGGCAAGGATTTCGCACCGCAGGATCACGCCACGCTATTCAGCCGCCCGGGCCGAGGGGTTGTTGGGATGGCTGGTCCAGTTGGCATAATCCGCCACCTTTTTGCCGGTGCGGGCATCCACGGTGCCGATCGGCAGTTCCACCATGGTGATGCAATCGGCCACCGGGCAGACGTTGACGCACAGGTTGCAGGCGACGCATTCATCATCCATCACCTCGAACACCCGGCCCGGTTTCATCGCAATCGCCTGATGGCTGGTATCCTCGCACGCCGCATAGCAGCGCCCGCATTTGATGCAGGCATCGGGGTCGATCCGTGCCTTGGTCACATAGTTCAGGTTCAGATATTGCCAGTCGGTCACATTCGGCACCGCGCGGCCGACCAGATCGTCCAGACTCAGTTCTTTTTCATCGAGATACTGCGACAGGCCGGACATCATCTCTTGCACGATCTTGAAGCCATAGGTCATCGCTGCGGTGCAAACCTGCACATTGCCAGCCCCCAGCGCGATGAACTCCGCCGCATCGCGCCAGGTGGTGATGCCGCCGATGCCGCTGATCGCAATTCCTGCGGTTTCGCGGCTGCGCGCAATCTCGGCCACCATGTTCAGCGCAATCGGCCTTACTGCCGGGCCGCAATAGCCGCCGTGGGTGCCCTTGCCGTCAATCATCGGCTCCGGGCTGAACGAGTCCAGGTTCACGCTTGTGATCGAATTGATGGTGTTGATCAGCGATACTGCATCGGCCCCGCCGTTTTTCGCCGCACCGGCTGGCCCAAGGATGCTGGTCACATTCGGCGTCAGCTTGACGATGCAGGGCATCCGGCTGTGCTTTTTCACCCAGCGCGTCACCATTTCGATATATTCCGGCACCTGCCCCACCGCCGACCCCATGCCGCGTTCGGCCATGCCATGCGGGCAGCCAAAGTTCAGCTCGACCCCGTCGGCTTCGGTATCTTCGATCCTTTGCAGGATGTCGCGCCAACTATCCTCATCACACGGCACCATCAGGGAAATCACCAAAGCCCGGTCACGCCATTTGCGCTTGACCGCCTTGATCTCATCCAGGTTCACCTGCAACGGCCGGTCGGTGATCAGTTCGATGTTGTTCAACCCCAATAGCCGCCGGTCCGCCCCCCAGATCGCGCCGTAACGCGGCCCGTTGACATTGACCACCGGCGGCCCTTCGGACCCCAGCGTCTTCCAAACCACCCCGCCCCAGCCCGCCGCATAGGCGCGCTCGACATTATAGGCCTTGTCGGTCGGCGGGGCCGATGCCAGCCAGAACGGGTTCGGGGATTTGATGCCGATGAAGTTTGATCTGAGGTCAGCCATGGAAAGCCCTCCGTAGGGCGGGGTTCACACCGCCGCCCCTGTCAAGGTTGCGTTGATCGCTTCCGCCGCATCGCGCCCTTCGGCCACGGCGGTCACCGTCAGGTCTTCCCCCCCCGCCGCACAATCGCCCCCGGCCCAGACCTTGCCAACGCGGCGGGTCATTTTGGCGCCTTCGCGCGCCATCAGGGCAGCGGGCAGGGTCTGGCCAATGGCTTTCAGAACCTGATCGGCGGGCAGGGTAAAGGTTTCGCCGGTTTCATAGGCAAACGTCACACCGTCAGATCTGATCGCCTTTGGCGCAGCGCCATAGATGATCTTTACCCCCGAGGCGGTGGCATGGTCCTGTTCATACCGGCTGGCGCTCATCTTCTCTTTTCCGCGCCGATACACCATAGTGACAGTCGCTGCCCCCAGCAGTTTGCTCTGCACGGCGGCATCGACGGCGGTCATGCCGCCGCCGATGACCACCACATCACGCCCGACCGGGAGGGAGGAAAGCGTCCCGGCCTGACGCAATTCGGCAATGAAATCCACGGCATTGCGGACATGCGGCAGGTCTGCGCCGGGGATGTTCAGCGCATTGACGCCGCCCAGGCCGATCCCCAGAAACACCGCATCAAATGCCGCCTCCAGCGCGGCAAGGGTGACATCGCGGCCCAACGCGCCCGCCGTTATGGTGATGCCGCCGATCTGCAGCAGCCAGTCGACCTCGCGCGCGGCAAAGTTGCCAGCAGCCTTGTAGGCGGCAATGCCATATTCGTTCAGGCCACCCGGCTTGGCCCGACGCTCGTAAATCGTGACGTCATGGCCATGCAGCGCCAACCGGTGGGCACAGGCAAGGCCTGCGGGGCCGGCGCCCACCACGGCCACCCGTTTTCCGGTCGAGGCCGCGCGGGTAAAGGGGTGCCCCGCCTCGGCCATCAATATATCGGTGGCAAACCGCTGCAACCGGCCGATTTCCACCGGTTTGCCCTCGGCGGCTTCGCGCACGCAGGCCTGTTCACACAGGGTTTCGGTGGGGCAAACCCGGGCGCAGATGCCGCCGAGAATGTTCTGGCCAAAGATCGTGCGGGCCGCAGCCTCCGGCGTATCGGTGGCGATCTGGCGGATGAACAGCGGAATGTCGATCGAGGTCGGGCAAGCGGTGATGCAGGGGGCGTCATAGCAGAAATAGCAGCGATCCGCCGCCACCTGCGCCTCGTGCACACCGAACATCGGGGCAATATCGGCGAAATTCGCAGCTAAGGTGGCATCGGGCAGCCGCCCTGCAACGTTACCGGGGGTCAGCGGGCTGTGGGTCAAGGCGGCCTCCGTTGCGATCTGCTGGCCCTGAAAAACTGCCATGGTTTGGTTTTTTTATCAAACGGTAAATTTTGCAGCCAACCCTTTGGCAGGGGCAAAATCGCAACTGGTGCTTCCCACCCAAGCATGGCTACCGTATAAGCGGATGAGCCTGGCAGCACGGGCAACAGGGCACAAGACGGGCAGCCAAGACCGCATCGGGGACGACATGACCAAACATCCGCACGAAACAGACGTGGCTTTCATTCAGGCGCTGGCTGAGCTGTTGAACAAGAACGACCTGACAGAACTGACCGTCAAACGCGACTATGGCGAAAATGACAGCCTGAATGTGCGGGTGTCGAAACAGATCACCATGATCGCGGCTGCCCCTGCCCCGGTTGCCCAAATGGCACCGCAGGCCGCACCGGCGGCGGTGGTGGCGGCCTTGGTTGACACCGATCCGGCGCAACTCCCCGGGGCTTTGACTTCGCCGATGGTTGGTACCGCCTATCTGTCGGCTGAACCGGGGTCAGAGCCATTTGTCAGCGTCGGGTCCAGCGTGACCGCCGGGCAAACCGTGCTGATCATCGAAGCGATGAAGACGATGAACCAGATCCCTTCGCCGCATTCGGGCACCGTCAAACGCATCCTGATCGATGACGGCAAGCCGGTCGAATATGGCGCGCCCCTGATGATTATCGAATAAGGATTCGGGAATGTTCGAGAAAATCCTGATCGCCAACCGTGGAGAAATTGCGCTGCGGGTGATCCGTGCGGCGCGGGAAATGGGGATCAAATCGGTCGCCGTTCATTCCACCGCCGACAGCGATGCCATGCATGTGCGGATGGCGGATGAGGCGATCTGCATCGGGCCGCCGCCGTCGTCTGACAGCTATCTGTCGATCCCGGCGATTGTGTCCGCCTGTGAAATCACCGGGGCCGAGGCGATCCATCCCGGTTATGGCTTTCTGTCGGAAAACGCCAGTTTCGTGCGGATTCTGGAAGATCACGACATCACGTTCATTGGCCCGACCTCGGAACATATCCGGATCATGGGCGACAAGATCACCGCCAAGGATACGATGAAGGCGCTGGGGGTGCCGTGCGTTCCGGGGTCAGATGGCGGGGTGCCGGACTATGAAAACGCGGTGAAGGTCGCCGAAAAAGTCGGCTACCCGATCATCATCAAGGCGACGGCCGGTGGGGGTGGCCGCGGGATGAAGGTGGCCAACAACGTGGCCGAACTGGAGATTGCCTTTCGCTCCGCCCGCGCCGAGGCGAAATCGGCCTTTGGCAACGATGAAGTCTATCTGGAAAAATACCTGACCACGCCGCGCCATATCGAAATTCAGGTGTTTGGCGATGGCAAGGGCGGTGCGGTGCATCTGGGCGAGCGCGACTGTTCGCTGCAACGCCGCCACCAGAAGGTGCTGGAAGAAGCACCGGGGCCGGTGATCGATGCTGCGACCCGGGCGCGGATCGGCAAGGTCTGCGCCGATGCGGTGGCGCGGATCAACTATATCGGCGCCGGAACCATCGAATTCCTGTATGAAAACGGCGAATTCTTTTTCATCGAAATGAACACCCGTCTGCAGGTCGAACATCCGGTGACCGAGGCGATCTTTGGCGTCGATCTGGTGCGCGAACAGATCCGGGTGGCGGCGGGCCTGCCGATGAGCTTTTCGCAAGGTGATCTGCAGGTCAACGGCCACGCCATCGAGGTGCGGATCAATGCCGAAAAGCTGCCCGCCTTTTCGCCCTGCCCCGGCAAGGTCAAGGTGTTCCACGCCCCCGGCGGGCTGGGGGTGCGGATGGATAGCGCGCTGTATGGCGGCTATTCGATCCCGCCCTATTACGACAGCTTGATCGGCAAGCTGATCGTGCATGGCCGCGACCGGCCCGAAGCTCTGGCCCGGCTGAAACGCGCCCTTGGCGAGTTGATTGTGGATGGTGTCGATACCACGGTGCCGCTGTTCCATGCCCTGCTGGAAGAACCGGATGTGCTGGCGGGCAATTACAACATCCATTGGCTGGAAAAATTCCTGGCGGAAAAGCTGGGGTAAGGCCCGGCCGCCGGTGCCATTTCGGCACCGCCATCGCCGCCAAATCCCGCGCCGTCCCGGCCCTGCGCCGGGACCTCGACTCGCGCAAGACGCCACGCGTTCGGGATTGCGCCCGGGTTGCAGATTGCAATAGCCTTGGACCAGCCCTTTTGGCAGTTGCCCCGATGAACCCAGACCTCACCCCGGAAATCCTGTTGCAGGCCTATGCGGCCGGGATCTTTCCGATGGCCGAAAACCGCGGAGACACTGAAATCTTTTGGGTCGATCCCAAACGGCGCGGGATTCTCCGGCTGGACTCTTTCCACATTTCGCGCTCATTGCGGCAACGGATATTGGCCCAAGCTTATACTATTCGAGCAAATACCGATTTTGCAGGTGTGCTGGCCGCCTGTGCCGACCGACCAGAGACCTGGATCAACACGCCGATCTTTGCACTTTATCAGCAGTTGCACGAACGCGGCTACGCCCATTCTCTGGAAGTCTGGGATGGGGGCGAACTGATCGGCGGAGTCTATGGCGTGGCGCTTGGCGGGGCTTTTTTCGGCGAAAGCATGTTTTCCCGCCGCACCGATGGGTCGAAGATCGCGCTGGCCTATCTGGTGGACCGGTTGCGGGTCGGCGGCTTTACCCTGTTCGACACCCAGTTCCTGACCCCACATCTGCAAAGCCTGGGGGCTGTCGAGGTCAGCCGCGACACCTATCACCGGTTGCTGCGGCAAGCACTCGCCGCCACCGCCGATTTTCACCGTCAGTCGGAACCACCCGACGCTGCCACATTGGTACAGCGCAGCAGCCAAAGGTCGTAGCGCGGATGATCCAGCGCATTCAGCGCCGGCGACGAGGCGATCATCCAGCCATCAAACGACACCGCACTGGCCAGTGGATCGCGGATGGTCAGATGGGCATAGGCGTTGCTGGACGGGTCGTTGGCGGGATAGCGGCAATTGCTCAGCGCAATCTCCAACCGGCCCAGCTTGGCGCTGGCCCCGGCCATAATCTCGATATCGGTGGCAATGCCGGACACCTTGTCCAGCCCGCGCAGCAATGCACCCGGCGCATCGGTGGTGTCCTGCGCCATCGCCGGAAAAGCCACCAGCGCAAGCGCAAGTGCCAGCCTCATGGTGCGGGTGCAGCAGGGTCGGCAGCTGCCCCGCCGACAAATTTCATCAGCAGCGAAATCAGGCTGACCGCGCCCTGGGTATCCTCGATTTCGGCCCCGGGTTCCAGATTGACTGGTGAGCCGCCCGGCAGGATTTCGATAAAATTGCCGCCCAGCAGACCTTCGGACGAAATCAGAATCGCCGAATCCTCGGGCAGTGCAATGCCCTGTTTCACCGAAATCGTCGCATCGGCGAAAAAGGTCGCCGGATTAAGGTCCATCGCGGTGATCGAACCGATCTTTACCCCGGCCAGCCGCACATCCGTGCCAAGGGTCACGCCCTCTACCGAGCGAAAGCTGGCCTTCAGCGGGTAGCTGTCAGGGGCGCGGCTGAATCCGGTGGCCTGTCCGGCATAGATCACGAAACCCACAGCTGCGGCCAGAACCAGACCGCCGGTGATCACTTCAACGGTGTTTTCAGCCATTTTCATCTACTCCGGCTGCCACGCCTCATAGTCGCGCCGCGCTGCCGGGACGCCGGAGCGGATCGACCCGGGCGGGGCATAGGCGGCCGGGCTGCCGGTCAGGTTTTCCTGATGCGGTTTTTCCCAAGGCTTGTGGGTCAGCGGTTTCACGGTCGGCGGCTGATCCCAGGTGTGGTGCAGCCAGCCATGCCAATCGGGCGACACCCGGCTGGCTTCTGCCTCGCCGTTGAAAATCACCCAGCGGCGCGCGCCATCTTTCGTCTGGAAAAAGCGGTTGCCCTGATCATCTTCGCCGACCCTGACCCCGTTGCGCCAGGTGAAAAGCTGGGTGTTGAGCGTCTGGCCATTCCACCAGGTCACGGCGCGCAGCAGGGTGTTGAGCAGAGCCATCGGTTTCTCCCGGAGTTTGGCGAGGTATGGCCGAACCAGCCGGCAAGGTCCAGTGGTCCGACACGACGGTCACCCCGCCGTTGCCGGTTCCTTGCGGGTATCCTTGTAAACCAGCAGCGGTTTGGAGCCGACGTTCACCGCCTCCTCATTCACCACCACCTCATCCACCGATGACATGCCAGGCAGTTCGAACATGGTATCCAGCAGGATATCTTCCATGATCGAGCGCAACCCGCGTGCGCCGGTTTTCCGCTTGATTGCGCGGCGGGCAATGGCGCGCAGCGAATCGTCGGTAAAGCTCAGCGACACGCCTTCGATCTCGAACAGCCGCTGATATTGCTTGACCAGCGCGTTCTTCGGCTCGGTCAGAATGGTCACCAGCGCGTCTTCATCCAGATCAGTCAGCGTGGCCAGAACCGGCAAACGACCGACGAATTCCGGGATCAGGCCAAATTTCAGCAGGTCTTCCGGCTCCAGTTCCTTGAACATTTCACCAACGCCCCGGCTTTCCGGGTCTTTGACATCGGCACCAAAGCCGATGCCGGACCCCTTGCCGCGCTGTGCGATGATCTTTTCCAGCCCGGCAAAGGCACCTCCGCAGATGAACAGAATGTTGGTGGTATCCACCTGCAGGAATTCCTGCTGCGGATGCTTGCGACCCCCTTGGGGCGGTACCGAAGCAATGGTGCCTTCCATGATCTTCAGCAGCGCCTGTTGCACGCCTTCGCCCGACACATCGCGGGTGATCGAGGGATTGTCGGACTTGCGGGTGATCTTGTCGACTTCATCGATATAGACGATGCCGCGTTGGGCGCGTTCAACATTATATTCCGACGCCTGCAACAGCTTCAGAATGATGTTTTCCACGTCCTCACCGACATAACCGGCTTCGGTCAGGGTGGTGGCATCGGCCATGGTAAACGGCACATCCAGAATCCGCGCCAAGGTCTGCGCCAGCAGCGTCTTGCCGCAGCCGGTCGGGCCGATCAGCAGGATATTGCTTTTCGACAGTTCGATGTCGCTGGATTTGCTGGCATGTTTCAGCCGCTTGTAATGGTTGTGAACTGCGACCGACAGCACGCGTTTGGCGTGAATCTGGCCGATCACATAATCATCCAGCACTTTGCAGATGTCACGCGGGGTCGGCACGCCATCGGTGGCTTTCAGCGCCGATGTCTTGGTCTCTTCCCGGATGATATCCATGCACAGTTCAACGCATTCATCACAGATGAACACGGTCGGCCCGGCAATCAGCTTGCGGACCTCGTGCTGGCTTTTGCCACAGAATGAGCAGTAAAGCGTGTTCTTGCTGTCGCTGCCGGAGTTACTTGCCATGCTTACCCTCTGCGGCCTGTATCTTTCGCGTCGTGCCTGCAGGGCCATCCGGCCCCGCCGCTTTTCAACACCCACTCCCACGTCAAAAGACTATGGCAGCGGCTTTCGCTTCACAATGCCAAAATGCCAACTGCAGCCAATCGGCCACAGTGCATCCGTCACTTCGCCGTGTCTTCCAGTTTGGCGCGGCTGTCGACAATCTCGTCGATCAGCCCCCATTCCTTGGCATCTTCTGCCGACATGAAATTGTCACGTTCCAGCGCAGCGACAACCTTTTCAAGCGGTTGTCCGGTGTGTTTCACGTAGATGTTGTTCAGCCGGTCTTTCAGCTTCTGGGTTTCCTGGGCGTGGATCATGATATCCGTGGCCTGGCCCTGGTAGCCGCCGGAGGGCTGGTGGACCATGATCCGGCTGTTGGGCAGCGAGAACCGCATGCCTTTTTCGCCTGCCGTCAACAGCAGCGACCCCATCGAGGCCGCCTGCCCCATCACCAATGTCGAGACTTTCGGGCGAATGTACTGCATCGTGTCATAAATCGACAGACCGCTGGTGACGACGCCACCGGGGCTGTTGATATACATCGCGATTTCCTTGGACGGATTCTCCGCCTCCAGAAAAAGCAACTGCGCGCAGATCAGCGACGAGACGCCATCATGCACCGGCCCGGCCAGAAAGATGATCCGCTCCTTCAGCAGGCGCGAATAGATGTCATAGGCGCGTTCGCCCCGGCTGGTCTGTTCAACCACCATCGGGACCAGCGTGTTCATGTAAGTGTCTATCGGGTCTCTCATATCAGCCTGCCTGCTTCTTTCGGAGATCATAAGCCTCAGTTGCCTACCAGAGTCTTAGTTGCCAGCGCTGACCCCCGCAAGGGCAGCTGCGCGACAATTCCGGCGGGAAAGGCAGGTCTGTCCCGGACCGTCAAACGCGAACACCGAACGGGCTCGTTCGGTATTTGCGCCGTAAATCGATGTTTCAGGTGGCGAAAACGGCATATTCTGCGGTTTCACCCCAGATTGGGATAGACCCTGCGGCCAAGGCATCGCAGCATGGGTGCCAGAATCGCGGGTGGCGGCATGTGGCCTGAATATGAAAATTTCGACGCTACCGGGCTGGCGGCGCTGGTTGCATCGGGGCAAAGCTCGGCCAGCGGCCTGTTGCATCAGGCCTTGTTGCGGGTTGAACGGGACAATCCGGGGCTGAATGCGGTGGTCAATCTGCAAGAAGCGGTGGCGCGCGGCATCATCGCGAAAGCGCCAAGCGGGCCATTGGCAGGCGTGCCGTTTCTGCTCAAGGACCTGGGCTGCGAGGCGGTGGATTTCCCCTCGCACAACGGTTCGAAGCTGCTGGCCAACACCCGCTACACGCACAACAGCGCGATTTATGACCGGATCGCCGCGACAGGTGTCATCCCCTTTGGCCGCACCACTTCGCCCGAAGGCGGCATTGGTGCGGCAACCGAGGCTGCGATCTATGGCGGCCCGACCCGCAACCCCTGGAACCTCGATCATACCTCCGGCGGATCGTCTGGCGGGGCCGGTGCTGCGGTGGCGGCAGGTATTCTGCCTGCGGCCCATGGGTCAGACGGCGGCGGATCGGTGCGGATACCGGCATCAAGCTGCGGCCTGTTCGGGTTAAAGGCGACACGGGCCAGCCTGCCAGACGGGCCCGACAGTGGCGAAGGCTGGGCCGGCATGTCGATCGACGGCTTTCTGACCCGCAGCGTCCGGGATGCTGCGCTGCTGCATGATGCCTGCACCGGGCCGGACCCCGGTGCCCCCTACCGCGCCCCGATATTGGCGGAAAGCCATCTGCAGGCGATCACCCACCCGCCCCGGCGGCTGAAAATCGCGCTGTGCGACACCACGCTGACCGGCACCGCGATTCATCCCGAATGCCGGCAAGCGGTGCTGGATGCCGCAAAGCTGCTGGAGAGCCTGGGCCATGCGGTGGAACCCGCCCGCCCCACCGCCGATACCGAAGGCATGATGCGGGCCTGGACCCGGATTGTCGCCTGCGGCACCGCGCTCAGCGTGCAACAGACCGTCATGGCACGCGGGCGGCCGCTTGGCCCGGATGAAGTCGAAGGCGTCACCCTTGGTGCCATCGCCTATGCCGGGACCCTGTCGGGCGCCGACTATTTGGCAGCGGTGGGCAAGATCCATGCCTATGGCCGCGAAATGGCCGGGTTCTTTCAGGGCTACGACGTGCTGTTGACCGCCACCCTTGCCGAACCCCCGGCGCGGGTTGGCCGGTTTTCCCATGCGACCGAGGATTACCTGGCTTACCGCCTTGGCCCTGATGGCATCTTTGCCTATTCGCCGTTTTGCGCTGCCTTCAACGCATCGGGCCAACCGGCGGCATCGGTGCCGTTGCACTGGACCGCCGACGGCTTGCCAGTGGGTGTCCATCTGGCCGGGCGGGCTGGTGAAGATGACCTGTTGTTCAGCCTTTGTGCCGAACTGGAGGCGGCAAAGCCGTGGTTCCAGCGCCGTCCCCCACCGCAACCCGATGAAAAGGCCCGGTAATGGCAAAAACCGCCCCCCAATTAGCGGTCGAAGCCCGCAAGATCACCAAACGCTTTGGCCAGGGCCAGACCGCGATGGTGGCGCTGGACGATGTCTCTGTGCAAATCGAACGGGGCGAGTTCTTTACCCTGCTTGGCCCCTCCGGCTGCGGCAAGACCACGTTGCTGCGGCTGATTGCCGGATTTGAATCCCCGACCAGCGGCACCATCCTGCTGGACGGTGCCGACATCACGGCGCTGCCGCCGAACACACGGCCGGTGAACACGGTGTTTCAAAGCTATGCGTTGTTCCCGCATCTGAGCGTCGCCGAAAACATCGGCTTTGGCCTGCAGATGCTGGGCAAACCCAAAGCCGAGGTGGCAGAAACCACCGACCGGATGCTGGCGATGGTGCGGATGGAGGCCTTGGCGGGGCGCAAGACCAGCCAGCTTTCGGGCGGCCAGCAACAGCGGGTGGCGCTGGCCCGCGCCCTGGCCCCGCAACCCAAGGTGCTGTTGCTGGATGAGCCGCTGTCAGCGCTGGATCTGAAACTGCGCAAGGAGATGCAGACCGAACTGAAACGGCTGCAACAGGAAACCGGGATCACCTTTGTCTTTGTCACCCACGATCAGGAAGAGGCGTTGACGATGTCTGACCGGATCGGGGTGATGAGCGCCGGGCATATCCTGCAGATCGGCACCCCGCGCCAGATCTACACCCGCCCCGCCAACCGCTTTGTTGCCAGCTTCATTGGCGAAACCAATTTCCTGACCGGCACCTTGCGCGGCACCGTGGTGGCGCTGGATGCCGGGGGGCAGGTGCGGATCGCCGATTCCGGCAAGGCGGCGGGGCCGGTCACGCTGGCGGTGCGGCCCGAACATGTGCGGATCGTGCCGACCAACACTGCGGGCAGTCTGCCCGCAACGGTGAAATCACAGGTCTATTTCGGCACCGATACCCATTGCCATCTGGCGGTCGGTGATACCGAAGTGATTGCCCGGCTGCAAAGCAACCCCGGTGGCGATCCCGGGCTGGCGGTCGGCACCAGGGTCGGCCTCAGTTTCGCGCCGGATGCCTTGCAGGTTCTGGGCGACTGAATGGCCAGCCCTGATCAGAACGCCGAAACCCGCGCCGCCGCCGCTCAGGTCCGGCGCAACTGGTTGCTGTCGGCCCCGGCGCTGCTGCTGGTCTCGCTGTTTGCCACCCTGCCGCTGTTGATCGTCGTGGTCTATTCGTTCCTGACAGCGGGCCAGTATGGCAATGTGGAATGGCAGTTTTCCACCGATGGCTGGGTCTCGGTGGTGCTGACCCGTGACATCTTTGATGGCACTGTCGGCGTTGCCGATGCCCATCTGACCATCATCTGGCGGTCGGTGAAACTGTCGGTGCTGACCACACTCATCACCCTGTTGGTCGGTTTTCCCACCGCCTGGTTCATTGCCACCCGCCCTGCCCGCTCTCGCGCCTTTTGGCTGTTCCTGATCACCATCCCGTTCTGGACCAACCTGTTGATCCGCACCTTTGCCATCAACGAGATCATCCGCAACGAGGGGCTGATCAACACGGTTCTGGTGGGCTTGGGCATCATCACGGAACCGCTGCGCATGGTCTATACCGATGGTGCGGTGCTGGTGGGCATGGCCTATGTCTTCCTGCCACTGATGGTGTTGCCGCTGTTCGCCGCCATGGACCGGTTCGACATGCGACTGCTCGAGGCGGGCTATGATCTTTATGCAACGCGCTGGCAGATGCTGCGGCGGATCGTGGTGCCGATTGTGCGGCCCGGGGTGGTGGCGGGCTGCATTCTGGTCTTTATCCCGGCGCTGGGGGCCTATGTCACGCCGCGTGTGCTGGGCGGCGGCAAGAACATGATGCTGGGCAATTTCATCGAGTTGCAGTTTGGCCAGGGCCGCAACTGGCCGTTGGGTGCCGCCTTTTCGGTGGCGCTGTTTGCGGTGGTCATGCTGGCGACGCTGGCGCTGGTGCGCGCCTCCGGCCGCGAGGCGGGGAAATGAGACGGTTTTCCCCAACATCGCTGCCGCTGTTCACCCCGATCGCCCTTCTGGCCTACATCGCCCTGTATCTGCCGATCGTCACCCTGGTGGTGTTCAGCTTCAACGGCGCCAAATCGATGGCGGACTGGGGCGGGTTTTCGCTGCAATGGTACGCGGCGGCCTGGGAGAATGAGGCGATGCGGGCGGCCACGGTGCGCTCTCTGGTGATCGCCGGATGGGCGGCGCTGGTGTCCACCACCTGCGCCACACTGGCAGCCCTTGGCACCACCCGCACCGCGCCCTACCGGGGCCGCACCTTCATCTATGGCATGGTGAACCAGACCCTGATGGTGCCTGAAATCGTCACCGCGGTATCGCTGCTGATCTTTTTCGCAGCGATCAAGGTGGCAACCGGTTATCAAGGGCTGGCCTATCTGGTGCTGGCCCATTCGATCTGGTGCATTCCACTGGCGTACCTGCCGATCCGCGCCCGGCTGGAGGGGATGGATATGGTGCTGGAAACCGCAGCTGCCGATCTTTATGCCAGCCGCTGGCAGGCGATGCGGCGCATCACCTTGCCGCTGCTGATGCCGGGGATCATTGCCGGCGCCATGCTTGCCTTTGTCACCTCGCTTGATACCGTGGTGATCACCGAATTCGTGAAAAGCGGCGGCCAGGATACCTTGGCCACCTTCATGCTCGGCCAGTTGCGCCGGGGGGTGACACCCGAGGTCAATGCGATTTCCACCGGCCTCTTGGCCCTGACCGTTCTGCTGCTTGCTGCGTTTTTCCTGCTGACCCGAAAGCGGGGCTGACCCGCGCCACTGACCAACCGAAAGCGGGGCTAACCCGCAAACCTGCAAACAAGGAGAAGAAAGATGAACAGACTGCTGACCGCCACCGCCCTCTTGCTGGCCACTTCTGCTCTGGCCCATGCCGAAGGCGTGCTGAACCTGTACAACTGGGGCAACTATACCAGCCCGGAACTGCTGGCCAAGTTCGAAGCCGAAACCGGGATCAAGGTGACGGTCACCGATTATGACAGCAACGACACCGCGCTGGCCAAGATCGAGGCCGGTGGCCATGGCTTTGATCTGGTGGTGCCATCTGCCAACTATATCCAGATCTACCGCGACAAGGGATTGATCACCGAACTGGACCTGTCGAAACTGGCGAACCATGCCAATATCGCCCCGGAATGGGCGAATGTCGATTGGGACATGGGCCGCAAATTCTCGGTGCCATGGCAGTGGGGCACCACCGGCGTTGCCGTCAACACCTCGGTTTATGGCGGTGATATCAACACCTCGGCGATCTGGCTGGACCCGCCGCCGGAACTGGTGGGAAAGATCAACGTAACCCCGGAAATGAACGACATTGTCAGCCTGGCAATCATGTATGTTGGTGGGCTGCCTTGCACCGAAGACACGGAAATCCTGAAAAAAGCGCGCGATGCCCTGATCGCCGCCAAGCCATCCTGGATGTCGATGGATTATGGCATGGAAGACAAGATGGCGGTGGGCGATGTGCCTGCCTCGGTCTACTGGAACGGTGCCATCATGCGGGCGCGGCTGAAAAACCCGGATGTCGCCTATGGCTACCCGCGTGAAGGCTACATCATGTGGATGGATTCGGTGGCACTGCTGGCGGATGCGCAAAACGTCGACAATGCCTACAAGTTCATTGATTTCATCATGCTGCCGGAACATGCCGCAATGGTGTCTGCCTTTGCCCGCTATGCCAACGGCATCGCCGGGTCCGATGCCTTCATGCCCGAGGACATGAAAACCGCACCAGAGGTGGTGATCCCCGAGGAGTTCAAGGCGGCGGGGCACTTTCTGCCGACCTGTTCGCCCAAGGCGCAGGAATATGTAACGGCCATCTGGACCGAACTGCAGAAATGACCGCTTGCGCCGCAGGCTCCGGCTTGCGGCGCATCCTCTGACCAAAGGAATGGACGTGGCGCGCGATCTGCTGGCCCTCGATGCCATTGACCTGCTGGCGCAACTGGCATCGCGCCACCTGTCGGCCACCGACCTGATGCAGGCCACATTGACGCGCATCGCCGCCGTCAATCCATCGGTCAACGCCCTGGTGTCGCTGGTCGACGCTGACCGGCTGATGGATCAGGCCCGCGCCTTTGATCTGGCCCCCACCAAAGGCCCGCTGGCCGGGCTGCCGATGGCGCTCAAGGATCTGGTCGCCACCAAAGGCATCCGCACCACCTGGGGGTCACCGCTGTTTGCGGACCATGTACCGCAACAAGATGACATGTTGGCGGCACGGCTGCGCGCGGCAGGGGCCATCCTGATCGGCAAGACCAATGTGCCGGAATATGGCTTGGGTTCCCACAGCTTCAACCCGGTGTTTGGCGTCACCCGCAACCCCTATGACCTGACGCGCAGCGCCGGGGGATCATCGGGCGGCGCCGCTGCGGCGCTGGCCACCGGCATGGTGGCATTGGCCGATGGGTCCGACATGATGGGGTCGCTGCGCAACCCGGCGGCGTTCTGCAATATCTATGGCTTGCGCCCGAGCTGGGATCTGGTGCCGTCGGAACCCGATGGCGACACCTATTTGCACGTCATGTCGACCGGGGGGCCAATGGCGCGCAGCCCGCGCGATCTGGCGCTGTTGTTGCAGGTTCTGGCAGGCCCGGACCCGCGCCTGCCCCACGGCCGCCCTGCTGAGCTTTATGCCCCGAAACCGGGCCGCGACCTGAACGGCAAACGCATCGGCTGGCTGGAAAACTGGGGCAATGCCTATGCGACCGAGGCGGGCATTCTGCCGCTGTGCCAAGCGGCCTTGGCACAGATGACAATCCTTGGCGCGGTGGTGGAACCGGTCAAACCACCGTTTCCGGCCGAAAAGCTGTGGCACAGCTGGTGTACCCTGCGCAGCTGGGCGGTGGCGATGGGCAAACGCGAGGCTTGCCGCGACCCCGCCAAACGCGCCTTGCTGAAGCCGGAACTGGTGTGGGAGGTCGAACGCGGCCTGGCGCTGACCGCCGAACAGGTGCATGACGCCAGCGTGATCCGGTCCGACTGGTACGCGACCCTTGCCACCCTGTTCACCCGCTACGACGCGCTGGCGCTGCCTTCGGCACAGGTCTGGCCCTTCCCCGCCGAATGGCGCTATCCGGCGGCGATCAATGGTCACCGGATGGACAGCTATCACCGCTGGATGGAGGTGGTGGTGCCGGTGTCGCTGGCAGGCGTCCCCGCCATTGCCCTGCCCGCAGGCTTTGGCACCGAAGGCCGCGCCGCCGGTCTGCCAATGGGGCTGCAACTGTTCGCCGCCGCCGGGCAAGACCGCGCGCTGTTGCAAATCGGGCAGAGCTATCACGAAGCCACCGATTGGCCCGGCAGCCATCCCCCGCCCCAATCCCAACATAACCTTAAGATTTAATCCAAATTTCGGCTTGTTTTTCGCAAAAATACTCTGCGGGGGTGTGGGGGTGCAAAACCCCCACCGGCCTCAGTGCCACAAGACATCGGTTCAGAACCTGCCCC
>JAYTDA010000285.1:0-17334 GCA_043736155.1 Paracoccaceae bacterium | reverse complement strand
GCGACAGCCTGATTGATCAGCGTGACCAGATCGGGCCCGAAGTTTTCATAGTTCTGGGTCCGCAGAAACTGGACAGTACCGCCATTGGCCGTGACCATGCTGGTGGCATCATCGACGCCCTTCTTGATCTTGTCCATGAACGCGTCTTCGACGGAACCGGCAATGTCCTGTGCCATCGCGCTGGTCGACATCAGCGCAAGCGCTGCCGCCGCAAAAAGGTCTTCGTGGTAAGCTTCATTGACGTTCTCTCCCATTTATTGCGCTGTGATCAGCGCATTCTGATGGTCTTGCGACCGGTTTACGCCCAAGGGCGATCTTCAGCCGACCTTTGGCTTCCTTTGCCCCGAACTCAGCGCCAACTTGCGAATGCTTTCGTTCATGCCCACCGCCAGCAGCAGCGTCACCCCGATGATCAGGTTCGACCAGTTGCGGTCGATCTGGGTGAAATAGATGCCCTGCACGACAATCGCGAAGGTGATGGTGCCGACGAATATCCCCGTCACGGTGCCGAAACCGCCGGTCAGCAAGACACCGCCCACGACCACGCTGGCAATCGTGTTGAAGATATAGCCCATACCCCCCGACACTTGGGCCGAGTTGAACTGGATCGCCTGGCACATGCCGACGAAGGCAGCACTGGTCGAACACAGAACAAAAAGCCCAATCGTCAGCTTGGCGGTCGGGATGCCCGCGTTGCGGGCCGACACCTTGTCGCCGCCTACGGCGAAAATCCAGTTGCCGATCGGCGACTTGTGCAGAACAAAGGCAAATATGACAGTCGCCAGCAGCCACCAGACGATGATGATCTGATGAGAGCTGCCGATAAAACTGCCAAAGGCGGTCTTGGCCCAAACTGGTGCGGTCAGCGGAACGCTGGCGTTGCCGGCAAGCAAGACTGCCGCGCTGAGTACGATACCCTGCATGGCGACCAGCGTGCCAAGGGTGATGATCAGCGACGGCACCGTGGTCCGCGTGGTCAGAACCCCGTTCACCAGACCCACGATCACGCCGATGCCAAGTGCGCCCGCCATGCCGACAGTGATTGGCATGCCGTAATGGCCCGAGATGATCGCCGTGGTGATCGAACCCGCCGGGATCATCGCCCCGATGGAAATGTCGATTTCGCCCGAGATCATCAGCATCCCGACCGGAATCGCCACGATCCCCAGATTGGCCGCAAAGTTCAGCCAGCTGGCGGCCCCAGCCAATGTGCCCAAATCAACCCCGCCAAAGATGACGTAAAAGGCCAGCACGCCGACAAGGCTGAGAATAGCACCCGTGGCCGGTCGGCGCAGAAGTGCGTTGATCATGTCCATCGGGGCGCCCTCACTTCTTTTTCGCGACAAAGCTCAGCGCCGCAGCGCGGAAGCTGTCGTTGGACAGGACGGCGATCAGAAGAAGCGCGCCGATGATGATTGACCCGAAATTGGGATCCAGACCGGAAAAGAAGATGCCCTGATTGACGATGGAAAAGGTCATGGTGCCAAGAACGATGCCGATGACCGACCCCGCACCGCCATTCAGCAGCACGCCACCGATCACGACGCACATGATCGAGTTGAAGATGAAGGAATGACCCGCCGCCACCTGGGCGCTGGAAAAGGTCATCACTTGCAACACACCGACAAAGGCCGCGGAAAAGCCGGACATCATGTAAAGCTGGATGGTCAGACGCGCGGTTGCGACCCCGGCGTTGCGCGCACTTTCCCGGCTGCCACCAACGGCAAAGAGCCAGTTGCCCCACGGGCTGACGTGCAGAAGATACCAGGCCACCACCCCAAAGGCGGCCCACCACAGGATGCCAACCTGAAACATGCCACCGATGGCGGAGCCGAGCAGCAGTTTCGAGATCGGATCAGGCACATAGAACAGACCAGTTGATCCAGCGATCATCACGGTCAGGCCTAGCGTGAAGCCCATCACCGCGAACATCGTCCCGATGGTCACGATCAGCGACGGGATTGTCGTCCGGGTCACAAGCAGACCATTCAGCAAGCCCACCAGCAGCCCCACCAACAAGGCAGCGACGATTCCGACATAGGCCGGCAATTCATAATGTCCCGAGACGATGGCCAGCGTCAGGCTTGCAGCAGGAACGACCGATCCGACCGAAACGTCAAGATCGCCCGAGATCATCAGCATGCCCACGGGCAAGGCAATGATGCCCACTTGGGATGCGGTGTTCAGCCAGCTTGACCAGCCCGGCGCGCTGACAAAGAGTGCGCCGCCAAGGGTGGCAAAGAAGACATAGGCAACGATAAGACCAAGCACGGCCCCGGCTTCCGGGCGCCGCAGCATCCGACCAAGGGTTCCGCCGCTTGGCAACGTCAAATCTGTCATAGCCCCCTCCTCCCCATCAGCGCCTGGCACCGACGAGGCCGCCCGGAACGCCCGGACGGCCGCTTTCTGCGTCGTGCCGATCAGCGCTTGCCGACGCTGGCACCGGTAAGGACGGCGTCGATATTGCCGGCGTTGACAACGCCCGGGCCAGTCAGAATCTCGCGGGTCGGGATGCTGACGCCATAGTTGATCCAGCCATTCAGGATCGACACGGCATAAAAGCCCTGCTGATAGCCTTGCTGGTCGATGGCGCAGTTCTGCTGACCTGACTTGATCTGTGCCAGGATCGCTTCGTCAAAGTTGATGCCGCACAGATGCACGGCGCCGCCCTTGCCCGACTGCTGGATCGCTTGGGCAGCACCCACAGCGTCAAGGTTCGCAGTGGTGAACACGGCGTCAATGGTCGGGTTTTGCAGCAGGTGGGCTTTCAGGGCTTCGGACACGGCGGTCACGTTGCCTTCGGCGGTGGCGGGCAACGGCAGAACGGTACCGGCGGCCCCACCCTTGGTCAGCCCATCGACGTAGCCGCGGCAGTAATCCTCGATGTTCGCGGCACCCGGCAACGAGTTGACGCAGACGCCGTTCTTGGCTCCGTTTGCGGCGGCAACTTCACCACCGGCAAACCCGCCCAGATAGTCCACTGCGCCGACATAGTTCATCGCGCCCAGACGGTCAGCAGCTTCAAGCCCACCGGCATTGTACACGATGAAGGGGATACCCGCTTCCTTGACCGCGATGAAGGCCGGATCCATGGCTTCGGGAACCCAGTCGGGGGCCACGATGCCGTCAGCCCCTTGGTCAATGGCCTGACGGATCAGTTCCGCCGCATCCACGCCCAGGTTGTCATAGTTCTGCGGGCCAAGCCAGGTCACCGAACCACCCTGCGCCGCGACAACCAGACCGGCGTCCTCGGCACCCTTTTTCACCACGCCCCAGAACGGGTCGTCAGGCTTGCCACCGATGACGAAAATCTTTGCGCCCTCGGCCATCGCCATTCCGGCGAAAAGGGTCACAATTGCTGTCGTGGCCAGAATTTTACCAAGTTTCATTTCGGGTCTCCTCCCTGAAATCAGCCGTTCGCTGCGGCCCTTTGATGTGCTTGCCCTGCGCTATTTGGCCGGGGTCGCTGCGTTGCCGGCTTTTTTCGCCAGACGCGCCTTCTTCTTGCGGAACCGTGCCTTCATCTGCTCGTCGGCCTCTTTCGTGCCGTCGTGCCAAAGGCCGAACCACTTATCGAGCGGCACAAGGCCGTCGGCGCCGTAGTTCACTTCGAAGTACTTGTGGTGCAGGTGGTGAGCGTAGGCATGGCTGTCGAGCGCCGCAGCGTCCGTCAGTTCCAGCTTCTCGAACCCGATGTGGCCATTGATTGCGCCGAACCCGGTACCATGCAGTTGGAACAGGGCAACCACCGGGTTGGACGGGATCAGCAGGTGCCAGAACATCTCGCTGAAATACAGCGCGTGCTCGATGGGATGCATCGACAGCGACGACCACGGGCTTGGGTTGATCGAGTTGTGATGGACCGAGTGCACCCATTTGTAGAGCGGGGGCGTATGGATCAGCCGGTGGATGCAGAAAAAGTGAATCTCGTGGATCGCCGGGACCAGCAGGCTCAGCGCCACCAGCCATGGCCAGTGATCCTGCCATGTCACCCAGTTGCCCCAGGAATTGGCCCAAGCCCATAGCACGATGACCTGCACCGCCGTCCAGATCGGGATCCCCGACAAAAAACTGCGCAGGAAATTGTCGAGGTTCTGGCTTTTGAACCAGAACACGTCCGAAGGGTTTTCGCTGGGAAACTTGTGGTTGAACTTGAACCGCGTGCCCTGGATGCGCTTGACGTAGTAGAACAGCTCCACCGCGCCATACATCACGAAGATGCCTGCTGCGTTGACCGCCAGCAACCAGAACGCCCAGCCCCATGACAGCGTTTGCAGGGTTGCGACATCGGGGATGACATACGCCCAGTACAAAAGCGCGGTTGCCATGTGAAAGGCGTTCCAAGGCCAGATGTAGCCGATCAGAAACCGGCCCATTTGGCCGAACCTGCCATCCCAGAATGGCGCGATGGTCAGGATGCGGTTCGGTGCCCAGTTGCCGCGCTTGTCGCGCGTGCCGTACTTCAGATCGTCCACGCTGCCTCCCCAGACAGAATGCGAGATCGACTCGCATGGCAGAATGGAACGTTCATACCATTGACAAAAAACCCCGCATGCACAAACCATAGTTCAGGAGCATTTCACTTCTTTTCCTTCTTTTTCCGCACTGAAGAAATGAAAGATTCCCTCAGGAGGGCCAATGGCACGCCGAGCGACCATCCAGGACCTTGCCGACAAGGCGGGCGTCAGCGTTTCGACCATCGACCGGATCATGAACGGTCGCGACAAAGTCCGCTCAGGTACCACCGCAAAGGTCCTTGCGGCTGCCGAAGAGCTGCAGTTCTACGCCCTGCCAGCATTGCGTGAACGACTTCAGGTGGATAAACCCCGTCGCAAGCTGGGCTTTTTGTTGCAACAGTCGCAACGCAGCTTCTACCGGATGATCGCCGACGGACTTCGACTTGCTGCCGCCGAAAGCATCGACCCCGTCGAGATCATCATCGAACACATGGACGATCTTTCGCCCGAGACGGTCTCCGAACGGATGATGAGCCTCGGTGACAGGGTAGAGGCATTGGCAATTGTTTCGGCAGAGCACGCCCGCATTTCGCATGCAATTGAAGCACTTTCGGCAAAAGGCGTGCCAACATACGGCCTTATTTCGGAGCTGACAGCCGGATGTGGGGTCGGCTACATCGGCCTCGACAATTGGCGGGTCGGCAGAACTGCGGCCTGGGCAGTGACGGGCCTTTGCAGGCAGGTCGGCAAGATCGGCATTCTTGTCGGAAACCACCGCTATCGCTGCCAGGAAATGAACGAATCCGGGTTCCGTTCCTACTGCCGCGAGCATGGCGCCGGCTTCACATTGCTGGAGCCGTTTCAGACTTTCGAAGACAAGTCGATCGCCCGCGATGTCACCCACCAACTGCTGCGCCAGGAGCCGAACCTGGTCGGGCTTTACGTTTCGGGCGGGGGGATGCTCGGCGTGCTTGAAGCCCTGAAAGATGTCGGCCGCGAACGCGCAATCGTCACGGTGGGCCACGAAATCACTGACCATACCAGAATGGGGCTGGTCGACCAAAACCTGTCGCTGGTCCTGGCCCATCCAATCTCGCGGTTGGCCAGTGAGTCGATCGCGCAAATGCTGCGCGACCTGCGCGCGGGCAGCGGAGTGTCAAAGCGCCTTCTGGGATTCGATGTCTTCACGCCTGAGAACGTCTGATACCAGCGGCCCCCTTGGTTGAGCGATTGGCGTCCCGTCCCGGATGAAAGGGTGCCGTGCTTGCACGCACCTTTTGTCGGGTATGGTGCGTGCACGCACCTTTTGTCGGGTATGGTGCGTGCAAGCACCTCTTGTCGGGTATGGTGCGTGCAAGCGCGACACTCTACATTCAATCCCCCGCCTCAGCGTCCGGTGAAAGTCGCGGCAGTTTGGCTGTAAGGGCCGTTGGTCTCAGGTCAAGACAGGCTGAAAACCGTAGGTGAGGTCTTGCCGCAAGTTGGAAAGACCACTGCGCTGCTCCGTCAGAGGCCGATGACCCATTCTACTGGACGCGCGTCGGAATGGGGTCATCAATGCCATGCAGCGCCTTTGGCAGACATTCCCACTGCGATGATCTCCTCTCACCTTTCCGATGCGCCACGGGTGCCGACCTCTATCAACGCCTGTACCACGATGGAAACGATGCAGGCGGCGGTGGTCGATTGCCTGGTGGGCCGCGCGCCGTGGAACCGGACCAACCCGGTCGACCCGTTCTGCGGGCTGGAAGACGCGCATTACTAAGCGGGGAACCTTAAGGGGGCGGCAAGGTGCACGGCCTTTGCCCTCTATCCCACGCCGCCCCGTGCTTGACACGGGGCCTCGACCCATAGGGCGCGCCATCAGCCTCGGGGCCTCGGATCGGGGTCCGGGGCCCCGAAGCTGATGGCGCAGGGCTACTCCACCCGGTCGGCCCAGATGGTAAAGCCCTGCAGCACATGGGCCCCAAACGAATGGATCAGCGGCACATCCGCCGCATCCCTGCCATAAGCCACCACAATCCGCCCCAGCCGCGGTTTGTTGTTGCGCGGATCGAAGGTGCGCCAGGCACCGTCGAGATAGACCTGGATCCAGGCGGCGAAATCGCCCGGCCCGGTGACCGGCACCCCGATGTCACCCAGATAGCCGTTGACATAGCGGGTCGGGATATTCATGCAACGGCACAGCGCAATCGCCAGATGGGCAAAATCGCGGCACACCCCGGTGCCTTCCTGCCAGGCCTCCCAGGCGGTGCGGGTGACCCGGGCATTCATGTAATCGAACCGGATGTGGTTGTGAACATAATCACAGATCGCCTGCACCCGGGCATGGCCGGGCCGGGTCTGGCCAAACATGTCCCACGCCATCTGGCTCAGCCGGTCGGTCTCGCAATAGCGGCTGCCCAGCATGTAAACCACCACGCCGTCCGGCAGATCGGCTATCGCCATTTCGCGCAGCCACGGCTCCACCGGGTCCGCCAGATCGCCGGATTGCAGCGTGGTATCTTCACGCAGCCGGAACAGCCCGGCCGGGGCCACCAGACGGCGGCAGGCATTGCCGAACAGATCGCGGTACACCGTGGTCGGCACCGCTGGGTCGGTGAACACACCGGCCTGCTGCCGCACATCATCGCGCCGTTCATCGCGCGCCGACATCATGCAGATCATCGGGGTGTCCTGCGTGCAGGAAATCGTGATGTCGTAACCATAGCGGATCAGCATAGGGTATCCTTTGGCCCGATGCGGGCGAAGCGGCAACTGTAGCCGACGTTTCACTGCGCAGGGCTATCATAAGCCAGCTTTGCGCAAGCTATCCGCCGAGTGCCCGGAAAATGGGCGGATAAGGCAGCGGAAAGCCGCACTCCGTCAACGCAGCCGTTCCTTGCGCACCCGGTGCCAGCGGCCGTAGGGTGGGTGAAACCCACCGCTGACCTGTCACATGCTGATGATACACCGAAAGGAAACCGCTTGCCCAAAGCTCTCATTCTTGGCGCATCAGGCCAGTTGGGCTTTGCGGTTGCCGACCTCCTTGCCCGCGAAGGCTGGCAGGTCCATGCCGCAACCCGTGGCCACCGCGCCTTGCCAAGGGCATTGCGGGGCCGCGCCACGCCACTGGACGCCGAGGGCCGGTCGCTGGCCGACCTGCTGGCCGAATCCGGCCCGGTCGATGCCGTGTTTGACCCCAACGCCTATGACGGTGCCGATGCCCAGGCGCTGCTGGCGGAAAAGTCGCGCTTTGGCAGTCTGGTGGTGGTTTCCAGCGCCAGCGTCTATCAGGATGCGGCGGGCCACAGCCTTGAAACCGACCAGTCGCCGGACTTCCCGGTGCCTCTGGCAGAAAGCCAGACCACTGTGGCACCCGGCCCCGCCACCTATTCCAGCCGCAAGGTCGCGATGGAGCTGGCGTTGGTGGCTGCCGGTTTTCCCGTTACCATCCTGCGCCCCTGTGCGATCCATGGAATACACGCCCGCCACCCGCGCGAATGGTGGCTGGTGAAGCGCGCACTGGATCGGCGGGCGGCGATCCCGGTGGCCTATGCTGCGCAAAGCCGGTTTCACACCACCGCAGCGGTGAATGCGGCCAGCCTGACCGCGTTGTGTTTTGCGGCACCCGGTCAAAGGGTGCTGAACGTCGCCGACCCGGTGGCGCATTCGGTGGCAGAGATCGCGGCGGCGCTGGCAGACCATCTTGGCCAGCCGGTTCCGCTGATGCCCTTTGCCGGTCCACCAGACGGCACCGTGGGCCGGACCCCGTGGTCGCTGCCCGACCGGATGGAAGTGGATTGCACAGCCGCCCGGGCCCTCGGCTGGCAGCCGCACAGCTACCACCAGACCACAGCGGCCTTTGTCAGCTGGATGCTGGCTGCCACCCGCACCACCGGCTGGCGCGACCTTTTCACCGGGTTTGGCAGCTATGGCCACGACCCGTTTGACTATGCGGCAGAAGACGAATGGCTGCGGGCGCATTCCGGGAAATAGGGCGGACTACCGGAGTTATCCCGCCGACCTGCCCATCGGAGTCGAGGCCCCGGGTCGGGGCCCGGGGCGGCGCGGGGTGGGGGGATGGTGCGGGCTGCGGGTGGCGACGGCAAGCCGGTCCTGCCGGGCCCAAACTGTGCACCAGCCAATAAAAAACCCCCGGCCTTGCGGACGGGGGTCAATTGTCGGGCACCCCAAGGGGCGACCCGGGTCCGGTGCGGCAGGGCTTACAGCCCGCCTTCGCGCTGCAGCTTCTTGCGTGCCAGTTTCCGGGCGCGCCGAATGGCTTCGGCTTTCTCACGGGCTTTCTTGACAGAGGGTTTCTCGAAATGCTGCTTGAGCTTCATTTCCCGAAACACCCCTTCACGCTGAAGCTTCTTTTTCAGCGCACGAAGAGCCTGATCGACGTTATTGTCGCGAACACTTACCTGCATGTGGTTTTCACCACCTTCCTAAGTTAGATTTGCGTTGATCGCAGGATGAGGCGCTATAGCAAGGCCGGGCGGGCTTGTCTACCATGGCGCAATGACAAAGGAGGCCGCAATGGCACAAGATATCAGGGCGGCGCTGCTGGCAGCGGCGCTGCCGCATGTGGCGTTTGACGGATGGTCAGATGCCGCCTTTGCCGCAGCGGCGCAGGGTGCCGGGATTGACCGGAGCCTGGCGCGGGCCATTTGTCCGCGAGGGGCGCTGGATCTGGCGCTGGCCTACCACGCGGCGGGCGACAAAGAAATGCTGGCGCGGCTGGCTGCGGCTGATCTGGCCGGTCTGCGGTTTCGTGACCGGATCGCTGCCGCTGTCCGCCTTCGGCTGGACGGGGCAGACCGCGAAGTGGTGCGGCGCGGCACGGCGCTGTTTGCCTTGCCGCAGCATGCAGCGCTTGGGGCAAAGGCGATCTGGGGTACCGCCGATGCGATCTGGACCGCGTTGGGCGACCGGTCCGATGACATCAACTACTATTCCAAACGGGCGATTCTGGCGGGGGTTTACGCCTCCACCCTGCTATATTGGCTGGGCGATGCCAGCCCGGGCCAGGCAGCGACCTGGGAATTTCTCGACCGGCGGATCGCGAATGTGATGCAGTTCGAAAAGCTCAAGGCCGCCGCCAATGCCAACCCGCTGGTCAAGGCGTTCATGGCGGGGCCGGGGTCGGTGCTGGCGCGGATCAGGGCACCGGGGGCGCGGGTCCAGGACCATTTGCCGGGATCGGTGCAATGACCGACCTGCCCTCCATGATGCGCGCCGTTGAAATCTCTGCCCCCGGCGGGCCGGAGGTGCTGAAACCCACGATGCGCCCGGTGCCGGTGCCGGGCCATGGCCAGATTCTTATCCGTATCGCCTGGGCCGGGGTCAACCGCCCCGATGTACTGCAGCGGTCCGGTGCCTATGCGCCACCGCCGAACGCATCCGACCTGCCGGGGCTGGAGGCTTCGGGTGAAGTGGTGGCGGTTGGGGCCGGGGTTACGCGCTGGGCCGTG
The DNA here is from genome assembly GCA_043736155.1 of Paracoccaceae bacterium. Lineage (GTDB taxonomy): Bacteria > Pseudomonadota > Alphaproteobacteria > Rhodobacterales > Rhodobacteraceae > JANNRR01. The sequence goes on along the minus strand of JAYTDA010000285.1, from coordinate 7,421 downwards.
GGGGATCAGGTCACCGCGCTGTTGCCCGGTGGCGGTTATGCCGACTATGCCCTGACCCACGCCAGCCATGCCTTGCCGGTCCCGGCGGGGATCGGGCTGAGGGAAGCCGCCTGTCTGCCCGAGACGTTTTTCACCGTCTGGGGCAATGTGTTTCAACGTGGCGCCTTGCGGGCGGGCGAGCGGTTTCTGGTGCATGGCGGCACCTCTGGCATCGGTACCACCGCGATCCAGCTGGCGCATGCCTTTGGTGCCCGGGTGTTTGCCACCGCCGGGTCCGATGAGAAATGCGCCCTGTGTCTGCGCCTTGGGGCCGAAGCGGCGATCAACTACCGCGACGCCGATTTTGTTGATGCGCTGAAGCAACAGGGTGGGGCAAACCTGATCCTCGACATGGTCGGCGGCGGCTATATTCAGCGCAATATCAGGGCGCTGGCGGATGAAGGGCGGCTGGTGCAGATCGCCTTTCTGCAAGGGGCCAGGGTCGAGGTGAACCTTGCCGAAGTGATGATGCGCCGCCTGACCATCACCGGGTCAACCCTGCGGCCACAATCCGATCTGGCCAAGGCGGCGCTGGCCGAGGCACTGGAGGCGCAGGTCTGGCCGTTGCTCGCCTCGGGCCGGGTGGCCCCGGTGATCGACAGCAGCTTTGCCCTTGAGCAAGCCGCCGACGCCCACCGGCGGATCGAGGCGGATCATGCCGGCAAGATCGTGCTGCAGGTGGCGGGGGGGTAGGGCGGGCCGTTTGTCTTGACGCACCGATTTCTGTTCAGAAATCGAGCCGGAGTTTTCCTCAAAACTCCGCTGCGGCTGCCGGTTGGTTCCGCCTCCTCGCCAAATCGGCATCCCGCTGCAGTGCGGCCGATCACCCCGCCGGGCAGCCGCGAAACTCCACGGTGCGGGTGCTGCCCAGAATGGTGAACCGCAGGTCGGACCGGTTCAGCGCAAAGGGGGCGCCGTCGGCGGGGACCAGATCAGCGGTCAGGCTCAGCCGGTCGCCGGTGCGTACCAGCAGCGGCGGCGAGGTCCAGACCGCGGCACCCTCCAGTTCCACCGCCGCCACTTCATCGCCACCGGTCGGCGGCAGCACCATCACGGCTGTCAGCTGCACCCCATCGGCAATCGGTGCCACGCTGCATTCCAGCCCTTGCAGACCCGCAGTCACACCTTCGGTCGGGCGGCTGTGCAGGGCGGCATCGATCACAGGGTCGGTGGCGGCACCGCTGGCGGCAAGGACTGCTGACAGATCCAGCGCCAGCGGAATGCAGATGTCTTCGCAAATCCCCAGTTGTGCCGACAGGTTCAACGACACCGGGTCACCTGGTGCCACCGCCGCCACTTCCAGCGGCAACACCAGATCACCGGAATAGCCGATCGAGGTCAGACCGTTGATCGCAAACACCTTTGGCACCGGCCAGTGGACGGTGACGGAGGCCAGATTGTCAGACCCGGCATAGCTGAATTCCGGCGGAATCCCCGCCTCGCCCGGGACCCGCCAATAGGTCTTCCACCCCGGTGCCATTGTCAGATGCAGGGCGGCGTAATGCCGCCCGTCGGCGCTGCGCCAACCGGGCAGAATCTCGGCCTGAACCACCTGGTTCAGGTCAACGGCCTGCGCCGATGCGGGAAGCGCCGCCGGCAATGCGGCAAGGGTCAGGGCAATCAGGCTGGCACGGGTCGGGTTCATGGCGCGACCATAGGGGCAATGGCCCGGTTGTAAAATCACTTTCCGGCGACAGTCCGCCACCTCGACCCACCGCCATCTTGCCTTTTGCAACGTATCTCGGCCATGTTGGCTCGATGCAACCGGACCACGACTCGGCTGATCTGAGCGGCAAATTGCTGATTGCCATGCCGGGCATGGGGGATCCGCGGTTTGATCACAGCGTGGTGTTCCTTTGTGCCCATTCCGGCGATGGCGCCATGGGCCTGATCGTGAACAAGCCGCGCCCGGAACTGACCCTTGCTGATCTGTTGAAACAGTTGAAGATCGATGGCCCCAGCGACCGGTCCGCCGATATCCGGGTGCATTTCGGCGGACCGGTGGAACGTGGCCGCGGCTTTGTGCTGCATTCCGGCGATTATGCCGGCAACCCGGCGACACTGCGGGTCGATCGCCGCTTTGGCCTGACATCCACGCTGGATGTGCTGGAAGATATCGCCCGGGGCGATGGCCCGGTACAGTCGCTGCTGGCGCTGGGCTATGCCGGTTGGGGCCCCGGGCAACTGGAACAGGAGATTGTCCGCAACGGCTGGCTGACCTGTGACGCCAGTCCCGACATCGTGTTTTCAGCGGCTGACGGTACCAAATGGCTGCGGGCGCTGAAACAGCTGGGGATTGACCCTTTGACGCTGTCGGCTGTGGCGGGGCGGGCCTGACCTAGCGGGCCTGACCTGGCGGCAACAATCCGCCCTGGGAAAGCCGGGGGGTTTCACACCCCCCGGACCCCCTGTGGGATATTTTCGAACAGAAAATGAACGGGAGTCACGGTTCATCTGCCGGACGCGGTGCTGCGGCGCGCTGCAGGCGGTCGTTGATGGCCAGGCCAAGGCCGCGCAGCGGGATCGGCGCCACCGTGATCAGCCCCCCCGGCCCGGCCAGGTCATCGGCGCGGCGCAACAGGTGGAACAGGTTGGCGGCAGCCTCGGTCAGATCTGCGGCGGGCGACAGGTTCAGCGGCGCGGGAGACGGGCCAAAGGCCAGATGCACCGCACCGGTCCCCATCGCCGCATTCAACCGCAGCACGGCGCGCGGCGCATAATGTGACGCCAGTTGGCCGGGGGCCACCGGCTTTGCCCCGGTTACCGCGACTGGCAACCGGTGGCGCAGCAGCGCCTCGATCCGTTCCAGCGCCAGACCACCGGGGCGCAGCAAGTGCGGACGGCCCTCCGCACCATCGGTAAAGCCGATGATGGTGGATTCAACCCCGACCGGGCAGCGACCGCCATCCAGCACCGCCGCGATCCGCCCCGCCAGCCCCGCCATCACATGGTCGGCCCGGGTCGGGCTGATCCGGCCCGACAGGTTGGCCGAGGGCGCCGCCACCGGGCCGCCAAACCGCGCCAACAGGCGCTGTGCCAGGGGATGGGCCGGAACCCGGATCGCCACGGTGTTCAGCCCGGCGGTGACCAAGGGCGATATTCCGGCATCCGGGCGCAGCGGCAGCACCAGCGTCAGCGGCCCCGGCCAGAAGGCGCGGGCCAGCGCCAGCGCCCCGGCGGAAAACCGGGCGATGTTCAGTGCCGCCGCCAGATCGGGCAGATGAACGATCAGCGGGTTGAAATCCGGCCGGTCCTTGGCGGCAAATATCCCGGCAACTGCCCTGTCATTCCGGGCATCGCCGCCCAGACCATAGACGGTTTCGGTGGGAAACGCCACGGTTTCACCCAGCTGCAACAGCGCTGCCGCCCGGTCTATGCCCGCCTGATCCGGCGGCAGCAGCAAGGTTTCAACGGGCATGGCTGTGACGTGGCGTTTTGGTTGAGCGGGAAAGGACTTGGGCTAATCTTGCCCGATCCGCTTCACATACGCGGCGCTATGCGCGATGCCAAGAGCGACCAGACCGAGGAAGCCATGCCTTACCGCGCCCCTGCCGCCGAATTCCGCTTTTTGTTCCAGCATGTCGTAGATCTGGGGCCGGTCCGGGCAACGCTGCGGTTTGCCGACGCCACGGCGGACCTGACCGACGCGATCCTGAATGAGGCGGCGCGGTTGTGTGATGAGGTTCTGGCGCCGTTGCAGCGGGTCGGCGACCAGCATCCGGCGCGGCTGGAAAACGGCGTGGTCCGCACCAGCCCCGGCTACGGCGAAGCCTACCGCGCCATTGCCGGGGGTGGCTGGGTCGGGATGACGGCATCGCCGGATCACGGTGGCATGGGCTTGCCGATGGTGCTGGCCTTTGCCGTCAACGAGATGATGGCGGGGGCCTGTCTGGCGCTGCAACTGAACCCCTTGATGACGCAAGGCCAGATCGAGGCGCTGGAACATCATGCCAGCCCGGAATTGCAGGGAATTTACCTTCCGAAACTGATTTCTGGTGAATGGTCTGGCACGATGAACCTGACCGAGCCACAGGCGGGGTCGGACGTCGGTGCCTTGCGCTGCAAGGCAGAACCGCTGGGCGATGGCAGCCATGCCATTACCGGGCAAAAGATCTTCATCACCTGGGGCGACAACGACTTTACCGCCAATGTCTGCCATCTGGTGCTGGCGCGTCTGCCGGATGGCGCTGCGGGCACCAAGGGGATCAGCCTGTTCATGGTGCCGAAATACCTGCCTGATGCCGCTGGCAATCCGGGGCAGGCGAACAGCCTGCATGTCGTCAGTCTGGAACACAAACTGGGACTGCATGGCTCGCCGACCGCGGTGATGCAGTATGACGGGGCCACCGGGTGGCTGGTCGGTGCGCCGCATCAGGGGATGAAGGCGATGTTCACCATGATGAACAATGCCCGTCTGGGCGTTGGGGGGCAGGGCATCGGTGTCGCCGAAGCCGCGTATCAGCACGCCGCCGCCTTTGCCGCTGACCGCCGTCAGGGCAAGCCGCCCGAGGGGCGGGGCGACAGCATCCTTGGCCATGCCGATGTGCGCCGGATGCTGGCCACCATGAAGGCAGAGCTGTTTGCCGCCCGCGCCATCGCCCTGAGCTGTGCTGCCGCCACCGACATGGCACGCGCCACCGGGGACGCTGACTGGCAGGCCAAGGCCGACTGGCAAGCCCGTGCCGCCTTTCTGACCCCGATTGCCAAGGCCTGTGGCACCGATACCGGCATTTCGGTGGCTGACATCGGGATCCAGGTGCATGGCGGCATGGGGTACATCGAGGAAACCGGGGCTGCGCAATTTCTGCGCGATGTGCGGGTGACATCGATTTACGAAGGCACCAACGGCATTCAGGCGATCGATCTGGTGGGGCGCAAACTGGCGGATGGCGGCGACATGGCCGGTCGGCTGCTGGATGAGGTGCAGGCCGGGGCAGAGGCGGCACGCCCCGCGATGGCTGATCTGGCGGGTCTGGTCTGGAACAGTGCCGAAGCCATGCGCGATGCCACCGAGGCGATGATCGCCATGGAGACCAATGACCGCAATGCCGGTGCCACCGCCTATCTGCGGGCCTTTGCCCGGGTGTTGGGCGGGCATTTCCATCTGAAGGCGGCGCTGGCGGACCGGGTTGCCCGGGCAGCGCTGGCCGAGTTTTACATCCGCCGCCTGTTGCCGGATCATGCCAGCCTGCTGGTTCAGGCCCGCGCAGGGGCTGCCGGGCTTTATGCCCTGACCGACGACCAGCTGGCACCCTGATGGATCAGACCACCGCTGCGATTGCCCACCCGTTTCCCGAACCACCGGCGCCAGGCTGTGCGCTGCCGGTGGCAGAGGGCATCTGGTGGCTGCGCCTGCCGCTGCCGATGGCGCTGAATCATGTCAACGCCTATGTGCTGGATGATGGCGCACCGGGGCTGACGGTGATCGACACCGGGATGAATGGCGCCAAAAGCCGCGCCGCCTGGCAGCAGGTTCTGGAAGGGCCTTTGGCGGGAAAGAAGGTCTGGCGGGTGATTGCCACCCATCACCACCCCGACCATCTGGGGTTGGCAGGCTGGTTTCAGGACCGGGGGGCGGAGTTGTGGGCCACCCGCACCGCCTGGCTGATGGCGCGGATGCTGGTGCTGGATGTGCAGGACCTTCCATCGGCGCAAACCATGGATTTCTGGCGCGCGGCCGGGGTGGATGCGCTGCGGCTGGCGCAAAAGGCGGCGGCGCGGCCGTTCAACTTTGCCGATTGCGTGGCACCAATGCCGCTGGGGTTTCACCGGATCCGGCAGGGCGATGTGGTGACGATGGCGGGGCGGCAGTGGGATGTGCATGTCGGCCACGGCCACGCCCCCGACCACGCCACCTTCTGGAGCCGCGACGGTGATCTGGTGATCGGCGGCGACCAGTTGTTGCCCGGAATTTCCGCCAATCTGGGGGTCTATGCCACCGAACCCGGGGCGGATCCGGTGGCGGAATGGCTGGAAAGCTGCACCCGGCTGGCGCAACTGGCAACACCGGGCCAACTGGTGCTGCCGGGGCACAAGCTGCCCTTTACCGGTTTGCCGTTTCGCATCGGGCAGATGATCGAAAACCACCATGGTGCACTGGCGCGGCTGTTTGACCATCTGGCAACGTCACAGGTGGCGGTCGATTGTTTTCAGCCGCTGTTTCGCCGGTCGGTGGCCGAGGCCGAATATGGTCTGGCGCTGGTCGAGGCGGTGGCGCATCTGAACCATCTGCATCAGGCAGGTACTGTGGACCGGCACCGTCGCCGCGATGGCGCATGGCTGTGGCAGCAGCGGTGAGGGTGCGGCATGATTGCCTGCATCAACCGCGTGACAGCCGCTGCAAATTGGGCTATCGCAGGTGTCGCAAACAAGACGGGAGAATGACATGGCCGACTACAAGCATGGCAGCATGGATATCAGCGGTCAGCAAAAGACCTTTGACGGGTTCATGTGGTTCGTTTCACGCGGTGCCATCCTGTCGATCCTGATCCTGATTTTCATGGCGCTGGTCAACGCCTGACCCTCGTTCATCACCGGAAGACCCGATGCCCATAGCCCTGTTGCGTGCCCTGTTTCTGGTGCTGATGCTGCCACTGGCGGCCTGTGGTGCCAAGTCGATCGTGGCCAGTGACGCCGAAGTGCAGCGCGCGATCTACCGCGATGCGGGTCCGGCAACCCTGACCCTGTACACCATGATCGCCAACCGCAACGGTCAGGGCGGCCATTCGGCGCTGATGGTCAATGGCTCGCAACGGGTGCTGTTTGATCCCGCCGGGTCGTGGCATCACCCCACAGTGCCGGAACGCAATGACGTGCTGTTCGGCATGACCCCGTTGATGGAAAAGTTTTACCGCGACTATCACGCCCGGGAAACCTTTCATCTGGTGATCCAGACCCTGCAGGTTTCCCCCGAAGTGGCGGAACAGGCGTTGCGCGATGTGCAGGCCAATGGCGCCGTGCCACAGGCGTTCTGTGCCAGTTCAACCAGCAAGATCCTGCGCGGATTGCCGGGGTTTGGCGACCTGAACGGCACGATGTTCCCGGTGCCGTTGATGGAGCGCTTTGCCGCCTATCCCGGTGTCGTCACCGAAACCCAGTATGACACCGATTCCGACAACAACGCCTACAAGCTGGCAGAGGCCGCTGCCGCTACTGCCGCCGCTGCTGCAGCCGGTGATGCCACCGGCGCAGCCCCGGCCAACTGACGCCCTTTATTACCCGTGTCGGCAAAGTGGTCGCCGCCCCCGCCCTCTTGTGGGGGGGCGCAGGCATCCCGCTTTTCCTCCCCACCAGGGGTAGGGTTATCGCAAATGGCGCCGGCAGGACCGGAGATGCCGCGACGACCTCTCCCCCGTCCCCTCTCCCGGTGGGAGAGGGGGGCG
>JAYTDA010000284.1:0-4450 GCA_043736155.1 Paracoccaceae bacterium | reverse complement strand
AGAACATGACTCGAATAGCCGTGGTCACCGGGGCAGCAGGCGGGCTTGGCCGTGCAATCAGCGCCAAGCTGCTTGCAGACGGGCTGCACGTTGTAGGGCTGGACATTGACGCGCCGGGCCTGAACAGCATGGCGGCGGCTGGGTTCACGGGCCACAAGATCGATCTGACCGACGCCGCAGCGATCTCCGCAGTCTTCGCGCAGATAGGGCAGGATTACGGCGGCGTCGACGCGCTCGTCAACAACGCGGGCACTTGCTTCATGTCGGACTTTCCGAATATCCCGGCGCAGGAGCTGGACCGGCAGATGGCGCTCAATTTCTCAGGCGCGTTTCATTGCTGTCAGGCGGTCATTCCGCTGATGGCGGGGCGTCCAGGTGTCCGCAAGATCGTCAACATCAGCTCCAATGGGGCTTACAATTTCGACGTGTTCGACCCGCCGCACTACCGCGCCTCGAAGGCAGCGCTGGACACGCTGACCAAGGACCTGGCGCGCCGCTATGCCCGCGAGAAGATCGCGGTGAACTCGGTTGCGCCGGCGATGACCGAGACGCCGCTGTTCAAGGTGTTGACCGAAGATGTGCTGGCCCGTGCGATCGCCGCCATGCCGCATGGGCACGCAATGCAACCGTCCGAGATCTCGGCCTGGGTCGGCTTCCTGATTTCGGCCGCCGGGGACATCTGCAGCGGCAACGTCATCATCCTGAACCAGGGCCGCGACGTCAGGTAAACCAGTCCGGCGCCTTCCGAAGTCCGGGCCATTGCTGCGGGCTATGACCGAAGATCACCTCGGCGCCCCTTTCGCGCGCCAGCCGCATCAGCCTTTCGCCGTGATGCACCGCCAGCGGCACGTCCCATGACCCGGCAAAGCCTTCGTCGATCTCGGCAGCGCGGCTGATCGCATCCGAGGTCAGCAACATCCAGCCCGCCCCGGCCAAGTTGACCATGAACGCCAGCTGGCCCGGTGCATGGCCGGGACACAGCAGCACCTCGAACCCAGGCGCCAGCTTCATATCGCCGGTGACCAGGTGATAGTCGCGGTCGGGCCATTCCATCGCCCGCTTGCCCGACCAGTAAAGGGGGCGCGGCAGGGCGCGCTCGGCCTCGGCGATCAGGATCGGCACGCCCGGAAAGCCGGCGATGTGGCCGACATGGTCGATATGGGTATGGCTCTGGATCATCAAGGTGACGTCGGATGGTGCCAGCCCCAGTTTGGCAAGCTGCGCCTGGGGCGTGTTCTGGTCCGTGATCGACAGCACGCGGCCAAAGCTGCCGAGCCCGTCCTCCTGCGTCGCGGCCTCGGCATCGGCCACGTATTTCGCCGGAAAGCCGGTGTCGATCAGCACCAATTCTCCGGCATCGGTTTGAATGGCAAAGCCGCAGATGCCGATCGTGCGCGGACCGGAATGGACCTCGAACAGTCCATAATCCAGCACCGCCAGTCGAAGGGGTTTCCCCTTGATCGCAATCTGATCCATCATGGCGTTCCTCCTCGGCGAGATGAGCGGAGCAGCCGGTTGAAAGTCAAGATCCACGCATTGTTCCAACACCTGCTGGAGACCACGGATGCCGCCCCCGAGGCCATCGTGGGATTCTCGCTGTCGGCATCACCCCGGCTGGGTGACTATCTGGCGGACCTTGATCCGAACCAGTCACTCGACTGGAACAGCCGCGATTTTCGCGGCCTGCCTGAACTGCGCGAGCATGTCCTGGCCCAGGCCGGGCTGACCGGGATTTGCAGCCCGGCCGATGTGCTGATCACCGCCGGGGCGGCGGAGGCAAATTTCTTGTCGATCATGCAGCTTATGCAACCGGGCGAGCGCATTGTCATAGAGGCACCCGGCTGGCCGCAGGCCGAGGTGCTGGCCAAGGCCAAGGGGGCGGAGATGGTCAAGGTCGCCCGGGATGAGGCCCAGGGCTGGCGCCTGCCGATGGATCGTTTGGCCGCTGCGGTCACACCGGGCACGCGGATGATCTTCCTGACCAATCCCAACAATCCCACCGGCGATCTGCTGAGTGCCGCCGAGATCGCCGAGATCGTCGCCATCGCAGACAAGGTCGGTGCGTGGCTGTTGATCGACGAAGTCTACGCGGGGCTCGAATGGGATGGTCCGCGCGCACCCTCGGTCGCAGGTCTCTACAAGCGCGGGATCACGACGGGGTCGGTCAGCAAGTCACTGGGACTGCAAGGGCTTCGCACAGGCTGGCTTATCTGCCGCGATGCTGGACTCATGCGCGACGCGTTGATCCTGCGTGAGAACTCCAGCGAGATCATGAATATCATGGGCGAGGTCATCGCTGAAATCGCGCTGCGGCCACAGCGCTATGTCACAGCATTGCAGGGCGCCCGTCGGGAGGGCGCAGCAAATCTGGCGCAGATGAACGCTTGGGTCTCAGCGCAAAAGCGTCTCACATGGGTGCCGCCCAAGGCCGGGCTGATCGGACTGGCCAGGCTAGCCGACGGCATAAACAGCGATGCTTTCGCGCGATTTCTTCTTGCCCCGCCCTATCGCACATTCCTGATGCCAGGCAGCGCGTATGACTTGCCGGGTCACATCCGTCTCGGTGTTGGCGGCGGGGCAGCGGCACGGCTTCAGGACGGTCTGGAACGACTCTCACAGGCGTTGAACGAGTGGCCCGTTGTTCGATGAACTTTGTCGGCGGGCCTTTAGTGGCCCGACGTGCACGAGTGCCCGCGTCGAGAGCCTTGTGGGGGTGCTGCAGGCTCTCGAAAGCGATCTCGGGCAGATGGGAGCCTTGCGAACCCTAGCGCTCTCAGCGAGGCTCCAGTATGTGGTGAAGATGTCGAAGGCCGCCTTGCTCTGCGCTTCGGGGGCGGTTTCTTCGGGCACCATGGTCGGCCCTAATCACCAGCAAATAGCTACAACGATCGCCGCGCTTCGTAAGATCGACTTCACAGATGGATGACGCCAAGACGCGCCGCATGAGTGACTGCGTCAGTCCTGCCAGTTGCATCCAGTTTGTCGGTCAGCGACCGCACATGAAACTTGGCGGTGTGCACGGAAACCCCCAGCTGGCGCGCGATCAGCTTGTTCGACGCCCCTTCCGCCAGGAGGCCCAGCACTTCACGCTCGCGCGCCGTGAGAAGGGCCTCGCCAGTGCTTTCATTGGCGATGCGCGGCCTTGGGTCGCTCAAGAGAACATCCGCCTCCCCTTCGACGACTTCGATCCCGGGCACGTGTGACAGCACCTGAGCCAGCCTTTCCGCGAGGTCGAGATCCGCGAGCCGCAGGCGGACCCTTATCGTTTCCCCGGCAGGCTGGTCACGCGTGTTCAATCAGCGGGCCTTTCCCCGATGGTCAACGAAACCTCGCAAGTTTCGCCGGCGCGCTTGACGGTCAACTGGACCACGGTGCCGATGCTCGAAGGCCCAAGGTCCCGCAGCATTTGGAGCATCGGTCGCATCGGCTGGTCGTTCCAGGCCACGAGGATATCGCCTTGGCGCAAACCGGCGGCGGCGGCAGGACCCTTGGGGTCCACGGAGGTGACCATGATGCCGGCGGTCTCCTCGCCCTCAACCTGCACCGGCAGCAAACCGGCACCGAGGTAGCCACGCGCGATGCGGCCGTGCTGGGCAAGACTGCCTGCGGCCCTCTCGATGGTTGCGGCGGGTATCACGAGCGACCGGTGTCGCGGACCAAAGACGACCATCCCCAAGGCATTACCCGATGTGTCGAGCGCGAGGCCGCCCTCCGCACTTCTGCCAAGCTGCAGGTCCAGATCGATGCGTGCGTCGATTTCGCCTCCTCGCATGGCCCGCCAGGGACCCGACACATGTGCCACAAGACCAAGATAGGCGCTCGACGCGCCATCGTAAGATCCGACCGCGACGATAAGTGACCCCGCGGCGGGCGAAGTGGTCGTGAGAGGAGCCAAAGCCAGCTCGCGGGCTTCGTGGCGCAGAACCGCCACGTCCGTCGAGGGATCGCGTCCGACAAGGGTGGCGCTGACCTTGTCGCCGCCGGGCAGCATGATCTCGTAGGGACCATCGTCGGAGAGGCTCTCTTCGCAAGTCACGACGAGGCCATCGCGCCAGGCGAAACCGCTGGTTGTGCTGCGCTGTCCATGCACGCCGACTACGCTACGCGAGGCTGAGGAGACCAATGTCGCGAGGTCATTAGAAAAGGATTGAAGTGCGGTTGCAGATGCCGACGAGGCCATGACGGGTTCTCCTTTGGTGAACACAACGAATGTGGCGGCCTTAACGCGCCGAGGCTACCTGCCCTGATGGTCAGGCCCGTGTCGGGGGAGCGGCGATAGCAGATCTAGTAGGGACATCTGAACGGGTGAGCGCGCGCGCTGGAGGGACACCACAAGGCCATGTCACCACCTGCCTGCACAACGGGGGCGGCTCCATCGAACTGCGTCCGGAGTGGCTCCTCGGCCCGGAGGTTCCGCCAGGAAAAGGTGCCGCCCTCAGACCAATCCCTA
>JAYTDA010000283.1:0-2089 GCA_043736155.1 Paracoccaceae bacterium | reverse complement strand
CAGCCGGGATGCCATCGGCCCGACGAAACCGTAGGCCAGAAACACACCCAGAAAGGTGCCGACCAGCGCGCCGCCGATCATGCCGCCCAGAATCTCGGGGGGTTGGTCGATGGAGCCCATGGTCTTGATCACCCCCAGCACGGCGGCGACGATGCCGATGGCGGGCAGCCCATCGGCCACCCCCTGCAGCGCGTGGCTGGAGTTCAGAACATGGTGATGCGCCGCCTCCATCCGCTTGTCGAGCACCTCTTCAACCTGATGCGGATCATCATAGTTCATCGAGGCCGCGCGCAGGGTGTCACAGATCAGATCGACGGCGTCATGGTCTTTCTGGATTTTCGGATAGCGGCCAAAGATTGGCGATTCATGCGCGTTTTCAATATGTTCCTCCAGCGCGACAGGGTTTGCCCGCGCGATGCGGATCAGTTCGAACAACAGGCACAGCAGATCGCGGTAATCGGCGTGCTTCCATTTGGCGCCCTTGAAGATCTTCGCGGTATCCCTGCCGGTCTGCTTGACCGTGGAAAAATCATTCGCCAACAGGAACGCCCCGAGCGTGGCACCGCCGATGATGATCATTTCATAGGGCAGCGAGTGAAAAATGATCTCCATATGGCCGCCGGCAAGGATGTAGCCGCCGAAGACCATGACGAAGATGCAGACGATGCCGACGATGGCGATCATTCAAGTTCCCAACCACTGTGACCCAACAAGCTGCCAGTCTGCCAAAGGCGGGTTAAGAAACCCTCACGTCAATCCTTGGGAACCGTCGCATTGCGCCCCGCGATCAGCACCGAGATCGAATAGGCGGCATCGGGCGACATGCCCGACAGCACAGCCGCCGCTGCGTCAGGTCGCATCCGGCCCAGAAAACCGGCGGCGAATTCCGGGGACATGGTTTCAAACAGCGCGGCGGCGTCCTTGGGTTTCATCGTTTCATAGACGGTGGTCAGCCGCAGCAGATCATCTTCGGCGGCACCGTCGGCCAGGGCAAGTGTGGCCTTCAGATTTGCCTCTGCCGCCTCCAGTTCCGCCATGCGGAGGCTGATCGCGGTTTCAGCCAGAGCCAGTGCGGCCTTGCGGTCGGCCATCGCCGCCTCCAGCACCGCCACCTCGGCCTCACGCGTCGCCAGCGCCCCGGCCAGAGCGGCAGGGGGTGGCGGGCACGAGGCCGGGGTGGCCTGCTCGGGCACCACGTCGGAATTGGCCAAGGCGACACCGGCGATCGACCCGATCCGCAGCGCGCCGGACGAGGCGAGCAGCAGGGCCAGCACCACCAGAACGCTGCGGCCTGCCCGCCCCCGGCCCTTGCGGGGTCTGGCCTTTGCGGGTGCCGCGCTGCGCTCCGTCATTCGGCGGCCTCCAGCGCATCGCCCCGGCCCCGGCGGCGCACGAACCGCAGCTTGCGGTCACTGTCAGCCTCGGCATCGACGGGGTCAGGCGGGGCGCGCGCCGGGTCGGGCAGATCGTGCAGCGCGGCGATCAGCAGTTCCAGTTTGGCCGCCGCCACCTCGGCCCGCTGCGTCTGCGTCTCCAGCCCGTTGGCGGAGTTTCCGGCGGTCGCCCGCGCCCGGTCCAGCGCCTTGGTCATGTCATCGACCTGCGCCGACAGCACCGCAATCGCGCCGCCCATGCCGGTTTCCAGCGTGGTGAATTTCTTCAGCCGCCCCGACAGGACATAGCAGTAGACCGCCGCACCAAATGCGCCGGCAGACATCATCATATCAGCGATCAGTCCCATCTCGACCCCTCCGCCTGCCATTCTGCCAGGCCCCTAGTTCAGCACGAATTCGGTGACCAGCAGGTCGCGCACCCGCCCGTCACCCGTCACGATCTGGATTCGGCGCAGAAGTTGCGCCCGCAAGCGGACCATCCCGGCGGGATCCTCGATTTCCGTCACCGCAATCGCGCGCAGATAGCCGTTCAGCACATCGAGAATGCGCGGCAGCAGCAGCGTCACCTCTTCGGCGTAGGGCGCGGCGGTTTCGAGCGCGGCGGTAAAACGCAGGTGCCGCGACTCACCCTCGCCACCGATCGAGATCACCAGCGGGGCGATCTGAACGAAGGCGATGTCGGGCAGCGCGTCTGG